>JBAQKU010000578.1:0-4002 GCA_049301315.1 Telluria sp.
CCTCGGCCCTGCGCGCGGGCGCCGGGATCGAGCCCGGCACGTACAGCTGCTTGCAGCCGTTGCGGTTGGTGTCGGTCAGCTCCTTGCGTCCGTTCGCATCCACGCATAAATAGATCGGGGCGTCGGCCATGGCGCGCGCGCCCGGCACGCACAGCAGCGCGAACGCGAGCGGGCGGATCGATCCGAAAAACCTGGTTGTCATTGCCATTAGCGTTGGTTCACGTTCATCCGTGCAAAAAAAAGGCCCAGCCCGAATATACAACATTCAAAAAAAAACGCGAGGAAAGCCGTGGCTTGCCCCGCGTTTATTACACCTCGCTTACACATTCGTTGTCAGCCCCATCACAGCTGCTGACAACGATGCAAGTTTGTGCTTACAGCGAATAGTACATGTCGAATTCAACCGGATGCGTGGTCATGCGCATGCGCTGCACGTCCTGCATCTTCAGCTCAATGTAGGCATCGATCATGCTGTCGCTGAACACGCCGCCACGGGTCAGGAACTCGCGGTCCTTGTTGAGCGCGTCGAGCGCTTCCTCGAGCGAGGCGCACACCGTCGGGATCAGCGCGTCTTCTTCCGGCGGCAGATGGTACAGGTCTTTCGATGCCGCTTCGCCCGGGTGGATCTTGTTCTGCACGCCGTCCAGGCCTGCCATCAGCAGCGCTGCGAAGCACAGGTAGACGTTCGCCAGAGGATCGGGGAAACGCGTTTCGATGCGGCGCCCCTTCGGATTTGCCACGTGCGGAATGCGGATCGAAGCCGAACGGTTGCGTGCCGAGTAAGCCAGCTTGACCGGCGCTTCGTAGCCTGGCACCAGGCGCTTGTACGAGTTGGTGCCCGGGTTGGTGATCGCGTTGAGCGCCTTGGCGTGCTTGATGATGCCGCCGATGTAGTACAGCGCGAAGTCCGACAGGCCGGCATAGCCGTCGCCTGCGAACAGGTTCTTGCCGTCTTTCCAGACCGACTGGTGCACGTGCATGCCCGAGCCGTTGTCGCCAACGATAGGCTTGGGCATGAAGGTGGCGGTCTTGCCGTAGCTGTGCGCCACGTTCCAGATCACGTACTTCATGTTCTGGGTCCAGTCGGCGCGCTCGACCAGGGTCGAGAAGCGGGTGCCGATTTCGTTCTGGCCGGCGCCGGCCACTTCGTGGTGATGCACTTCGACCGGGATGCCCATCGCTTCGAGGATCAGGCACATTTCCGAGCGCATGTCCTGGAAGCTGTCGACCGGAGGAACCGGGAAATAGCCGCCCTTGACGGTTGGACGATGGCCGCTGTTGCCGCCTTCGATTTCCTTGTCGGTCGACCAGGAAGCCTCGTCCGAATCGATCTTCACGAAGCAGCCCGACATGTCGATCTTCCAGCGTACGCTGTCGAAGATGAAAAATTCAGGCTCGGGACCGAAGTAGGCGGTGTCGCCCAGGCCGGACGATTTCAGGAAAGCCTCGGCGCGCTTGGCGATCGAACGCGGATCGCGGTCGTAGCCCTTGCCGTCGGACGGCTCGATCACGTCGCACTGCATGAACAGCGTGGTCTCTTCCATGAAAGGATCGATGTTGGCGGTGCTCGGGTCCGGCATGAGGGTCATGTCGGACGCTTCGATGCCCTTCCAGCCGGCGATCGAGGAGCCATCGAATGCGTGGCCCGACTCGAATTTGTCGAGGTCGAAATGGGACACGGGAACGGTCACGTGCTGTTCCTTGCCACGGGTATCGGCAAAGCGGAAATCAACGAACTTGACTTCGTTGTCCTTTACCATTTTCAACACTTCTGCGGCTGTCATTGCCATGCGTTTCTCCTAATTAAAATGTGGGGTGAGCCGACCAACAGTGTGCGCTCTGGACTGATGCGCGTCCCTGGTTGCGTGCGACCAAACTCACCGGAATCATAGCAGAATCCATGCCAGGGAAAAACCCCGGGCAAGCGGCGGCGGCGGCCGTGACAGGGCGGAAATCCGGGTGGCGCTGCGGCAACTCGCTTCAGGGTGCGCACCTGCCTGGTGCAATCGCCTGATTCCGCACCAATTTAGTGCGTTACGCACCAAGACGGGTAGTTCGCCTCACGCTGGTGCGCAGCGCAAGGCGGCTGCGCTGCCACTATAATAAACGCGCCATCAACTCCGAAACAATTGCCATGAAATCATGCAGCGACATTCTTGCCGAGGCGCGCGCGCGTGCGCCGGACCTGCCGTACGCCGGAGCGGTCACGCCGCAAGAAGCCTATGCGCTGGTGCAGGCCGACCCCAAGGTCAAGCTGATCGATGTGCGCACCAATGCCGAACGCGCATGGGTGGGACGGGTTGCCATCCCCGAGGCCCAGCACGGCGCGGTCGAATGGGTGGGCTGGCCGGGCGGCGCGCCCAATCCCGAATTCGTGCAGCAGCTAAGCCGGATCGCCGGCAAGGACGATGTGCTGCTGTTCCTGTGCCGCTCCGGCGTGCGTTCGCGCCATGCGGCCAAGCTCGCGACCGAACAGGGTTACGCCAATTCGTTCGATGTGCTGGAAGGCTTCGAAGGCGACAAGGACAGCGCCGGCCACCGCAAGAGCGTGGCCGGATGGTGCAAGGCAGGCTTGCCGTGGGTGGGTGCCTGAGTTTGCGTGCGTACTGATGTTCGATCACCGGCCCCGGTGTCGCCTCTTCCTCACTTGGCGCGCACCGGCTCGCTCCCGGCGGCCGCGCTGCGCACCCGCTGCCGCACGAAGTTGATGTGGCTGCGCAGCCCGTACAGCGCGTCCGCGAACGACAGCGGTATCGAGATCTGGTTGACGCGTTCTTCGATATCGTCCAGGCGCTGCAGCAGCGCTGCGCACGCCTGGGCGCGCTGCGCACCATGCGCCTGTTCGAGCGCCTGCTCGACCGCGCGCAACTGACCGTACCAGCGGTACACCCTCGAGCGCACGCGCCACACGTACAGCGGCGGCACCACCCGCGACAACGGTATCAGCAGCGCGCCCAGCGCCACCACCACGACCCACATGCGGTCGAAGAAATTGGCGAGCCAAAAACTCATGTAGCGCTGCAGCAGGGGCGGCCCGTCCCGGTAGAACTTGGCCGCTTCGCGCGCCACCGGAATCTCGGTGTAGCGCGCCGAAGGGAACTGGCCCTGCTGCTGGAACCAGCCGGTGCCGCCGTGGATCTCGCTGGCTGCCTGCACGAACAGGTCGATCAGGGCCGGGTGCAGGTTGGCGCGCGCGACCAGCGTGGCGGTGGGCGCGATCAGGTGGTAGTCCTGGGCCGGAATGTCGCGCCCGAGGTCGACAATTCCGCGCGGCAGCACCACGTGCGACAGGAACGGCAGGCGCCGGGTGTACGCTTCGGCCTGCACGAAATCGAACAGCCTGATACCCGGCGTTTGCAGCAGCATCTGGATCAGCGGCGCCTCCGGCGCTGAACTGAACACCAGGCCGTCGATGCGCCCTTCCAGCAGTTCGACCGTGGCTGGCGTGTTTTCCAGCGCGCCCAGGGTGAGCTGCACGGGCTCGACCCCGTTTACCGACAGCACCTGCCTGAACAGTTTCGGCACGCCTGTGCCTTCCGGCCCCAGGTTGATCTTCATGCCCTTGAGCGCGGTAAGCTCGGTGGCGCCGGCGCCATCGCGCAGGAACAGCCAGACCGGTTCGGTAAACAGGCTGCCCAGCGACACCAGGGGGCCGCGCTGCTCTTGCGCCTGCTCGGTCGAGCCGCTTTGCACGAAGGCGATGTCGACCTTGCCCTGCCTTAGCAGCTGCAGGTTCTCCTGCGAGCCGAGCGAGCGCGCCAGCGTTACCTCGACGTCGTGGCGGGCCAGGCGCGCCGCGTATTTTTTTCCGAACTCTTCATACGCGCTGTTCTCCTGTCCGGTCGCCATGCGCACCTGGCGCGGCGGCGCCGGATCGACCAGCAGGTAGGCCACGGCGCACAGCACGGCGATCAGCGCGATGGCCGGGCCGGCGGCCGCGGCCAGGTCGCTCAGGGAAAAACGCGTAAACCTGAGGACCTTGGACATCGCGCCGCGCATCGT
>JBAQKU010000579.1:0-1707 GCA_049301315.1 Telluria sp.
TCGCCGCGCGTCCCGACGACGAGCGCGATCCGTCCAAGGTGCTGATGATGCTGGCGCAATTGGCCGAGCAGCGCGGCGACCTCAAGGCGGCCCTGCAATGGCTCGACAAGATCGATACCGACGAGCCGCGCGCGCACGTGGCGGCCCAGATCAAGCGCGCGCAACTGATCGGCAAGCAGGGCGACCTGGGCGCGGCGCGCACGGTGCTTGCCGCGCTCGCGCCGAACGAGCCGTCCGAGCAGGCCCAGATCGTGCTGGCCCAGGGCCAGATCCTGCGCGACGCGGGCCAGCAGGCCGAGGCGTATGCCGTGCTCGAGGCCGGTGCGAAACGCTTTCCCGCGAACCCCGACCTGCTCTACGATTTCGCGCTGCTGGCCGAAAAAACCGGGCGCCTGGACGTGATGGAAGCGACCCTGCGCGCGGTGATGGCGCAGGCGCCGGACAACCATCACGCCTACAACGCGCTGGGCTATTCGCTGGCCGAGCGCAATGTGCGCCTGCAGGAAGCGCTGGCCCTGATCGGCAAGGCGCTGTCGATGGCGCCGGACGATCCCTTCATCATGGACAGCATGGGCTGGGTGCAGTACCGTCTTGGCAACCTGAACGAGGCCGAGCAGCACCTGCGGCGCGCCTACAGCCTGCGCAGCGACCCTGAGATCGCGGTGCATCTTGGCGAGGTGCTGTGGCAAAAAGGGCAGAAGGCCGACGCCCAGAAACTGTGGCGCGAAGCGCGCGCCAAGGACCCGAAAAACGATACCCTCAAGAGCACGCTGGCGCGCCTGAACCTGAGTTTGTGAGCCTCGGCGTGTCCGGCAGGGCCGATGACGGCGCGCTCTCGCGCCGCGCATGAACCGCGCGCGCGCGCGATCAGTTACACTCCCATTTTCGCCCAACCGTATGCGTGCCCGATGCCATCTCTTCGACTGTCCTGCCTGTTTGCCGCCGTGCTGCTGTCCGGCTGCGCCGCCGCCCCGCACGCACCCGTGGCCGCTTACCGCGAGGCGATCGGCCTGAGCGGGCGCCTGACGGTCAACTACAGCAAGGACGCCAACCCGGAATCGCTCACGGGCGCCTTCACCTGGTCGCAGACGCCGGCGCGCATCGATGTCAGCCTTGCCTCCCCGCTGGGCCAGACCATCGCCCAGATCAGCGTCACCGCGGGCGAGGCGACCCTGATCCAGGCGGGCCAGGCGCCGCGCGTGGCGCGCGATGTGGACACGCTGACCGAACAGGCACTGGGCTGGTCGCTGCCGGTGTCGGGCCTGCGCGACTGGCTGCAAGGCTACGCGACCGACCAGAACGGCAAGCGCTTCGTCGCCTCGCCCGCCAACGACAGCGTGACCACGCGCGACGGCTGGCGCCTGCGCTTCGTGGCGTGGCAGGACGAGAGCGCGGCCCATCCGGTGCCACGCCGCATCGATGCCGAACGCAGCGCCAGCGCCACCTCGGACGAGCTGGCGATCCGCATCGTGATCGACCCGCAGGCCTGAAGCGTGCGGTACGGCTCACTGCACCATTGCCCGGCGCCGGCCAAGCTCAACCTGTTCCTGCACGTGAACGGGCGCCGCGCCGACGGCTACCACCTGCTGCAAACCGTGTTCCAGCTGGTCGCGCACGGCGACGTGCTCCATTTCGACCTGCGCGGCGACCAGCGGATCCGCCGCACCACCGAGCTGCCCGGCGTGCCCGAACAGCACGACCTGACGG
>JBAQKU010000580.1:0-4822 GCA_049301315.1 Telluria sp.
CGAGTTTCATGGTGCGATCTCCAGTAGTAACAATAAGGAACCGACTCTTGGCCCGGCAATCAAGTTTGCAGCCGTTGGCACCTCTTAAGCAGTTTCCATTCCATCGTATTTTTTCTTTTACAATCAATGGCCTGGCGCGTGGGACGGGAGCGTCTTGCTGTCCTGCGGGCGCCACTGGCAAGTAATCCGACAGATCCGCTTTGTCGCCCGGAAAGAAAAATGTTTCGCCTCACGGAACTTCTCATGCATGACCTTGTCTTATATAGACATATTTACGTTCGCGCCGCCAGCCGGTGTAGACGGGTCACGCGGAGGACGATTTCATGCTTCAAGATGAGCAACCCATTGCTTCGTTTGAAACTCGCGGCGGGTTACGCGATTTGTGCATTGGCGAGCGCGCATCTGATGCGAACCTGGAGCATCCCATCGATGTCCAGATCTTCCATATCCGGATGGCCAATTCGGCCGGCCGGCGCGAAGCGGCCAGCCTGCTGATCCGCAAAATGTACGGCTGGCGCGGCTATGAGGTCGAGCCGCTCGAGCACCACGAAACCAACAAGATCACCCTGTACGCCGAAACGCGCGGCATCACCGTCGGCACCATGAGCCTGTGCCTGGACCGCGACACCAGCCTGCCGGCCGACGAAAATTTCCGCGACAAGCTCGATGAACTGCGCAACCAGGGCCGGCGCCTGTGCGAGCCTTCGCGCCTGGCCATCGACAAGGGCGTGACCAAGCGCGTGTTCGCCTCCCTGATCCACATTTCCTATATCTATTCCCATAACATCCATGGCTTTACCGACTACGTGATCGAGGTCAATCCACGCCATGTCATGTTCTACAAGCGCATGCTCGGTTTCAGGGATTTCGGCGGCGAGCGTCCCTGTACCCGGGTCGGCGCGCCGGCGGTGCTGCTGCGCCTGGAACTCGATTACATGGGCGAACAGATCCGCAGGTGGGGCGGCCTGATGGAGCAGCACGAAGAGGAACGCTCGTTCTACCCGTATTTTTTTCCGGCCTGGGACGAACCCGGCATCACGGCCCGCCTCATGGCTGGCCGCAACTAGGGGTTGATCAGGATGGCAACGCTCGAAGCGAATCAAGGCGCACCGGCCGAAGCCGCGCAGCGCGGCGCCAGTGCGCTGGCCGCCATGCGCGAGGTGCTCGGCCTTGCGCACGTGCGCTCCGACCCGCTCACGCTGGAGCGCTATGCGCGCAGCACCGCCGCGCGCAGCACCATTCCATTGGCGGTGGTGTATCCGGGCTCCTCGTCCGAGGTCTTGGCGCTGGTCCAGATCGCGGCGCGCGAAAAAATCGCGATCTATCCGATCAGCACCGGCAAGAACTGGGGCTATGGCGACGCCTGCGCGGTCACGAGCGGCCAGATCGTCATGGAACTGAGCCGCATGAACCGTATCCTGGCGGTCGACCCGACGCTGGCCTACGCCGTGATCGAACCGGGCGTCACCCAGCAGCAGTTGTCGCAGCATTTGCGCGACAATAATGTCGACCTGTGGATGGATTGCACCGGCGCCGGACCCGATACCAGCTTGATGGGCAACATCCTGGAACGGGGCTTCGGGCATTCGCCCTACGGCAACCGGCTGCAGCACATCGCCGGCATGCAGGTGGTGCTCGCCAGCGGCGAGGTGCTCGACACCGGCTTCGGGCATTACCCGAATGCGCGCACCACCTACCTGTTCCCCTACGGCATAGGGCCGTTCCTCGACGGCCTGTTCACGCAGTCCAATTTCGGTGTCGTCACGCGGGTCGGGATCTGGCTGATGCCGAAGGCGGAATGCCTGAACCATTTCATTTGCACGGTGCCGCGCCACGCTGACATCGGCCCGGTGGTCGATGCGCTGCGCCCCTTGCGCCTGAACGGCACCCTGCGCAGTATTTTGCATATCGGTAACGACCTGCGTGTGATTTCCGGTGGCACGGTGTATCCGCGCGAACAGGCGCACGGCAAGGTGCCGCTGCCCGATCCCTTGCGCGCCACGCTGCGCGAGCGCGCCGGCATCGGCGCCTGGGTGGTGTCGGGCGCGCTGTACGGCAGCCGGCTGCAGGTCGCTGCCGCGCGCTCGGCGCTCAAGAAGGCGCTGCGCGGCACCGCGGCCAAGGCCAGCTTCCTGACCGAAGGCAAGCTGCGCCTCGGTGCGATGCTGGCCCGGGTGCTGGGCAACTCCAACGCGGGCCGCAAGTTGGCGGCCCAGGTTGTGCTTGGCGAATCGCTGTTTGCGATGAACCGCGGCATCCCGAACGGACGTTTCCTGGCCGGTGCCTACTGGCGCCGGCGCGGCGGCTTGCCGCCCGATTTTCCGCGCCACGCCGATCCGGCCGCCGACAATTGCGGCATGCTCTGGATTTCGCCCATTGTCCCGATGCGCGGCGCCGACCTGCTGGAACTGCATGCGCTGGTCGAGCCGGTGTTCAAGGAGTATGGCTTCGACCTGTTCGCCACCTTCAGCATGATCACCGAGCGCGCGCTGGGCGGCGTGCTGACGGTCGCGTACGACAAGGAAGACCCGGAGGAGGTCGAGCGGGCCAAGAAGTGCTACAAGACCTTGTTCGATATGGCGATGCAGGCCGGATACATTCCTTACCGCGTGGGAAACCAGTCGATGGCCGACCTCGACCCGCACTCCGATGTATTCTGGAAAACAATCAGCCAGATCAAGGCCGCGCTCGATCCCGATTCCATCATTGCGCCGGGCCGCTACGAACCGGCGCGCGCGCGCGGGCCGGGTTGAGCGGGGCCGGGCGCAACACTGCCGCGAACAGGAACAGGTAGAAAATCAGGGCGATCCGCGGCACGTCGAGCAGGCTGTCAAATTGCCCGACAATCAAGAAACCGGCCAGCGCCGCCGCATACACGGCGGCCTCGGTTTCCCCTTGCAAGGCGCGCCGCACCAGGCACACGCCGGCGCCGCCCACCAGCGACAGCAGCGCGGCCAGTCCGAACCAGCCCTGTTCCACATACTGGTTCAGCGCAAGGTTCTTGACGTGCCACGGCAGGTGGTGCCGGTCGCTGCTGAAGAACCAGCGCTCGTTTCCCTTCGCAAAGCTGCCGTTACGCAGCAGTTCGGCCCCGCTGGCCGCATCGACGATGCTCAGGTTATCGATGTCGACGCTCATGTGTTCGTTGCCTATCGATATCTCCAGTTGAACCGGCGCGCCCGTGATCCATCCCGCCCCATTGAGCACTCCTGAATTAAACGGCAGCACATAGTGGCGCCAGCGGGCATCGGGCGGACCGAGCCGCAGCGGCAGCCGCAAGCAGTTTTGCGGATACAGCAACTGGCGTTCGCACAACGCGATATCGACCAGCGCACGTTTGTCGCGCCGCCGCACGTCGGCCGACAGCACGAAGTCGGTATGCGGTGCGATCGGCAGGCGCTGCAGGATGCGGATCACCTCGCCATAGCCGCGCGCATACTGGGGCGCGAACAGGCGCAGGGCGCGGTTGCCGCCCTCATCGAAATAGGCGAACGAGGCCGGCGTCTCGCGCGCCGGATTGCGCCAGTAGAACATGGCCGGATAGCGTCCCAGGCCCATGCCGAACATGGCGCTGGCGGCATCGCGGTCCATCATCAGCAGCGCGCGCCGCCAGTGCATCAGGCGGGTGTCGAGGTCGGCCGAGGTGCTGGCGAAACGCTCGGCTGCGTAATAGCTGCCGGCCACGGGGACGGTGAAGCCGAGCACCAGCGCCACCGCCAGCGCACAGGCCGCGCTGGCGCGTGAGGGCGCCCACGGAACGCGCCTGCTGCTGGCCTGAAGTGCGACCAGCCCGGCCGCCAGTGCGATGGCGCCAACGCTGCCGCGCAAGCCGGCAGCGCCGTTCCAATGCCAGCCGATGTAAGCCAGGTTGAGCAGCATGGCAAAAAAGGCGGCCAGCGCCGGCACCGGACGCCCGGGACGGATGCTGGAGATGGCGAACGCGGCGCACGACAGCGCGAACAGCAGGTAGGGCGGCTTGAGGAAGCCGGCCGGGGCGCTGCCGCCCGGCAGGCTCAGCACCGTGACCAGAGCGGCCTCGATGCCGCTGCCGAGCACCAGGCCCGTCAGCAACTGGCTCAAGCCGATGCGCTGCATGCCCAGCACGGCGGCCGCACACACTACCAGCAGCGCGGCCAGCAAGCCGCGGTAGCCGCTGCCGGAAAACACCAGCAGCAGCGCCGCGGCGGCAAGCGCGAGCAGCACGCTGGCCAGCCCGATGTGATGCAAGCCCAGGGCGCGCTGGCGCACCCGGGGCGCCAGTGTAAGGGCAAGCAGCACCAGCGCGGCGGCGCCGTAGGCAAGGTAGAGAGCGCGCGAGAATGTGGTCAGGCCGGCGTAGGCGCCCAGCGCAAGCAGGGCGAGCGCGAGGGCGGCCTTGAGACGCGTGGTGCCGTTGACCAGCCACAGCGCCAGCAGCGCGAACCCCAGCGCCAGGTAGCCGTCGAGCGCGGCGCCGCCGGTATGCATGGCGGAAAACGGCGCGCTGGTGCGATAGTCGCTGGCCAGGTTCAGCAGGCCCGGAAAGCTGATGCGTTCGTGCGTGGCGGCGAGCGCTGCCAGCGCGAAGCCGGCCAGCATGCCGGGCATGAAGTGGGTGCGCAGGCGTTCCAGGCCGGGCCCGGCGTCGTGCGCCAGCACGGGCAGCAGCAGCAAGGCCCAGAACCAGCCCTTGGCCACGCGCAGCGCGTTGTAGGGGCTCAGGTAGTTGGCGAAGGAATTGAGGCCGGGCGCCTCCAGCGGCAGCAGGCCGCGTACGCAGGCGATGGTGTAGGCGAGCGTCACCAGCGCGAGCGCGCCCGCCAGCGCGCGCGGCATGACGGCG
>JBAQKU010000581.1:0-15240 GCA_049301315.1 Telluria sp.
CGGCCCCCACTTTATTCTCCGTCGCCGCCAGCCGGCAAGCTCTTGCGCCTGCGTCCATTGAGCACCATGGCCGCCGCAATCAGCTTGACCGCCATGAAAACGATGAACAGGAACAGCGCGAGCGGCAAGATCGTGATGGTCAGTGCGAGTGCGACGCAGGCGGCCAGCAGCGCGGGCCAGGACATGGTGGCGGCTGCGCGCAGGCCGTAGCGCGCGGTCTTGGCGAAGGCGCGGCCCATGTCTTCGAGCAGGACGATAAAGGATTCGAATTTGGCGTTTTTCATGCAGGTTCTCCAGTGACCAGGGTTGATGGAGCGACTGTAGCAAACACGCCTTTTACTATCGAGCGAGATCCGACGAAGCGCATGAACGGAGGGATAAGCGGTCGCCAGGATGGATTAGCGGCAAATCAATTTCTCAATATCCGCTGACGATGGTGTCAACACAGCGAGCGCGTGCATGGACGCAATACGCGCTGTTGGATTAATAGTTTCACAAAATTAACACTTCGTCGCTATAATTTATGGCGCGTTTGCAACTCGCTGCGCAAAACAACCCAATGAAGGATTGCATGGAATATCGCGGAACAGCCGGCAACGATATGCTCGACCAGGAGAAGCTGGCCCTGCCTGACGGCAGCATCATCTACGGCGAGGCGGGCGACGACACAATTGCCATCCGCAATGCCATCGCCGTTGGCGGCGCCGGCAACGATACCATTACCGCGCTGGGCGGATGGGCCACCGCGGCCTACTGGGGATCCCCGAAAGGCGTGGTGGTCGATTTGCTGGCTGGCAAGGCCGAGGACGGCTTCGGCACGGTCGACACCCTGGTCAACGTCCGCGTCGTCCAGGGCAGCTTTTACGATGACCTGATGACCGGCAGTGGCGCCGACGAAAATTTCCATGGCGGTGGGGGCAACAATACCTATATCGGCGGGGGCGGAAAGGACACGGTCAGTTACTACTTCGAGCCGTCGAGCGCGGCAACGATCACCTACGATGCGCCGACGGACACGTTTACGGTCAAGAAACACTTCAGTTACGGCGACAGCGGCACCGATATCCTGCACGGCATTGCGGCCATCACGTTTGGCGGCGCCGGCTCGGACGAGACCACCATCGCACGCTCGAGCTTTGTCGGCAGCTTCCGGCCGGCGGTCACGAGCGTTGGCACGAAGCCGCCGGCGGGCACCGGCGTTTCCGATTTCCGGCCAGGCGACTTCAATGGCGACGGCGTCGGGGATCTGGCAATGGTCACGCAGATGGGCACCGGCACCGGGCTTGCGCCGTCGTATATTTTTCTGGGCGATGGCAGGGGCGGCTACACGGACGGCTCGGCCACCGTGTTTGCAGCGGGCAGTCCGATGGCCATCACCGGCGGTGGCCGCATGCTGGTCGCCGACTTCAACCGCGACGGTATCAGCGACATCTTCCAGCTCGATTTCGGCGACGACGCGCCGCCTTTCGCAGGCGGAAAGAACCACCTGTATCTGTCGTCGCAGCCGACCGGCAAGCTGGCCGATATCAGCGCCACGCTGGTCCAGGGAAATGCGCTGAACCACGGCGGCAGCACCGGCGACGTCAACGGCGACGGCTATGCGGATGTGCTGTCGAACACCCTCAGCAGCGGCAACGTCCTTTACCTCAACGACGGCACCGGGCGTTTCGCGTCGCGCCCGGACCTGTTGCCCGCGATCCTGGTGCAGGCGGGCGACCTGAAGCTGCCGCTCACTTACACGTTTTCCGGCATGCTCGACGTCAATGCCGACGGCCGCCTCGACCTGATCCTCGGCACATGGGACGGGTCGCCGGGACAGCCCGCCTCGCAGGTGCTGCTCAACGACGGCACAGGCAACTTCAGCAAGGCCGCGCCGATCGACCTTCCGCGCAGCGGCGTGGACCGCGAGATCGTTCTCGACGTCAAGGCGATCGACCTCAATGGCGACCGCTACGCCGACTTGATGCTGAGCGTGACCAATGGCGGCGCCAACAACGAGTTCTACCGCACGCCGTATATCCAGTTGCTGGTCAACGACGGCAGCGGCCACTTTCGCGATGAGACAGACTTACGGCTGCCGCAAGCCAAGAAGGCCGATGCCGGCTGGTATATGGTGCTCAGCCCGGTTGATTTCAATCGCGACGGAAAGATGGACATCCTGGCCTCGACTGCGGGCGGCACAGTCGATTCCGTGGTGTACCTGAACCGCGGCGATGGCACGTTCGGCATGGAGTGGACAACGCCGGCCGGCGAACGTTCGCTGGCGCAGGACGCCGATCGCGACGGCCTGAGCGACATCGTGACCTTGTCCGGCAGCGGCAGCCTGACCACGTACACCAACCGGTTCGATAACGGCCATGTGTACAAGGCCAATTTTGGCGGCGAACGCCTGATCGGCTCGGCCGGCGACGACAGGTTCCAGGCGGCCGTCGGCGTCAATCACTTCGATGGCCGGGGCGGCATGGACATCTTGCAGGTGAACGCGCCCAAGGCGGGCAGCACGCTCACGCAGTCCGGCGGCACGGTGAGTTTCACTCAGAACGGCGTCGCCGCCACCCTGGCGGGAATCGAGCGCGTCGTATTTTCCGACGCCACGGTGGCTTTCGATGCCGACGGCACCGCCGGCAAGGTGTACCGCGTCTACCAGGCGGCCTTCGGGCGCGCCGCCGATGCGGGCGGCCTCGGTTACTGGATCGGCGCGATGGACCGTGGCATGACCTTGGAGTCGGTCGCGGCCGGCTTTGCTGCCTCGCACGAATTCGCCACGCTGTACGGGGCTGCGCCCGGCAACCTCGAAATCGTCGGCAAGTTCTATCAGAACGTGCTGCATCGGGCGGGTGAAGCCAAAGGAATCGAGTACTGGACTGGCGTACTTGACCGCAAGGAGGGCAGCGTTGCCGACGTGCTGATGGGCTTTAGTGAAAGCCCGGAGAACCAGGCGGCGCTGATCGGCGCGATTGGCGATGGGATCGTGTACATCCCGTACCTGTAGTGCCTTTCGCCGTACCCCGTCGGCTACAGTCCGACCGCCGCCAGCACCATGTCGATGATCATTTTTTCGGCGTCGTCCCAGTCCTTGCGCGTCAGTTGCCTGTGGTTCAGCACGAGCGCCATCTGGGTTGAAAAATCGGCGTACGACTGCGTCATCGCCCAGATTGCAAACAGCAGGTGGGTGACGTTCACGGGCGCGATCTTGCCCTCGCTGGCCCAGCGCTCGAACACCTCGATGTCCTTGCGCAGCAGCGGCACCACGCGTTTCCGGATCTGGCTGCCGTACAGCGGCGCGCCGCTGATCACTTCCAGCGCATACACGCGCGAGGCCAGCGGATGCTCGCGCGAAAAGCGCAGCTTGGCCTGGACGTAGGCGCGCAGCACCTCGCGCGGTTCCTGCTCGGGGTCGGCCAGCTTGGCCATGCGTTCGAGCCATTCGTCGAGCACGTCGTCAAGCACACGCTGGTAGAGCGCCTGCTTGGTCGGGAAGTAGTACATCAGGTTCTGCTTGGACAGGCCGGCGTTCTCGGCAATGGTCGCCACCGAGGCGCCTTCGTAGCCGCGTTCGGCGAATACGCGCACTGCCTGCACGACGATATCGGCTTCGAGCTTGTCGCGGTTGATCACGCGCCGCTTCGTGCTAACGCTCTGTAACGGGTTCGAGGTTTCGGTCATGATCGGGTCTGTCTCTTCAGCGGATCGATTGCAGGAACTGGCTCAGCAAGGGCGTATCGGCGGCATACGCGACGTTGAAGCGGAACCAGATCGAGCTCGATGGGCGCAACATGAAAAACTCGTTCGGCGCCAGCAGGATGCCGGACTTGAGGGCAAGGTCGGCGATGATCTTGCCATTCCAGTCCGGGGTGGGAGGCTGCGGCCATCCTGCGCTCACGAACATGCCGCCGCGCGGCTTGGCCAGCGGGGCCATGCCGACCTCGCGCAGCCGTTCGATGGTGCGCTCGCGCCCAGCCTCGAGCTGGGCGGCCAGGCGTTCGACCATGCGCCGGTACGGGCGTGCGGAAATGGCGTGGTAGACCGCGCGCTCATTGATTTCGGATGTCGTCAGCCCGGTCAGCATCTTCACGCGCAGCAGTTCGGGGATCAGCGAGGTCGAGGCGCAGATCGAGCCGACCCGCAGCACCGGCGAGAGCGTCTTGGAAAAACTGCCGACCCGGATCACCCGGCGCAGGCCATCCATGGCGGCCAGCGACGCGTCGCCGCGCCCGGCCAGCTCGCGGTAGATATCGTCTTCCACCAGCCAGAAGTCGAACTGCTCGGCCACGCCCAGCAGTCGGTGCGCCTGGGCCTGGCTAAGCGAGGTGCCGAGCGGGTTTTGCAGCACCGTGTTGACGAACATGAGCTTGGGCTGGGCCACGGCGGCCTGCGCAGCCAGGAACTCGAAATCGAGCCCGGCTTCGCCGCGCGGGATGCCGACCGCGATGCAGCCGTGGTGGCGGATCAGCGAGTGCAGGTTGCTGTAGCCCGGGTCTTCCACGAACACCGTGTCGCCCGGCTTGGTGAGGGTGCGCAGGATCAGGTCGAAGGCGTGGGTGGCGCCGTGCGTGAGCAGGATCTGGTCGGGTTCGGCCGCGAACAGGTCTTCGGCCAGGCTGGCGGCCATGTGCTGGCGCAGCGTGGGAAAGCCGAGCGGGTGGCCATAGCCGCGCAGACGGGTGGCGGGGACGCGCATGGCGTGGCGCACCGCGTCCAGGATGGTGGTTTCGCCGTACCACTCGGGCGGCAGCCAGCCGGCCCCGACCGGCAGCGCGTCCGACACCCCGGAATACAGTTCGGGCGTGAGCGCGTCGATGGCGGTCGGGGTGGCGGGAAATGGAGGTTGCTGCGGCGCAACAAGCGGGTCGTTGCGGGCCACGAAAAAGCCCGAGCCGCGCCGCGACGAAAGCAGGCCCAGCGTCAGCAGCCGGTCGTACGATTCGACCACCGTGAATGTGCTGACGCCATTTGACTTTGCGAATTGTCTAACTGAGGGCATTTTGGTGCCAATGCGCAATTCGCGCCGGTTTACCATGCGCGCGATCGCTGCCACAATTTGATCGACCAGGCTGCCGCGCTTGTTGCGGTCGATCGCCAGCACCGGCCAGTTGCCGGAAGCAATGTCATCCGTCTTCGCTGCCGTTTGGTCCATCCACAACTCCTTATGCTGCGCCGCGCAAAAACTGTACAGTTTACGCTACCTATACGGTTGGCCGGTTTCGCGATTTGTGTATCTGTGCCATCGCGGTACCGCTGACTATTATTGCATCATTCATTTTGCCAACTGGTAAATTAATTTCTTGCTCTAAAAAACTTTCGGGAGAGCCGCATGAATCTATCCAGACCTGAATCAATGTCGTCGTTTTGGATGCCATTTACCAATAACCGCGATTTTAAAACCAATCCCCGGCTGCTGGTGTCGGCCGAAGGGATGTACTACAAGGACGTTGACGGCAATTCCGTGCTCGACGGCACGGCTGGCCTGTGGTGCGTGCCGTGCGGGCACGCGCAGCCGAAAATCGTCGGCGCCGTGCGTGAGATGGTCGGCCAGCTCGACTTCGCGCCCACGTTCCAGATGGGCCACCCGGCCGCGTTCGACCTGGCCGAACAGCTGATGGAGTATACCGGCCATCGCTTCGGCCACGTGTTCTACACCAACTCCGGATCGGAAGCGGTCGACACCGCGCTCAAGATGGCGCTGGCCTACCACAAGGCGCGCGGCGAGGGCGGGCGTACCCGCCTGATCGGGCGCGAGCGCGGCTACCACGGGGTTGGCTTCGGCGGCATCTCGGTGGGCGGCATCGGCGGCAACCGGCGCACGTTCGGGCCGCTGCTGCCCGGCGTGGATCACCTGCCGCATACCCATGACCTGGAACAGAACGCCTACTGCCGCGGCGAGCCGGAATACGGTGCGCACCTGGCCGATGAGCTCGAGCGCATCGTCGCGCTGCACGACGCCTCGACCATCGCGGCCGTGATCGTCGAGCCGGTCGCCGGCTCCACCGGGGTGCTGGTGCCGCCCAAGGGCTACCTCAAGCGGCTGCGCGAACTGTGCACCAAGCACGGCATCCTGCTCATCTTCGATGAAGTCATCACCGGCTTCGGGCGCCTGACCACGCCTTTCGCGGCTGACTATTTCGACGTCCAGCCGGACCTGATGACGACCGCCAAGGGTCTCACCAACGGGGTGGTGCCGATGGGCGCGGTGTTCAGCAAGCAGCATATCTACGACGCCTTCATGGACTGCCCGGCCGGTATCGAACTGTTCCACGGCTATACCTATTCCGGCCACCCGCTGGCCTGCGCGGCTTCGCTCGCCACGCTGGAAGTGTTCAAGGAACAGAACATCCTGGAGCACGCAAAGAGCGTGCAGGGCTACTGGGAAGATGCGATCCACTCGCTCAAGGGCCTGCCGCACGTGACCGACCTGCGCTCGATCGGCATGATCGCCGGTATCGAGCTCGAGACCATTCCCGGAAAACCCGGCGCGCGCGCATTCACCGCATTCAAGCAGGCCTTTGCCGACGGCGTGCTGATCCGCACCACGGGCGACATCATCGCCTTGTCGCCGCCGCTCGTGATCGAGAAGAAGCACATCGACGAGTTGTTCGGCAAGCTTGCAACCGTACTGAAAAACCTGGACTGACTGAAAGAACAAGATGAGAGAACTCGATACGATTACCCACTTCATAAACGGCGCAAAGGTCGATACGGCCGGCGGGCGTTACGCCGACGTCTTCAATCCGGCGCTGGGAGAGCCGGTGGCGCGGGTGGCGCTTGGCACGGCCGCCGAAGTCGATGCCGCCGTGGCTGCGGCGTCCGCGGCGTTTCCTGCATGGTCGGCCACGCCGCCGCTCACGCGCGCCCGGGTTCTCTTCAAATACCTGCAGTTGTGCCAGCAGCACACCGACGAATTCGCCGCCATGCTCACGCGCGAGCATGGCAAGACCTTCGCGGACGCGCAGGGCGAAGTCGCGCGCGGCATCGAGATGGTCGAATTCGCGGTCGGCATCCCGCAACTGCTCAAGGGTGAATTCACCGAGCAGATCGCGCGCGGGATCGATGCCTGGTCGATGCGCCAGGCGCTCGGCGTGGTGGCCGGCATCACGCCGTTCAATTTCCCGGTCATGGTGCCGATGTGGATGTTCCCGGTCGCTATCGCATGCGGCAACACCTTCGTGCTCAAGCCTTCCGAGCGCGATCCATCGGCTTCGCTGCTGCACGCGAAGCTGCTCAAGGACGCGGGCCTGCCGGACGGCGTTTTCAACGTGGTCCAGGGCGACAAGGTTGCGGTCGATGCGCTGCTCGATCACCCGGAAGTGCAGGCCGTCAGCTTTGTCGGCTCGACCCCGATCGCGCAATACATCTATGCGCGCGGAACCGCCGCCGGCAAGCGCGTGCAGGCGCTGGGCGGCGCCAAGAACCACATGGTGGTGATGCCCGACGCCGACATGGGCATGACGGTCGATGCGCTGATCGGGGCGGCCTATGGCGCGGCCGGCGAGCGCTGCATGGCCATTTCGGTGGTGGTGGCGGTGGGCGACGCGGGCGACAAGCTGATCGGCGCACTGGCCGAACGCACCGCGGCGCTCAAGATCCGCGACGGCATGGCGTCCGATGCCGAAATGGGGCCGGTGGTCTCGGCGGCCGCCCGGCAGCGCATCGAAAAACTGATCGGCGAGGGCGTCGAGCAGGGCGCGACGCTGCTGGTGGACGGGCGCGGCTGCACGGTCCCGGGGCGCGAGAACGGCTTCTTCGTGGGCGGCACGCTGTTCGATCACGTCACGCCGGACATGAGCATCTACAAGGAAGAGATTTTCGGGCCGGTGCTGTGCGTGATGCGCGCGCCGGACGTGGGCAGCGCGGTCAAGCTGATCAACGCCAACGAGTACGGCAACGGCGTGGCGATCTACACGCGCGACGGCGGCGTGGCGCGCGAGTTCGTGCGCCAGATCCAGGTCGGCATGGTCGGCGTCAACGTTCCGCTGCCGGTGCCGATGGCGTTCAACAGCTTCGGCGGCTGGAAGCGCAGCATGTTCGGCGACCATCACGCCTACGGTCCGGAAGGCGTGCGTTTTTACACGCGCCAGAAGGCAGTCATGCAGCGCTGGCCCAACACCGCCAGCGCCGGCGCCGAGTTCGCGTTCCCGCAAATGAAGTAGGACCTGGCCGGACCGCCGCCTGCATGCGCAGGTTGCGGCCCCGCTGTGGCGACAGATGGAAAACCATTTCACCAGGAGTGGAACACATGGAGTCACTCAAGCACCTGCCGCCAGCATCCGGCTCGAACAGCGAATTGTCCGGGCAATTCACCGACCTGGCGCCGGCCCTGACCGCGCGCCAGGCCGCCATCGAAAGTGCGCGCTGCCTGTATTGCTACGACGCGCCGTGCAGCCGCATCTGTCCGTCCGAGATCGATGTGGCCAGTTTCATCCGCAAGATCCACGACGGCAACATCGACGGCGCGGCGGCCGGCATCCTGGGCCAGAATATCCTGGGCGGCAGCTGCGCGCGCGTCTGTCCAACCGAAATCTTATGCGAGGACGCCTGCGTGCGTAACCACGACGCAGAGGGGCAGCCGGTCCGCATCGGCCTGCTCCAGCGCCATGCGACGGACCATGCGCGCTTCATCGGCCACCCGTTCCAGCGTGCGTCGCTGACCGGCAAGACGGTCGCGGTGGTGGGCGCGGGCCCGGCCGGCCTGTCGTGCGCGCACCGCCTCGCCATGCTGGGCAATGATGTGGTGGTCTACGAGGCACGCGAAAAATCGGGCGGCCTGAACGAATACGGCATCGCCAGATACAAACTGACCGAGGACTTCGCGCAGAAGGAAGTCGAGTTCCTGCTCGGGATCGGCGGCATCGAGGTGCGGCATGGCCGCATGCTCGGCGTTAACCTGCAGCTGCACGACCTGCACGCGCGCTACGACGCCGTGTTCCTCGCGCTCGGCTTGAACGCGAGCCGCAGGCTGGGCCTGACCGGCGAGGATGCGCCCGGCCTCATGGCCGCGGTCGACTATATCGCCGCGCTGCGCCAGGCCAGCGACCTGGCCACGCTGCCGGTGCCGCGGCGCGCCATCGTGATCGGGGCCGGCAACACCGCGATCGACATGGCGGTCCAGCTCAAGCGCCTGGGCGCGCAGGATGTGACGCTGGTGTACCGGCGCGGCATCGAGTCGATGAGCGCGACCGGCCACGAGCAGGAAATCGCGAAGCTGAACCAGGTGCGTGTGCGTACCTGGGCTGCGCCGCTCGAGGTGCTGCTCGACGACGATGGCCGGGTGCGCGGCATGCGCTTCGAGCAAACCATGCTCGAAGGCGAGCGCCTGGTACGCACCGGCGCCTTCATCGAGGTCGCCGCCGACGCGGTCTTCAAGGCGATCGGGCAGGGCATCGACCCGGCCGGGCTGTCCGATCCGATGGCGCGCCAGCTCAAGCGCGAAGGCGACAAGATCCATGTCGACGCCCATTTCCGCACCGCGCTGGCAGGCATCTACGCGGGAGGCGACTGTGTCGCCCCGGGGCAGGACCTCACGGTGCAGGCGGTCCAGCACGGCAAGCTGGCCGCGCACACCATTCATAACGACATCCAGACCAACGTGGAGGCTGCATCATGGCCGATCTGAGCATCGAGTTTTGCGGCATCAAGTCGCCCAATCCGTTCTGGCTCGCTTCCGCGCCGCCGACCGACAAGGCCTACAACGTGGTGCGCGCGTTCGAGGCGGGGTGGGGCGGCGTGGTGTGGAAGACGCTGGGCGAGGATCCGCCCGCTGTCAACGTGTCGTCGCGCTATTCGGCCCATTACGGCAAGAACCGCGAAGTGATCGGCTTTAACAACATCGAACTCATTACCGACCGCAGCCTGGAAATCAACCTGCGCGAGATCGCGCAGGTCAAGCGCGACTGGCCCGACCGTGCGCTGATCGTCTCGCTCATGTTTCCGTGCGAGGAAGCGGCGTGGGCCGAGGTCCTGCCGCTGGTCGAAGCGACCGGCGCGGACGGCATCGAGCTCAATTTCGGCTGCCCGCACGGGATGCCGGAGCGCGGCATGGGCGCGGCCGTCGGCCAGGTGCCCGAGTATGTCGAAATGGTCACGCGCTGGTGCAAGAAGCACTCGCGCCTGCCGGTGATCGTCAAGCTCACGCCCAACATCACCGACGTGCGCCTGCCCGCGCGCGCGGCGCTGGCCGGCGGCGCCGACGCGGTCTCGCTGATCAACACCGTCAATTCGATCACCCACCTCGACCTCGACCGCATGGTGGCGTTCCCGGTGGTCGGCAACGCCAGCACCCACGGCGGCTACTGCGGCGCCGCCGTCAAGCCGATTGCGCTCAACATGGTCGCCGAGATCGCGCGCGACCCGGCCACCCGCGGCCTGCCGATCTCCGGCATCGGCGGCATCGGCAACTGGCGCGACGCGGCCGAATTCATCGCGCTCGGGGCAGGCTCGGTGCAGGTGTGCACCGCCGCCATGCTGCACGGCTTCCGGATTGTCGAGGAGCTGAAGGACGGCCTGTCGCGCTGGATGGACCAGAAGGGCTACCGGAATATCGCCGCGTTCGCAGGCAAGGCAGTGCCCAACATGACCGACTGGAAGTACCTCGACATGAACTACGCGGTGATCGCGCAGATCGACCAGGACAAGTGCATCAAGTGCGGCAAATGTCATGTGGCGTGCGAAGACACCTCGCACCAGTCGATCGCGCAGCTGATCGACGCGGCCGGCGTGCGCACCTATGAGGTCATCAAGGCCGAATGCGTGGGCTGCAACCTGTGCGAGATCACCTGCCCGGTCGAGGCCTGCATCACGATGGTGCCGCAAGATACCGGCAAGGACTACATGAACTGGACCCAGGACCCGCGCAACCCGCGCGCGCAGCTGGCCTGAGCGTCCGATTTCCTTACGTTGGCAGGGGGTTTTGAGATACACTGAAATTCGTCTTTCACCCTCGACAACCATGGAGAAAAACACTGTGAGTAAAGACCTGTCTGGCAGCACCCACTTATGGAATGAAGACCTCGCGCCCACCACCGAGGCGCAGCGGACATGGCGCTGGTATCACTTCGCCGCGTTGTGGGTCGGAATGGTGATGTGCATTCCGGCCTACACGCTGTCGGCCAGCCTGGTGGAAGGCGGGATGTCGGCCTACCAGGCGGTGGTCACGGTGTTCCTCGCAAATGCAATCGTGCTGCTGCCGATGCTGCTGATCGGGCACGCCGGCACCAAGTACGGCATTCCCTACGCGGTACTGGCGCGCTCGTCGTTCGGCACCACCGGCGCCCGGATTCCGGCCCTGATGCGCGCGGTCGTCGCGTGCGGCTGGTACGGCATCCAGACCTGGTTCGGCGGCAGCATGATCTACACCCTGCTGGGCGTGATGATCGGCCAGGAAATTGGCGGCGACAAGATCGCCGGCCTCGGCATCAACGGCGCCCAGCTGCTTTGCTTCCTCGCGTTCTGGGCCATCCAGTTCTGGTACATCGTGCACGGCATGGAGTCGATCCGCAAACTCGAGACCTATACCGCACCGCTCAAGATCCTGATCTCGTTCGTGCTGCTCGGCTGGGTCTACGTCAAGGCCGGCGGCTTCGGCCCGCTGCTCGACCAGCCCTCGCAATTCGTCGAAGGCGGCAAGAAAGCCGGCCAGTTCTGGTCCGTATTCTGGCCTTCCCTGACCGCGATGGTAGGCTTTTGGGCCACGCTCGCGCTCAACATCCCCGACTTCACGCGCTTCGCCAAGACCCAGCGCGACCAACTCATCGGCCAGTCGGTCGGCCTGCCGGTTCCGATGGGATTGCTCGCCACGCTGGCGGTGATCGTGACGTCGGCCACCGTGGTCCTGTATGGCAAGGCGATCTGGGATCCGGTCGACCTGGCCAGCCGCATGACCGGCATCGCCGTGCTGATCGCGCTCATCGTCCTGCTGGTCGACACCGTCAGCGTGAACCTGGCCGCCAACCTGGTCGGCCCGGCCTACGATTTCTCGGCGCTCTCGCCCAAGCACATTTCCTACCGCATCGGCGGCTACATCACCGCCTCGATCGCGATCCTGATGATGCCGTGGAAGATACTCGAATCGACCCAGGGCTACATCTTCACCTGGCTGATCGGCTATTCGGCGCTGCTCGGACCGATCGCAGGCATCCTGATCGTCGACTACTACCTGATCCGCAAGACCGAGCTCGATGTCGAGCAGCTGTACCGCGACGACGGCATCTATTCGTACGGGAACGGCTGGAACATGGCGGCCATCGTCGCCTTCGTGCTCGGCGTGCTGCCGAACCTGCCCGGCTTCCTGAACGCCGCGTTCCCGGCCTCGTTCCCTGGCGTGGGCGAAGGATTCAAGCTGGTCTACACCTATGCGTGGTTCGTCGGCGTGGCCATTTCCGCGCTGGTGTACGGGGTGATCATGAAGGGCAGAACGCTGCCTGCGCTGCGCGCGGCTGCGCACTAGCATCGATCGGCATCCGCAATGCACTGAAAGGAGAAGTCAATGACGACGATTATCCGGGGCGGGACCGTGGTCAATGCCGACCGCGCGTATCGGGCCGATGTATTGTGCTTCGAAGACAAGATCGTCGCCGTCGGCGACAAGCTCGATGCGCCGGCGCATGCGAACGTGATCGATGCTTCCGGCCAGTACGTGATGCCGGGCGGGATAGACACGCACACCCACATGCAGCTGCCGTTCATGGGCACCGTCACGGCCGACGATTTCTTCAGCGGCACCGCCGCCGGCCTGGCCGGCGGCACCACCACCATCATGGATTTCGTGATTCCGGATCCGAAGCAGTCGCTGCTCGAGGCATACCATGTGTGGCGCGGCTGGGCCGCCAAGTCGGCCGGCGACTACACCTTCCATGTCGCCGTCACCTGGTGGGACGAGTCGGTGCACGCCGACATGGGCACGCTGGTGCGCGAACACGGGGTCAACAGCTTCAAGCACTTCATGGCATACAAGAACGCCATCATGGCGGACGATGAAACCCTGGTGCGCAGCTTTACCCGTGCGCTCGAGCTCGGTGCGATTCCGACCGTGCACGCCGAGAACGGCGAGCTGGTGTACCAGTTGCAGCAGGACCTGCTCAAGAAGGGAAGCACGGGACCGGGCGCGCATCCCCTGTCGCGTCCGCCCGAGGTCGAAGCCGAGGCCGCGAACCGCGCCATCGCGATTGCCAATGTATTGGGCACGCCGGTGTATATCGTGCACGTCTCGTGCGCCGAGGCACTCGACGCGATCACGCGTGCGCGCGCCAAGGGCCAGCGCGTGTACGGGGAAGCGCTGGCCGGGCATCTCGTGATCGACGACAGCGTGTACCGCGGCACCGACCTCGAATTCGCGCGCGCCCACGTGATGAGCCCCCCGTTTCGCGGCAAGCAGCACCAGGCGGCATTGTGGCAGGGTCTGCAGGGCGGCAACCTGCATACCACCGCGACCGATCACTGCACGTTCTGCGCCGAGCAAAAGGCGGCCGGCAAGGACGACTTCACCAGGATACCGAACGGTTGCGGCGGGGTCGAAGAGCGCATGGCGGTGGTGTGGGACGCCGGCGTCAATTCGGGCAAGCTGACGCCGTGCGAGTTCGTGCGCGTTACTTCGGCCAACGCGGCCCAGATTTTCAATATGTACCCGCGCAAGGGCATCGTTGCGCCCGGCGCCGATGCCGACATCGTGGTCTGGGACCCGCATGGCACGCGCACGATCTCGGCCAGGACCCAGTTTTCCAAGGGCGGCTTCAACGTCTTCGAAGGACGCACCGTGCGTGGCATCCCGTCGTACACGCTCGCCGCCGGCCAGATCGTGTTCGCGCGCGGCGAGCTGCGCGCTGTTGCGGGTGCCGGGCGCCACATCGACCGCCCCGCCTTTTCGCCGGTAACGGCAACATAATCCACACTGGAGCTGCAATGAACGAGCTGCGTATCAATGGCGAACGCCTGTGGGCCTCGCTGATGGAGCTGGCAAAGATCGGCGCGACCGCGAAGGGCGGCGTCAAGCGGCTGGCGCTGACGGACCTCGACCGCCAGGGCCGCGACCTGGTGGTGAGCTGGGGGCGCGAAGCCGGCCTTGCGGTCACGGTTGACCAGATCGGCAACGTGTTCATGCGACGCGAGGGCCGCAACCCGGCGCTGGCGCCGGTGATGACCGGCAGCCACATCGACACCCAGCCGACCGGCGGCAAGTTCGATGGCAACTACGGCGTGCTGGCCGGGCTGGAAGTCGTGCGCACCCTCAATGATCTGAAGATCGTGACCGAGGCGCCGATTGAAGTGGCGTTCTGGACCAACGAAGAGGGCTCGCGCTTCGTGCCGGTGATGATGGGTTCGGGCGTGTTTTGCGGCGCCTTCAGCCTGGAGACCGCGTACGCGGCCACCGACACCGAAGGCAACAGCGTGCGCGACGAACTGGCGCGCATCGGCTACATGGGCGAGCAGGTCCCCGGCCAGCACCCGATCGGCGCGTATTTTGAAACGCACATCGAACAAGGGCCGGTGCTGGAAGACGCCGACAAGGTGATCGGCGTGGTGCCCGCGGTGATGGGCTTGTCGTGGTACGACTGCATGGTGAGCGGGATGGAGGCGCACGCCGGGCCTACCCCGATGGGGTTGCGCAAGGACGCGCTGCAGGTGTCGACCCGCATCATGCAGGAAGTGGTGCAGATCGCGAACCGCTATCCGCCGTACGGGCGCGGCACGGTCGGGATGGTGCAGCTGTTCCCGAACAGCCGCAACGTGATTCCGGGCGAGGTCAAGTTCAGCATCGACCTGCGCAATGTGAATGATGAGCTGCTCAACACGATGCACGAGGAGATGCTCGCCTTTGTCGAGAAGACGCGCAAGGAAAGCGGGCTGGGGATCACGATCGAGCGCGTCTCGTATTATCCGCCCTGCCCGTTCCATCCGGACTGCGTGGGGGCGGTGCGCAACGCGACGGCCAAGCTGGGCTATTCGACCATGGACGTGGTCTCGGGAGCCGGGCACGACGCGATCTATGCCGCGCGCCTGGCGCCGGCCGGCATGATCTTCGTGCCCTGCAAGGACGGCATCAGCCACAACGAAATCGAAGACGCCCGGCCTGACCACCTCGAAGCCGGCTGCAACGTGCTGCTGCACGCGATGCTCGAGTGCGCCAAATAGCCGAAGCGTTGACATCGTCGGCGTAGGTGTCGTCGAACGGTTGTGCGCATAACCTCTAACACGTGTCGTTCCCGCGCAGGCGGGAATCCCATTTCGCAGCACACCAATGCAGCCGGTATC
>JBAQKU010000582.1:0-1559 GCA_049301315.1 Telluria sp.
TTGCAGGGCCGGGCGGGCGGGCTGGATCGGCGGCGGCGGGGCCGGCGGCATGCTCTCGACGACCTGCTGCACGGATCGTCGCTTGCAGGGCTGCTTGTCGGCGGCAAGAGCCGAGGCCTGGGCGCAGCAGGCCAGGATGAGGAGGACCAGCAATCGCTTCGAACATGGCATGGCAATTCTCCCGCGGCGGCACGGCGCCGCTTCCCGCATTATCGGCCCACTTCGGATGGATGGAAACGGTCCGAAACACTCTGTAACATCGGGGCGGCGCTGCCTTTTCAGTAAGCACGCGGTCAGTTTCCTGCGTTACCATCCAGACCAAACTATAAATCGGAGACGACAATGCAGACGCCACAACAGCTGTACACGAACAAACGGATGAGCGCGGCAGATGCGCTCAGTTTCCTGCGCGATGGCGACATGATCATCGTGCCGACCGGGGTGGGCGAACCGCCTTCCTTGCTCGCGGCGTTGTCCGAGCAGCGCCGCCGCTTTCGCGACGTCAAGGTCGCGCAGATCCTGGCGATGCGCAAGTACGGCTACTTCGACCAGGAAACCTCGGCCAACGTACGCCACGCCGCCCTGTTTTTCGGCGGCGCCTCGCGCGCCGCCGGCCAGGGCGGCTGGTGCGACTTCATCCCGAACTATTTTTCCGAAATCCCCAGCCTGATCGAGCGCAACCAGTTGCCCGCCGATGTAGTCTTTTCGATGGCCTCGTCGATGAACGAACAGGGGTATTTCGCGCTCAGCCTGGGGGCCGACTACACCATGGCGGCGCTGGCGAAGGCGCGCGCGGTGGTGCTCGAAGTCAATCCGAACGTGCCCTTCGCACACGGCCAGTGCCACATCCATGTCTCGCAGGTCAGCGCGCTGGTCGAAAGCGCGGACCCCATCCTGGAAGTCGGGCTGCCCAAGATCGGGCCGGTGCAGGAAGCGATCGGCAAGTACGTGGCCGACATGATCGAGGACGGCTCGACCCTGCAAATCGGCTACGGCGGCATCCCGGACGCGGTCGTCATGCAGCTTAGCTCCAAGCACGACCTGGGCATCCACACCGAGATGATCGGGGACGGCATCCTGACCCTGGTCGAATGCGGCGCCGTCAACAACAGCAAGAAGACTCTGCTGCCGGGCAAGATGGTGGCGACCTTCGCGCTCGGCTCGAACAAGCTGTACCAGTTCATGCACCACAACCCGATGCTCGAGATGCACCCGGTGAACTTTACCAACGATCCCTACGTGGCCGGCCAGAACGACAAGCTGATGTCGATCAACGCCAGCCTGCAGGTGGACCTGCTGGGCCAGTGCGGCTCCGAAAGCATCGCCCACCTGCCCTACTCCGGCACCGGCGGCCAGGTCGATTTCGTGCGCGCGGCCAATCGTTCGCGCGGCGGCAAATCGTTCATCGTGCTGCCCTCGACCGCCAAGGACAACACCATCTCGCGCATCGTGCCCACGCTCACGCCCGGCACGCACACGACGACCAGCAAGAACGATGTGAATTACGTGGTGACCGAATTCGGCGTGGCGCAGTTGCGCGGCAAGTCGGCCAAGCAGCG
>JBAQKU010000583.1:0-11430 GCA_049301315.1 Telluria sp.
GGGCGGCGCCGCCGTCGTGCTCGACGCCTGCGCCATGGGCATCCTGGCCGGTCCGGACCCGCACGGCGCCGAAGGCGCACCGTTTCGCTTCGCGCTGCCGGTCGTGCTCACCCCGCACGCGGGCGAAATGGCGCACCTGACCGGGATTGCCAAGCAAGAGATCGTGCGCGACCCGCAGCGCCATGCGCAACTGGCGGCGCGCAACTGGAATGCGGTGGTCGCGCTCAAGGGGGCGTGCACCTTCATCGGCGCACCGGACGGGAGCGTGTGGCGTCACGAAGGGGGCAACATCGGACTGGCCATTTCCGGTTCGGGCGACACCCTGGCCGGCATCATTGCCGGCCTGGCGGCGCGCGGCGCCAGTCTGGAGCAGGCAAGCTGCTGGGGCGTCGCGCTGCATGCGCTCGCCGGTGAGCAACTTGCCGCCCGCTTCGGCGTGCTCGGTTACCTGGCGCGCGAAATCGCCAACGAGGTTCCCGCGCTGATGGCGCACAGCGCGCGTCCCTGAAGCCTTGCATGCGGCCGCGCTTGCGCAGGCGGGCGCATTCGTTTGATGCGGATCAAGGTGCAACGGCATGATGGCCAATTTGCTCACCAATCGTTCAAATTGACGAACTGGCGCAAGCGTTCAAAGTCTAATTTTTACAGTCTTATTCGTGCACTGAACGGGGCCGCGTGTCTCGCTGCGTCGGTTCCCTGATGGTCCCGTCTGGGGGTTGCAATCAGGCTCAGGTGCGGGGCTGAAATGGCGTCGCTTTCACTTGTCCACCTCCGGGCAAGCAGCGGCAACAAACTTGACGTGAACGAGGAGTAAACACAATGAAAGCACTACAAACAGTACCTAAGATCCTTCTGGCTGCGGCAGTCATGGCCACGATGCTGAGCGCTTGCAAGAAAGACCAAACGACGGCAACCACCGAAACCACGACCACTGCGCCAGCAGAGACATCGGGTACCAGCGGCACCACCGGCACAACGAGCGGCGCCACAGGGGAAACCACAACGACCACGACCACCACCACCCCAGAGGCAACGGGCACCACCGGTACCACGGGCACCACCGGCACCACCACCACGACCACCCCACCGGCAGAAGGCACCACCACCACGCCACCGGCCGGCGGCGCATCGGGTACATCCGGCACTTCCGGGACCACCGGAACAGGCACCACGGAGAGCACGACGACCACCACCACCCCACCGTCGAAATAGGCCGCGCAAGCCTGCCTTGCTGCCGGCAGGCGGCGGCCGATGCGAAAAGGGCCAGCAAGTGGCCCTTTTTTTACGCCATGTTCGCGTTAAACGTCGGCAAGCGATCACGCCAACCGAGCGCCTGCTTTGAACGGGGTCAGCGTTCAGACGTGGGCTATGGGCGCGGCGCTCGTCCGCCCTACAACATCCCGGTGCGCTTCTCGAGCGCCACGACGGCCGGCACCGCACGCCCGCGTCCGGTCACCAGCCTGCCCAGCTTGAGCAGCATGCGGAACACCAGCCGCACCAGGATCAGCGTCAGGATCGCCTCGACGAAGGTCATCGCCAGCGCAGCCAGTGCATGCATGCGCCCGGCGCGCCGGTGGAACTTGGCAAACATGCGGTCGCGTGCGATCTCGATGCTGTCATAGAAGGTCGGCACCACGAGCAGCGTCAAAATGGTCGACGTAATGGTGCCGCCAATGATCGCGATCGCCAGCGGACGGTAGAACTCGCCGCCCTCGCCCAGCCCGAGCGCGACCGGGAACATGCCCGCGATCAGCGCGAAGGTGGTCATCAGGATCGGGCGCAGGCGCAGGCGCCCGGCGTGCATGAGCGCGTCTTCGCGCCCGAAGCCTTCCGCTTCGCGCTTCCTGGCCGCGTCCAGCAGCAGGATCGCGTTCTTGGCCACCAGGCCCATCAGCATGATGATGCCGATAAAGCTCATCAGGTTAAGCGTATTGCGCGTCACCAGCAGCGCCAGCACCACCCCGATCAGCGACAGCGGCAGCGACAGCATCACCGCCAGCGGCGCGGTGAACGAGCCGAACTGGATGACCAGGATCAGATACATCAGCCCGATACCGGACAGCAGCGCGATCAGCATTTCGGTAAACAGTTCGGCCTGGTCCTTGCCGGCGCCGCCCAGCTCCAGCCCGTAGCCTGGCGGATAATCGAACGATTTGGCCAGCTTCATGGCGTCCGCCGTGACCTCGCCGTTCGAGCGGCCCTGCGCGTTGGCCGACACGGTAATGGTGCGCTTGCCGTCAATGTGGCGAATGCCGGACGGGCCCTTGCCCATCGTGATGGTGGCGATCTGGTCGAGCGGAATCATCTGGTTGGTGCCGGTAACGGCAATCGGCAGGCGCTCGATGTTCTCCATGCTGACCCGGTCGTCCGGATGCAGGCGCACCGCCACGTCGCGCGTCTCGCCGGTCGGATCGACCCAGTCGCCCACTTCGACGCCGGCGAACGCGACCCGCAGCGACTGCGCCGCGTCGCCCGCCGAAATGCCCATCGAGTTGGCCAGGCCGCGGTTCAGTTCAATCTGGAGTTCGTCTTTCGGATCCTGCTGCGACAGGCCGACATCGACCGCGCCCTTCACCTGGCGCAGCTTGTCCATGTAGGCGTTGGTAATTTCCATCAGCTTGCGCGAATCCGGACCGGTGAACCGGATCTGGACCGGCTTGCGCGCGCCGTTGTTGACGTCGTCGAACACCACGAATTCGGCGCCGACCAGCGGGCGCACCTTGTCGCGCAGCTCGTTGCCGATCTCCTTGGCGCCGCGTTTGCGCTCGGTGCGCTTGCCGATGTCGACGTAGATCCGTCCGCCGTTCGGGCCGACGTTGCTGTTGGTCTCCTTCACTTCCGGAATCGAACGCGCCAGCTCGGCCGCCTTTTCCATCTTCAGGCGCGCATACTCGAGGCTCGACGAGGCCGGGGTGCGCACGTCGATCATCAGGAAGCCGACGTCGGCCGCGGGCAGGAAGCTCGAACCGCCGAACTTGGCATGCAGGCCCACCGCGCCTACCAGGCTGAGCAGTGCGATGGCGGCCATCGAGCGGCGGTGGTGCAGCGCCCACTCGATCACGCGCCCGTAGCGGTCGGCCTGGTGGTCGAACCAGTCGTTGAACCTGCCCAGCACGCGGCTGATGCCTTTTTTCGGCGCCGTATGGTGGTCCGCCGGGTCGCCCCAGTAGGCCGACAGCATCGGGTCGAGCGTGAACGAAATGACCAGGCTGACCAGTACCGAGCAGGTCACGGTCAGTGCGAACGGACGGAACCACTCGCCGGAAACGCCGGGCATGAACGCCACCGGAACGAACACGGCGATGATCGAGAAGGTGGTGGCGGCCACCGCCAGCCCGATTTCGGCGGTCCCTTCGAGCGCCGCCTTGCGCCGCTCGGAGCCGCGCTGCATGTGGCGCACGATGTTTTCGCGCACCACGATGGCGTCGTCGATCAGCACCCCGATCGCCAGCGACAGGCCGAGCAAGGTCATGAAGTTGAGCGTGAAGCCGCACAGCCACACCGCGATGAAGGCCGCGATCACCGAGGTCGGCAGCGACAGCGCCGTGATCAGGGTCGAGCGCCACGAGTTGAGGAAGGCGTACACCACGAACACGGTCAGCACCGCGCCGAATATGAGCGATTCGATCACGTTGTTCAGGCTGCGCTGCGACTGCTCGCCGCCATCGCGCGTGATCTCGAGCTTGGTGCCGGCCGACAGCTCCTTGTTGATTGCCTCGACTTCGGTGCGCACCTTCTTGGCCAGCGCCACCGTGCTCGCCTCGCGCGAACGGGTCACGTAGATGCCCACGTTCGGCTTGGCGCTGCGGATGTTCAGGCCGTTGACCTCGGCGAATCCGTCGGCGATCTGGGCCACCTGCGCCAGCCGCACGATTTCATCGCCGCGCCGCTTGACCACGATCTGCTCGAACTCGGCAGGCGACTCGATGCGCCCCACCAGGCGGATGCTTTTCTCGTCGAGCGAGCCGCGCACCTTGCCCACCGGGGCATTGGTGTTCTGGTTGCGCAGGGCCTGCACCACGTCGCCCACCGATACATTGTATTCGCGCAGCTTCTCGGCGCGCAGCAGCACGCTCAGTTCGCGCTTGAGCGAGCCGCCGGTATTGACCGTGGCCACGCCGTCGATTCCGCGCAGGCGGTCGGCCAACTGGTCTTCGGCCAGGCGCGAGATCTCCGCATGCGACTGGGTGCTCGACGACAGCGCCAGGTTCATGATCGGGTCGGCCGAGGTGTCGATGCGCCGCACGATAGGCTCGCGCATCTCGGTCGGCAACTTGTAGCGCACCGCCGCAATGGCGTTGCGCACGTCGTCGGACGCTTCGATCAGGTTCTTCTTGAAGCTGAATTGCATCTCGAAGCCGGCACTGCCCTCGTTCGCGCTCGATTCGATCTCTTCCACGCCAGCGATGGCCGCCAGCTGCTTTTCGAGCCGGTTGACGATCTCGCGCTCGACCGTGTCGGGCGAGGCGCCCGGATAGGCGACGCTCACGAACAGCATCGGGATCTCGACGTCCGGGTTCTGGTTGACGCGCAGCTTGGACAGGGCCAGCAGGCCGAGCGCCATCAGGGCCACGATCAGCACGACCGTGACGGTCGGGCGCTTGATACTGAAGTCGGATAGGAACATGGCTTATTTTCCTTGCACGGCCGCCGGCGCCGGCGTGCCGGCGCTCGCGCTGGCCATCCTGGTTGCGGCCATCTGGATCTTCTGGCCATCCTTGAAATTCGAGCCCGGGGTGCGCATCACGATGTCGCCCGCGGCCAGGCCGCTGCGCACCTCGTAGTTGCCGCTGCGCGGGTCGCGCCGCCCGAGCACGAGGTCGGCGCGGTTCAAGATGCCGTCCTTCATGCGCCAGGTGTAGGCCTTGTCGCCCGCCTTGACCAGCGCGCCTTCCGGCAGCATCAGGGCGGCCACGCTGGCCGCTTCGATGCGCCCTTCGGCATACAGGCCCGACACCCGCGGCTGGTTCCCGTCGGCGAAGCCGACCAGCACTTCGACCTGGCGCGTGACGCTGTTGGCGGCCGGGTCGACGCGCTTGACGGCGCCCTGGAACTCCTGCTCGGCGTAGCCATTGACGCGGAAGCTGACCGCCTGGCCGATCTTGACCACGCTGACCTGGTCGGCCGAGACCCGGCCTTCAAAACGCATGCTGGCCGGGTCGATCACCTTGAGCAGTTCCTTGCCGACGGCGGCGGTGTCGCCGGCCGACACCTTGCGCTCGCTCACCACGCCGTCGAACGGGGCACGCACATTGGTGCGCGCCAGCTGCTGGCGGGCCTGCGCGGCGCGCGTCCTGGCCGCCGCCAGGTCGCTTTGCGCATTGTTGCGGCGCACTTCGGCGTCGTCCAGCGCCTGGACCGAGATCATGCCCGACTCGCGCAGCGTCTTCAGGCGCGTCACCTGGCGCTGGGCCTGGTCGAACGCCTGGCTCGAGGCGCGCGCCGCTTCTTCGGCCGAGTTCAGGCTGTCGCGAATCGCCGTTTCGTCCAGCTTGACCAGCACGTCGCCGCGCTTGACGCTCTCGCCATTCTCCTTGAGCACCTGCAACACCACCGCCGACACCTCGGCGCGCAGGTCGGCCTTGCGCCCGGGCTGCACCGAGCCGGTGATGACCGGGCCGGAAGCGAGCGCGTTGCTGTGCACCGTGAGCAGGTCTTCCGGGGCCACCAGCAACTGGGCCGGCTTGGCGTCGCCCGGCTTGCCCGGGTCCTTGGCATCCTTACTGCAGGCGACGAGCGCCGAAGCGATGGCGAGGACGAGAATGGTTTTGCGCAGCATGGGGGTTCTCCGGGGGAATATGATCTATGCAACTTGTATGAACAAGAATGAAACTGCAAGCGCCAGAGTATCCCTGAGGCCGCATGCGCAGTCAATCGGCGAACTCTCGTGCTGCAGTTATGGATGGCTGAACTGCGTTTTTGGGCGACTGAAATGCATTTTTTTGCACTTGAAGCGGCAAGCACCGCCCCTGGGCGGGCTCAGAACTGGCGCGCCAGGTAATCGATGGCAAATCCCATGGCGACGCCGGTGCAGATGCCGCCCCCGATCTCGACCAGGGTGTGGCCCATGCGCTCGCGCAGCGTCCTGTGGCCGCGATCGGCGCCGGCCAGCCGGTTGATCGCCGCGGCCTGGCGCCCCACATGCTGGCGCAGGCTGTTGGCGTCGATCATCACGATGAACGCCAGCGTCACGGCCACCCCGAAGGCCGGCTCCTGCATGCCCTCGCGCAGCGCGATCAGGGTCGCCATGCTCGTCACGACGGCGCTGTGGTTGCTCGGGAAGCCACCGTTGCCGACCAGGTTGAAGGCCCAGCGACGCTGGCGCGCGCTGTTGATCAGGAACTTGACGGGGCCGACCGCGAGCCAGGTCAGCAGCGGCGTGACCAGGTAAATAATGTCCATGCTTTATCCATGAGTAAAATGCTATGCGGAATTATCGCAGATCGCCCCCGCGCCGGGGACATCCGATGCGCCCGTCTGCGGCCGAGAACGGGTAATATCGCTGACACGGGTGGCATTTCAAACAACTGGGAGCTCAACCATGCGGCACTTCACCTTATCGTTCTTGGTCACGATCGTTCTGATGGGCATCGCCGGGTGGTGGGGTTACACGCACGGGGGCGTCAGCACCATGCTGCAGGCCCTGTGGATCACGGCCGTGCTGGGCGTGCTGGAAGTGTCGCTCTCGTTCGACAACGCCGTGGTCAACGCCTCGGTGCTGCGCCACTGGAACGAATTCTGGCGCAGGCTGTTCCTCACGGTCGGCATCCTGGTCGCCGTGTTCGGCATGCGCCTGCTGTTCCCGCTGCTGATCGTCTCGGTCGCCACCGGCCTCGGCCTGGTCGACGTGTGGCGCATGGCGATCGCCACCCCGCTCGAATATTCGCGCCACCTGACCGCCAACCACGCCGAGGTGGCCGCCTTCGGCGGCGCCTTCCTGCTGCTGGTGTTCCTCAATTTCCTGTTCGACGAGGAAAAGGAACTTCACTGGCTCGGCTGGATCGAAGAGAAGCTTGGCCAGTATGGCACGGAGGGCCTGGCGGTGCTGCTCACCCTGGGCGCGGTGTTCGCCAGCATGGCGCTGGTGCCCGACGCGCGCAAGCTGAGCGTGCTCGCCTCGGGCGTGTTCGGGGTCGTCATTTACGTGGGCGTGGACTGGATCAGCGGCCTGCTCGAGGAAGAAGAGGCCGACCCCTCGATCGGCAAGATGGTCTCGCGCGGCAGCATCGGCGGCTTCATGTACCTCGAAGTGCTGGACGCCTCGTTCAGCTTCGACGGCGTGATCGGCGCCTTCGCCATCACCAGCGACGTCGTCATCATCATGCTCGGGCTGGCCATCGGCGCCATGTTCGTGCGTTCCATGACCGTGTTTTTGGTCGACAAGGGTACCTTGCAGGAATTCGTCTACCTCGAGCACGGCGCCCATTATGCCATCGGCATACTGGCGCTGATCATGTTCGCCAGCGTCGAATACGAAATCCCCGAATGGTTCACGGGCCTGGCCGGGGTCGCCTTCATACTGGTATCCTTATGGTCGTCGATGCGCTACAAGAAGGAGCAGTCGGTGCAACCGGCCGAAGTCTGACCCGCCCGCGATGCCGGCGGCAGCGTCTCAATTCAACCAACCAGGAGTTCCTGACATGGCTATCAGTTTGCAAAAAGGCGGCAACGTCAACCTGAGCAAGGAGGCGCCCGGCCTCAAGAAAGTAATCGTCGGCCTCGGCTGGGATCCGCGCGCCACCGACGGCGCCGTGTTCGACCTCGACGGCAGCGCCTTCATGCTCAAGGCCGACGGCAAGGTGCGCGCCGATTCCGACTTCATCTTCTACAACAACCTCAAGTCGACCGACGGCTCGCTGACCCACACCGGCGACAACCTGACCGGCCAGGGCGAAGGCGACGACGAACGCCTGGTCGTCGACCTGGCGCTGGTGCCGCCCGACATCGACCGGATCGCGGGCGGGGTCACCATCCACGAGGCCGAGCAGCGGCGCCAGAACTTCGGCATGATCGGGCGCGCCTTCATCCGCTGCCTGAACGCGGACGGCGAACGCGAGATCGCGCGCTACGACCTGTCCGAGGACAGCTCGACCGAAACGGCCATGATCTTCGGCGAACTGTACCGCGCCGGCGGCGAATGGAAATTTCGCGCGGTCGGCCAGGGCTTCAAGGGCGGGCTGGGCCCGCTGGCGCGCTCCTTCGGCGTGAACGCCTGATGCCGGAGCCGACCATGCCAGCATTTACCGTCACGGGCGAGATCGACCCGTTCCTGCACGTGTCGCTCAAACAGGGCGAGAAGATCTATTGCGAATCGGACGCGATGGTGATGATGGAGTCCAACCTCGACCTGCGCGGAAAAATGACGGGCGGACTGGGCGGCGCGCTGATGCGCCGCCTCGCCAACGACGAATCGCTGTTCCAGCAGCACATCGAAGCGCTGCGCGGACCGGGCGACTGCCTGCTCGCGCCCACCCTGCCCGGCGCCATGCGGGTGCTCGAGGTCGGCAAGCAGCAGTACCTGCTGTCGGACGGCGCCTTCGTCGCGGCCACCGACGGCACCGAAATGAAGGTGCGCACCCAAAGCGTCGGCAACGCCCTGTTCGCCCAGTCGGGCGGCTTTTTCATCATGGAAACCTCGGGCACGGGCCAGGTCGTGGTGTCCGGCTTCGGCTCCATGTTCGAACTCGACGTTGAAGCCGGCAAGGACGTGGTGATCGACAATGCGCACGTGGTTGCCTGGGACACTGCCTTGCGCTATGAAATTTCAGTGACGACCGACGCGGGCCAGGGCGCGCGCGGCATCGGCGGCATGATCGGCAACCTGGTCAACAGCGTGACCAGCGGCGAAGGCGTGGTGCTGCGTTTTTCCGGCAGCGGCAAGGTGTTCGTCTGCTCGCGCAACCGCAAGGCCTTCCATGCCTGGGCTGCCAGCGGAAAGGGAGCTTGAGCATGGTCACCTTTGCACGCGGCCAGAAAGGCAAGCTCGCCGAGCTCGGCCTGCCCGCCAGTTTTCCCGTCACGCTCGAGATCGCCGGCCTCGCGGCCGACGTGAGCTGCTTCGGCCTGGACGCCGGCGGCAAGCTCGCCGACGAGCGCTTCATGGTGTTCTACAACCAGAAAAGCGCCCCCGAGAACGCCATCACGCTCGACCAGCAAGGCCAGCGCGCCGTGTTCCAGGTCCAGTTGGAGCGCCTGCCGGCGGCCATCGACAGGCTCGTCTTTACCGCCGCCACCGAGCACGGCAGCATGCGCGCGCTCGGCGCCGGCAGCCTGGCGCTGGGCCAGCCGGCCGCCGCGCTGTTCGCCTTTTCCGGGGCCGACTTCCAGGACGAGAAGGCCGTCATCGTGGGCGAACTGTACCGGCGCGAGGGCAGCTGGCGTTTCGGCGCGGTCGGCCAGGGCTTTGCGGGCGGACTGTCGGCCCTGCTCGCCCATTTCGGCGGCACCGAAGCGAGCGCCCCCGCGCCGCAGCCGGCCGCGCCCAAGGTATCGCTGTCGAAGATCACCCTGGAAAAGCGCGGCGACAAGGTCTCGCTCGACAAGCGCGCCGGCCAGGGCTACGGGCGCATGCGCGTGAACCTGAACTGGCACCAGGGCGCGCCGGCCACGCCGTCGAAGGAACCGTCCGGGCTGATGGGAAAACTGTTCGGCCAGGCCGGCCGCAAGGAAGGCGGAATCGACCTCGACATCGGCTGCCTGTTCGAGCTGGCCGACGGCAAGCGCAGCGCGGTGCAGGCGCTCGGCGAGAGCTGGGGCGCGTACGAGCGGGCGCCCTACATCCATCTGGAGCACGACGACCGCACCGGGCGCGCCGAAGGCGGCGAGAACCTGTTCATCAACGGCGACCATTTCGACCAGTTGCGGCGGGTGCTGGTGTACGCCTTCATCTACCAGGGCGTGCCGAACTGGGCCGCCACGGACGCCGTGGTCACCATCGAGATCGCCGGCCAGCCCACGGTCGAAGTGCGGCTCGACAGCGGCACGCGCGAGCCGATGTGCGCCATCGCCATGCTCGAGAACCAGGGCGGCAGGCTGCAAGTGACGAAATTGGTTGAATATTTCGGGGGCGATGTCAAAATGTCAGCGCACCAGGCCATGGATGAGCGTTTCGGGTTCGGCCTGAACTGGAAACGCGGCTCCAAGAACTAATACCAACAACAGAAAAATTTGACGTCCTCCCCTCCCTAAGGAAAGGGGATTCCCACTACTGGCCTCTCACGTCCGAGAGGGAAAATTGGCAAATGCCAGCTTCCTTATTCAGGTCTGCGGGATATCTTTCGACCTCGCCAGAAAACGGCGACCGTAACCCGGAAAAGACAATTGTGTTACTAGCATCCTGGTGTCTAACGACAGTCCTAAAACGCATACACATTAGAGTTCAAACCATGCAAAAAAGTTCAAATTCCCTCTTCACCTGGGCTGCTGCGGCCGCTAGGCCGGCTCCTTCCCTCCCCGCCCTGAACGGCGGGGTTTCTCGGAGCAAATGATGACCATATCGAAACGCGTGTCCCTGCTCCTGCTCTCGCTGATTGGCGGAGCGATCGTCCTGTTCGCCATCTACACCTGGGTTACCCTGACCTGGTCGTACTCCGAAGGCGAGCGCGCCGGCTTCCTGCAGAAGTTTTCCAAGAAAGGCTGGCTGTGCAAGACCTGGGAAGGCGAGATCCTGCTGTCGAGCATGCCCGGAGCGATTCCCGAGCGCTTCGCGTTCTCGGTGCGCAGCGACGCCGTGGCCAAAGAACTGGTGGCCGCGACCGGCAAGCGGGTCCTGCTCACGTACGAGCAACACAAGGGCATCCCGAGCAGCTGCTTCGGCGAGACCGAATACTTCGTTGAAAAAGTGACCGTGACGCAGTAGAAGCGGACCGGGCGAAACCGCAGCCCGGTTTCGCTTAGCGAATTGGCGCCGCCGACGGCTGCGTCAGGCGCCCGATCACTTCACGCGTGATGGTCGCGGAGCTGGCATGCTGCGCCGTGTGTTCGCCCAGCGTGTTGTGCAATGCCGCCAGCGCTTGCGCGCCCTGCCCGGCGCGGCGCTCTTCGGCTTCGAGCAGCTGGCGCCTGGCGTCGGCCATCGCCTGCGTGGTCAGCGCGACCTTGTGCTGCATCTGGGCGTGTCCCATCGCCGCTTCGAGCAACCGGCGCTGTGCGTTGCGCTTGTCGATCGCCGCCTGCGCCGCCACTTCCTCGGCCACTTCCACCTGGCGCGCCAGGTCGGCTTTTTCCTGCTCGGCCTCGGCGCGCGCCTGCGCGGCGGCACACGCTGCCTGCTCCGATTCGACGCGGGCGGCGATGGCCTGGTTGGCACGCTCGTCGGCCTCGGCCTTGCGCCTTTGCGCATCGAGTTCCTGCGCAATCAGCGCGAGCGCGGCGCGTTCGGCTGCCAGCGCCTGTTCGGCCAGCGCCAGCTTGTGCTGCTCGGCCTGGGCG
>JBAQKU010000584.1:0-14886 GCA_049301315.1 Telluria sp.
GCCTGGCGCGCCGCGCCGCAAACGGGTTCATGCGCGGCCCTGCGGCGCCGGTGGCGCGTTGAGTTGTTCGAGCTGCTCGATGGTGCCGACGTTGACCCAGTCGCCCGCATACACTTCGCCGCCGACCTGCCCGCGCTCGGCATACTGGCGGATCAGCGGTCCCAGCTTGGCGTGCTGGCCCGGCGTGATGGCGGCGAACATCTCGGGACGGTACACGCCGATATTGGCAAAGGTCCATTTCGGATCGCCGTCGTTGGCGATCGAGTACAGCGACAGGGCGAAGTCGCCGTCCGGATTGTGGAAGGGATTCTTGACCAGGTAGAGCCAGCACATGTCGCGCTGCTCGGGCGAGTAGGGATTGCCCCACATGTCCTTGTCGTGCAGGACATCCTTGACCTGCGCGAAGTCGAAATACGGGCAGTAGATGTCGCCCGAGACCGCGAGGAAGGGGGCGTCGCCCAGCAGGTGCAGCGCTTGCGCGATGCCGCCGCCGGTCTCGAGCGCGCTCTCTTCGCGCGAATAGGCGATGCGCGCGCCGTAGCGGCTGCCGTCGCCGAGCTCCTGTTCGATCATCGCGCCCAGGTGGGCATGGTTGATCACGATCTCGGTGATCCCGGCGCGCACCAGGTTCAGTACGTGCCAGGTGATCAGCGCTCGGCCGCGCACTTTGAGCAGCGGCTTGGGGCAGGCGTCGGTAAGCGGACGCATCCGCTCGCCGCGGCCCGCGGCAAAAATCATGGCTTTCATCAGTGTTTCCGGGTATCAGAAGGTGTAGCCAACTTGCGGTGCCTTGTCTTCCAGCGTCTCGAGCAGGCGCGCCAGCGGTTTCAGGACAGTGTAGCGGTTTGCGGTCTTGCGCACATAGTCGAGCACGGTTGGCAGGTCGCCCATGTAGACCGGCTTGCCGTCGCGGTAATTGAGGCGGCAGAAAATCCCGAGGATTTTCAGGTGCCGCTGCAGCGCCATGAATTCGAAGTCGCGGTAGAAGGCGTCGATGTCGGGGTTGACCGGAAGGCCAAGCTGCTTGGCGCGCTGCCAGTAGCGCACCACCCAGTCGAGCACCATTTCTTCGTCCCACTGGATGTAGGCGTCGCGCAGCAGCGAGCCCAGGTCGTAGGTGATCGGGCCGTACACGGCATCCTGGAAATCGAGCACGCCCGGGTTGCCCTGGTCCATGAACATCAGGTTGCGCGAGTGGAAATCGCGGTGCATGAACACTTGCTGCTGGGCCAGGTTGTTGGCGGCGATGGCCTCGAACACCGCATCGAGCGCGGCCTGCTGCTTCGTATCGAGCGTGAGGCCCAGGTGCTTGCCGATGAACCATTCCGGAAAAAGATTCAGCTCGCGCATGATGAAGGCGCGGTCGTAGTCCGGCAGCACGCCGCTCTGGCTGTGCAGCTGGAACTTGATGAGGGCGTCGAGCGCGTCCGAATACATGAACGCGGCGTTGTCGGCGTCGAGCCGCTGCAGGTAGGTGGTGGTGCCAAGGTCCGACAGCAGCAGGAAGCCGCGCGGCACGTCCTGCGCCACGATGGCCGGCACGTTCACGCCCGCTTCGAGCAGCAGGCCGGCCACGTGCAGGAAGGCCGGCACGTTTTCGCGTTCGGGCGGCGCGTCCATCGCAACCAGGGTCTGGCCGAGCCTGGCGTGCATGGCGGGAACGACGTCGAGCCGGAAATAACGGCGGAAGCTGGCATCGGCGGAAGCGGCGCGCATGCTGTCCACCTGCACCAGGCCGAGCGAGCCCAGCCATAGGGCAAGTTGGGCCAGGCGCGCGTCGGGCGCAGCGGGAGCGGGGGAATTCGGTGACATTAATGACATGAAGCGGCCTGTGGAATCCGGTTGAATGGTGAGATTCCCATATAATAAGGGATTCAACTCAAAAAATCGCCTGTCATGGTGTTTGAACACGTCTTTTCATGAGCTGGTTTTCGGCCACTCCCCCCTCGCAGCGCTGGGTCTGTACCTTCGCGATCCTCACCGCTTGCGCGGGGACGACGCACATCCAGAGCGCCCATGCGCAAAGCGCCCCCAATCCGGCCCGCACCGATAACCCGGACGAGCCGATCACGGTGCGCGCCGAAGAAATCAGCGGCCGTCCCGAGCGCGAAATCAGGCTCGAAGGCGATGTCGAAGTGATACGCGGCCAGACCCGCGTGGTCGCCGACCGCGCCTGCTACAACCAGATCGCCGACGAGGTCAGCGCGACCGGCCTGGTGAAGATGTGGCGTTTCGGCGATAGCTACAAGGGCGACGCGCTGCAGCTCAATCTCGATTCGGGCAAGGGCTGGGTCCTGCACCCCGAATACAAGTTGGAGCTCAACAATGCGCAGGGCAAGGCCACCCGCATCGACTTCATCAGCGAGGAAGAGGCGGTCGTCACCAACGGCACCTACAGCACCTGCGAAGGCACCAATCCGGACTGGTACCTGAAGGCGAACACGCTGCGCCTCGATTCCGGGCGCGACGTCGGCGTGGCCGGCAAGACCGTGGTGTACTTCAAGGGCGTGCCGATCATCGGCAGCCCGGCGATGTCGTTCTCGCTGTCGGGCGCGCGCCGCTCCGGCTGGCTGCCCCCGAGCATCGGCTTCGGCTCCAAGGGCGCGGCCGAAATCACGCTGCCTTACTACTTCAATATCGCGCCCAACCGCGACCTGACCCTGTACCCGCGCCTGATGATGAACCGCGGCCTGCAGATGGGGGCGACCGGGCGTTACATCGGCGAGACCGGGGCCGGCCCGTACGCGGGCGAGACCCACCTCGAACTGCTGCTGCACGACAAGGAAACCAAGACCGACCGCTGGCTTGTCAATTCGGTCCATACGCAGGTGCTGGCGCAAGGCCTGTCGTACGGCTGGAACCTGCGCGGCGCCTCGGACGACGACTATCCGAGCGATTTTTCGAAGTCGATCTCGACCAGTGCCGAGCGCCAGCTGCTGCGCGAAGTGCGCACCGATTACCACAGCCAGTACTGGAACCTGGCGGCGCGCGTGCAGAACTACCAGGTGCTGCAGGACCCGGCGGCGGCCCGGAATCCGGCTTTCACGGTGCCGCGGCCGTATGACCGCTTGCCTCAAATTAATTTCCACGCCGGGCGCTACGACGTGCACGGTGTCGACTGGGCGGTTGACGCGGAAGCGACCCGCTTCTGGCATCCGGACCTGGTGCGCGGCAACCGCGCCGTGTTCGCGCCGCAGGTCAGCTATCCCTGGGTGCGGCCGGGCTACTTCATCACGCCCAAGCTGTCCTTGCACGCGAGCGCCTACGAGCTCGAAAAAAACGAGCCGGCCGCGCGCTCGCTCACGCGCACCTTGCCCACCTTCTCGCTCGACAGCGGCCTGGTGTTCGAGCGCCCGGCCAAGCTGCTCGGCCGCGCGATCACCCAGACGCTCGAGCCGCGCCTGTTCTATGTCCATACCCCGTACAAGGACCAGAGCAAGTTCCCCAACTTCGACAGCGCCGAAGCCGGCTTCAACTTCGCCCAGCTCTTCGCCGAGAACCGCTTTATCGGTTCGGACCGCATTTCGGACGCGAACCAGCTCACCGCGGCGGTGACCTCGCGCTTCATCGAATCGGACGGCGCCGAACGGCTGCGCCTCGCGCTCGGACAGCGCTTCTACTTCAACGAGCAGCGGGTACGGCTCGACGCCAGCTCGCCGCTCAACGAAAGCCGCTCCGACCTGCTGCTGGCCGCGGCCGGCCGGATTGCGGAAGACTGGAGCTTCGATAGCGCAGTACAATACAATGCGAGCGCAGGCCGCATGTTCAGCTCGAACTATGGCGTGCAATGGCAGCCTGGCGCCAAGAAGGTGGTCAACGCGCAGTACCGCTATCTGCGCGCCAGTTTCGAGAACATCGACCTGTCGTCGCAATGGCCGCTTTCGCTGCGCTGGTACGGCGTGGGGCGGGTCAGTTACTCCCTGCGCGACAGCAAGATACTCGAGAGCCTGATCGGGCTCGAGTACAAGGCCGATTGCTGGGTGTTCCGGATGGGAGCCCAGCGCTTCGTGACGACCGCCCAGAACACCTCGACGCCCATCTTTTTCCAGCTCGAGCTGAACGGCCTGTCCAAGCTAGGTTTCGGCAATCCACTCGAATCGTTTTACAAGAGCATTCCCGGCTATACGCGGCTGAATCCGGAAACCTTCCGTTAAGCCGGACCATTTGATTTTTTTATTCACCTTGAAATGAGTGCTTCCCAGATTATGCGCAATGTCAGCATGCACCAACTCAAACTCGTCGTCGTGTTCGCCTGCGCGCTCGCGGCCGGCCAGGCCGCAGCCCAGAGCGGCGGCTTCATCCCGCCGGCCACGGCGTCGGCCAAGGTGATCGATTCGATCGCTGTCGTGGTCAACGACGACGTCATCACCAAGAACGAAATCGCAGCGCGCGTGCAGGACATCGAGCAGCGCATGAAGGCGCAGAATGCGCCGCTGCCGGGCGCGGCCGACCTGCAGCGCCAGGTGCTCGAGCGCATGATCGTCGAACGCGCGCAGCAGCAGCTGGCCAAGGAAATGGGCGTGCGCGTGGACGACGCCATGCTCGACCGCGCCATCGGCCGCATCGCCGAGCAGCAAAAGATGTCGGTGCAGGAGCTGCGCAACCAGATGGAAAAGGAAGGCATGACCTTCGCCGCCTTCCGCGAGGAAATCCGCAACGAAATCATGATGCAGCGCCTGCGCGAACATGAGGTCGACAACAAGATCCAGGTTTCCGACGCCGAGGTGGACACCTTCATGGCGGCCGAGAAAGTGGCCGCGGCCGAACAGGTCGAAATGAATATTTCGCAAATCCTGGTGCGGATCCCGGAGAACGCCTCGACCGAGCAGATCGCGGCGCGCAAGGCGCGCGCCGACGAAGTGATGCGCCAGTTGCGTACCGGCGCCGATTTCGCCAAGATGGCCGCCACCTATTCGGACGCGAGCGACGCGCTGCAGGGCGGCGCGGTCGGCTGGCGCAATCCCGAACGCCTGCCGCCCGTGTTTGCCGAAGCGTTGGTCAAGCTCAGTGCGGGCCAGGTCACCCCGGTGATCAAAAGCACGACCGGCTTTCACATCCTCAAGATGAGCGCGAAGCGCAGCGTGGCCGATGCCGCCAAGGACCAGGCGGTGGTGCAGCAGACCCACGCGCGCCACATCCTGCTCAAGTTGAGCCCGACCATGACGGCCGCCGACGCCAAGCGCAAGCTGGGCGAGCTCAAGGAACGCCTCGACAACAAGGCCGCCAAGTTCGAAGAGCTGGCGCGCCTGTTCTCGAACGACGGATCGGCCAGCAAGGGCGGCGACCTCGGCTGGCTGTATCCGGGCGACACGGTGCCGGAATTCGAGAGCGCGATGAACGCGCTCAAGCCGGGCGAACTGAGCGGTGTGGTCGAGACCCCGTTCGGCTACCACCTGATCGAGGTACTCGAGCGCAAGAGCGACGACGTCTCGAAGGAGCGTCAGCGCAATGCGGCGCGCCAGGCGATCCGCGAGCGCAAGCTGGCCGAAGCGACCGAAGAGTGGACCCGCCAGGTGCGCGACCGCGCCTACGTCGAGTTCCGCGAGGACAAGTAAGTGGCCGCAGTGCGCCCCGCCATCGCCATCACCACCGGCGAGCCGGCCGGCATCGGCCCGGAAATCTCGATCCGCGCCGCCTGGGCCATGCGGGCCCAGGCCAACTGCGTCCTGATCGGCGACGCGGCCTTCCTGGCGCTCACCGCCAGCCTGATCGACCCGGCGATCGAGCTCGTTGCGCTCTCGGCGCGCGCCTTGCGCAACGCCGGCCTGCCGCAGTTCGGCCCGGAACGCGTGGCCGTGATCGACGTGCCGCTCGAGGCGCACGTGGTGCCCGGCCGGCTCGACCCCCTGAACGGGCGCGCCGTGCTCGCCACGCTCGATCTCGCGCTCGAAGGCGTGCGGGCCGGCTGGTTCGAAGCGATCGTCACCGCGCCGCTGCAAAAAAGCACCATCAACGACGCCGGCGTGGCGTTCTCGGGACACACCGAATACCTGGCCGAAAAGACCGCGACCCCCAAGGTCGTGATGATGCTGGCCGGGACGCCCGGCCCGGGCCAGGCGCCGCTGCGCGTCGCACTTGCCAGCACCCACCTGCCGCTCAAGGACGTGCCCGCGGCCATCACCCGGGACAGCCTGGCGCAGGTGCTCGACATCATCGCGCATGACCTGAAAACCAGGTTCGGCATCGCAGCGCCGCGCATCCTGGTCGCCGGCCTCAATCCGCACGCCGGCGAGAACGGCTACCTCGGACGCGAAGAGATCGACACCATTGAACCTGCCATCGGCGCTGCCCGCGCGCGCGGGATCGACTGCAGCGGCCCGTATCCGGCCGACACCCTGTTTCAGCCGAAGTACCTGAAGAACGCCGACTGCGTGCTCGCGATGTACCACGACCAGGGCCTGCCGGTGCTCAAGTACGCCAGCTTCGGGCGCGGGGTCAACATCACGCTCGGGCTGCCGCTGATCCGCACCTCGGTCGACCACGGCACCGCGCTCGACCTGGCCGCGCAAGCGCTGGGCCTGGCCGACTGCGCCAGCATGGAAGAGGCGATCCGCAGCGCGCTCCAGATGGTGGGCGCGCGCACTGCCGGCGCATCTGCCAAACACCTGAAAACAACATAATGAAACACGTCGCCCGCAAGCGCTTCGGCCAGAATTTCCTGACCGATAAAATGGTGCTCGATAACATTATCGACGCCATCGGCCCCCAGCCCGACCAGACGATGGTCGAGATCGGCCCCGGCCTGGCCGCCATGACCGCGCTGCTGCTCAAGCACCTCAAGCACATGCACGTGGTCGAGCTCGACCGCGATCTGGTCGCGCGTCTTGAAAAATCGTTCCCGCGCGAGAAGCTCACTGTGCATTCGGGCGACGCGCTCAAGTTCGATTTCTCGACCATCCCGGTGCCGCCGGGGCACAAGCTGCGGGTGGTCGGCAACCTGCCCTACAATATTTCGAGCCCGCTGCTGTTCCACCTGGCCGAGTTTGCGCACCTGATCGAAGACCAGCACTTCATGCTGCAAAAGGAAGTGGTCGAGCGCATGGTGGCCGCGCCGGGCAGCAAGGTGTACGGACGGCTGTCGGTGATGCTGCAGTGGCGCTACGACATGGCGCTGATGTTCATCGTTGCGCCGACCGCGTTCGATCCGCCGCCGCAGGTTGAATCGGCGATCGTGCGCATGGTGCCCACCAGGCGCGCGCTGCCGTGCGACGGCGCCACGCTCGAAGCGGTGGTGCTGAAGGCGTTCTCGCAGCGGCGCAAGGTGATCCGCAACTGCCTGGCGGGCATGTTTACCGAAGCGCAGATCGCCCAGGCGGGAATCGATCCCGCGAGCCGGCCCGAAACCGTCGCGCTCGAACAGTACGTGGCGCTCGCCAACCTGCTCAAGCCCCAGTCCTGAAGCGGGCCGCAGAGCGCGGCCCAATGGCGTTATGATGGCCCATGTTCCGACACCACATGGGGGCTGACATGCCAGTTGAAGAATACACGCGCTCGCACGGCAAGCGCCTGACGTACACCATTTCCTATGACGACGGCGAATATTTCATCGAGCGCGACGGCGAGTTGATCAAGTCCATGCCCGACGCGATGGCGCTCGGAATCGCTCCGCACGAGGCCAAGGCGCCGCTCATGCTGCGCATGGCAATCGCCGACATCGAAGCCTTGCTCGGGATGGAAGAGTAGGCAGGGCTGCCGGGCAGCGCCAGCCGAAAAAAAAGCCCGCGTTAGCGGGCTTAAATCCAATTCTGAGGAGAGTTGGAGGAGACAGGTTCATTATGCTGCGCCTCAACATATAAATCTAATTCATTTTTCCGATAATAATCATAATTAGATGTGATAACTCCTGCGCGGCCCCGACCGCCGACCGCAGGCGAAAAAAAAGCCCGCGTTAGCGGGCTTAAATCCAATCTTTTCTGAGGAGAGTTGGAGGAGACAGGTTCATTATGCTGCGTCACAACATATAAATCCAATTCATTTTTCCGATAATAATCATCATCAAATATGATAATGCCTGCGAGTACCGGGGGCCGCACTAGCTGAACTCCGACCCCGCTTTCGCTTTTCCGTACTTGGCGCTGCCAAAAAAAAAGCCCGCGTTGGCGGGCTTAAATCCAATCTTTCTGAGGAGAGTTGGAGGAGACAGGTTCATTATGCTGCGACACAGCATATAACTCCAATTTATTTTATCAATATCTAATATCAGCAAAAAGAATATCTCTCCCCTGCGCTTACGGGTTCGGTACGCAGGTGACCGCGATATCGGTGACCGCCGCGTCGCCCATCGTCCTTGTGCCGTTGGCAACGCTGCAGCTGAGACCTGCCGGCTGGGTCAGCACGGTCACGCCGAAAGTGTCGCCATAGGTGACGGGATTGTTGAGGAAGGTGAACGTGGTCGAGTCCTTGAGTACCGGCTGCATACCGCCCGTGCTGCCGTTGGTCAGTACCAGGCCCTCGGCCGTCAGGCCCGTCACCGTGCCGCCGATGGCGTATGCGTTCGTGCTGCAACTGACCAGGATGTTGATCGTGGCCAGCCGGCCAGCAGTATCCTTGCCGTTAGGAATCGCACAGGTCTGGTGCGCCGGCTGGGTCTTGACCGTAACGTCGTAGGTCGTGCCATAGTCGACACCTTTCGCGAACGCAAACGTGGTCGCGTTTGCCGCCGGCGCGACCGTGTCGCTGCCATTGGCCAGCACCAGGCCCGGGTAAGCCAGTTTATCGATGATGCCGCCGACCGTAAAGCTGGCCTTGCCGCCGCACGCGCTCAAGCCGACTACGAGCGCCAGTGCCAACGCAGGGCGCATAAAGGATGACTTCATAAAATTCTCCAGAAATAGGTGGGGTGGTTCGCGCAGGACGCCTCAGATGCAGGTGATCTGGACCGCGTCCAGGCGGTCGGCCGAACCCATGGTCCCGGTGCCGTTGGCGATGCTGCAGCTGCGTCCGGCGGGCTGGGTGAGCACGGTCAGGCCGTAGGGCGAGCCATCGGCCACCTTGCCCGACACGTAGGTCACGCCGTCGGCTGCGTACTTGTTCATGGTGAACGTGGTGGCGCCGGCCTTGATTGTCTGCGATGCGCTGCCGTTGACGATGGTCAGGCCTTCGGTGTCCAGTCCGGTGATCGTGCCGCCCAGCGTGTAGGTGTCGGTGATGCACCGGACTTCGACCGTGAGCACGTTGTATGCGGCCGATTTGCCCTTGCCGTTGACAATGGTGCACTTTGCGCCGGCCGGCATGTCCTTGACGGTGACATTGAAATCCGTATCGTTGCCGATCAGCTCAGGAAAAGTGAAGCCGCTCGCGCCCGCCGAGATCGCCAGCGCGGGACCGCCATTGTTCTGCAGTGTCAGGCCGCTCTTGCTCAGGCCGGAAACCGAGCCGCCCAGGATCAGGTTGCCCTTGTTGCCTCCGCAGGCGGCCAAGCTCAGCGCGCATGCCAGCGCCACGCAGGAAGGCAGGTACAGACTTTTCATAAATTCTCCAAAAACGGTCAGAAAGGTGGGCGTGGCTGGCGCCGGCGCCGCCGGATAAGCTTGGTTGGTCGCCATTTTAGTGCATTTGCCAAGCGGCAGGCCCATTCGCGTGTATCGCGATGTAACTATTGTCCCTGAACTGGGCCAGCGATTTGATTTTCGCGGCGCGCCTCGCTATGCTGGATGGGAACCCCACTTTTCGCAGATCGAGAATGACCGATAACGCCCGCCGCGCCTGGCCCAAAGCCATCCTGTTCGACCTGGACGACACCTTGTGGCCGCTGGCGCCCGTGCTCCAGCGCGCCGAACAGATCACGCACGACTGGCTCACGCTGCACGCGCCGCGCGTGGCGCAGCAGTTTTCGATCGACGCGCTGCGCCAGCAGCGCATGGCCCTGGCGGCACGCCAGCCCGAGTTCCTGCTCGACCTGGCCGGCTTGCGCCGCACCTGCCTGCACGGCGCGTTCGAGCAGGCCGGTGAAGACAGCGCCCTGGTCGAGCAGGCCATGGACTTGTACCTGGTTGCGCGCAACGCCGTCACGCCGTTCGAGGACGTGCTGCCTGCGCTGGCCCAGCTCAAGCAGCGCGCGCTGCTCGGCTCGATCTCGAACGGGAACGCCGACTTGCAGGCGATCGGCCTGGCGCATCACTTCAGCGTGTCGCTTGCGGCCCAGCAGGCCGGCTGCGTCAAGCCCGCCCCGGCCATCTTCCACGCCGCCTGCCGGGAACTGGGGGTGGCGCCGGCCGACGCGCTGTATGTGGGAGACGATGTGCTGCTCGACGTGCGCGGCGCCCAGCAGGCTGGCCTGCGCGCGGTCTGGCTCAACCGCACCGGCAGCAGCAAGCACCTGGAGCATCAGGTCGAGCCCGACGCGATCTGCGCCGACCTGGGCGAATTGCTGTCCTGGCTGGCGCGCCATCACGCATAACTGCACACCACGCTTGCGAGAGTGCATAATAAGCACTTGCAACCTCGCGTCCGGCGGAAATAGAACCATGCAACTCGACATCCGTGCACAAACCCTGCTCAAGGCCCTGGTCGAGCGCTATATCGCCGACGGCCAGCCGGTCGGCTCGCGCGCGCTCTCCAAGATCTCCGGCCTCGAACTGTCGCCGGCGACCATCCGCAACATCATGGCCGACCTCGAGGAAATGGGTTACGTGTCGAGCCCGCACACCTCGGCCGGCCGCATTCCGACCCCGCGCGGCTACCGCATTTTCGTCGACACCCTGCTCACGGTGAAGCATATCGACGAGCAGTCGGTCGAGGCGCGCATGCGCCTGTCGACCCAGCAGCCGCAAAAGATCATCGCCAACGCGGCCCAGATGCTGTCCTCGCTGTCGCAGTTCGCCGGCGTGGTGCTCAGCCCGCGGCGCGAATCGGTGTTCCAGCAGATCGAATTCCTGCGCCTGTCCGAAAAGCGCATCCTGCTCGTGATCGTCGACCCGCGCGGCGACGTGCAGAACCGGCTGCTGCTCACCGACGTCGACTACACCCCGTCGCAGCTGGTGCAGTCGGCCAATTACATCAATCAGAACTACGGCGGCCTCTCGTTCGACGACGTGCGCATCCGCCTGACCGGCGAGCTGCGCCAGCTGCGCGACGACATGGGGCGCCTGATGCAGGCCGCGCTCGAAGCGGGCAGCGAAGCGATGGCCGACGATTCCGACGACATGGTGATCGCGGGCGAGCGCAACCTGCTCAGCGTATCCGACCTGTCTTCGAACATGACGTCACTGCGCCAGATGTTCGAGATGTTCGAGCAGAAGACGGGCCTGATGCAACTGCTGGACGTATCGAGCAAGGCGACCGGAATCCAGATTTTCATCGGCGGCGAGTCCAACCTGGTGCCGATGGACGAAATGAGCGTGGTCACCGCGCCGTACGAGGTCAACGGCAAGATCGTCGGCACGCTCGGCGTGATCGGCCCGACCCGCATGGCCTACGAGCGCGTGATCCCGATCGTCGACATCACAGCCAAGCTGCTTTCGAACGCGCTCAGCCACTCCTGAGCCTTGTGCGAACGCACCAGTTCGCCTGCCCCGCCGCCGCAAGCTGATCCCGCCTGCCAGCCTCGCTGGCGGGCATGTTCGCGCGCCTGCCTTTTATTTCTTCGGATTATATTCATTTCCGGGAACGCGGCCGGCGCGACCTTCATCTAATGTCGCATACAAGCAAAAAAGCAGAGAGCAAAACCATGCGCCCAGCATTGACTTCCCCGATCGACAAGAACATGCCTGACAACGAGCTGGCGCGGCGCATCGCCGAGCATGACCAGGACGCCTTCGTCCTGCTGATGCGGCGCTACAACCAATTGCTTTACCGCACTGCGCGCAGCGTGCTGCGCGATGACAGCGAGGCCGAGGACGCGGTGCAGGACGCCTATCTGCAGGCCTACCGCTCGATCGGCCAGTTTCGCGGCGACGCCAAGCTCTCGACCTGGCTCACCCGCATCGTGGTCAATGAGGCGATTGCGCGCTCGCGCCGGACCAGCCGCCGCGCCGAAGTGCTGCAACTGCACATCGATGCCGAACGAAACAACGATGTCACAGAGGTGAACATGAATACAGGCGGATCGGAGTCGCCCGAGGACGGCGCCATGCGCGCCCAGGCGCGTCAACTGCTGGAAAAGGCGATCGACGCGCTGCCCGAGACGTTCCGCACGGTGTTCGTACTGCGCGCGGTCGAGGAGATGAGCGGCGATGAAGTGGCCACCTGTCTCGCGATCCCGGAGGCGACAGTGCGCAGCCGCTTCTTCCGGGCCCGCAGCATGCTGCGCGCAACGCTCGCGCGCGAGTTCGACTTCGCGCTCGAGGAAGCGTTCTCGTTCGCAGGCGGGCGCTGCGACCGCATTGTGGCAGGCGTCATAGAGCGCCTTAACAATTCCCGGCCGGGCGACGCCTGACCATTTGAAGCAACCACCCAAGGAGAATAACAATGTCTTTCATAATCCAGCCAAACGATCCAGCCGCAACCCACCCACGCCGCATGTTCCTGGGCAAATCCGGCTTGCTCCTGTCCGGCGCGGCGGTAGCGCTGATGGCCGGGCAGGATGCGCTGGCAGCAGCCAAGGGCGGAAAGTCGACCACCGAAGACGTGAGCATCCTTAACAGCGCGCTCGGCGCCGAGCTCGAAGCCATCGCCGCCTACCAGCTGGGCGCCGAGAGCGGCCTGCTGCAAAAGCCGGTGCTCGACCTGGCGGTGACGTTCCAGGGCCATCACAAAGAGCACGCCGACGTGCTGGCCAAGACCATCGCCAAGCTGGGCGGCAAGGCTGTCAGCGCCAAGGAAAAATACACCTTCCCGACCGACAAGCTCAAGACGCAGGCCGACGTGCTGCGCTTCGCCGCGATGCTGGAAAAGGGCGCCGTCAGCGCCTACCTGGGCGCGGTTCCGCTGTTTGCCAACCGCGACCTGGCAAAGGCCGCCGCCAGCATCCTGGGCGACGAAGCAATGCACTGGGCGATCCTGCGCAACGCGCTGGGCGAGGCTCCGGTGCCATCGGCCTTCATGTCGTAAGCGATGAAAGCGATCGGCGTGATATTCGCCGTGCTCGCGCTTGCCGCGGGGACTGCGCAGTCGCGTGCGCCGTCCGCGGACGCCAAGCTTGGCGAGGCGGTATATTCGCGCTGCCTCGCCTGCCACGCGCTGGCCTACGACCGCACCGGCCCGCGCCATTGCGGCCTGTTCGGCCGGCGTGCAGGCAGCGTCCCCGGTTTTGCCTATTCCGATGCGATGAAGCGTTCCGACATCGTCTGGAACGCCAGGACGCTGGACCGCTTCCTTGCCAACCCGACCAAGGCAATACCGGGAACCAGCATGGGTTACGCCGGGGTGCCCGCGCGCGCCGAGCGCGCCGCCCTGATCGCCTACCTGAAGCAAGCCAACGGCACACCCGAATGCGCCAGGCAGTAACAAGGACAATATGAATACCCGCGAAAAACACCTGCCCCTGCCCGACATCCAGTCCGAACCCGACCGGCGCGAGCTGCGCATCGACGCGGTTGGCATCAAGGACGTGCGCTATCCCGTCACGATCGGCTCCGGCGGCGCCGAGCAGCGCACCGTCGCCACCTTCACCATGACGGTGGCACTGGCCGCAACGGTCAAGGGCACCCATATGTCGCGCTTCATCGAGCTGCTTGAAATGCAGGAGCAGGCGCTCGACCAGCAGCGCTTCAAGTTCATGGTGGCCGCGATGCTGGGACGCCTGGACGCGAGCAGCGGCGTGATCGAGATGCGCTTCCCCTACTTTATACGCAAGAGCGCGCCGGTGTCGGGCGTGAGCAGCCTGCTCGATGCGCAAGTGTGCTGGCGCGGTGAACAGGCTGCCGCCGGCGCGATAAGGTTCAGCATGCAGGTCGAGGTCGCGGCCACCAGCCTGTGCCCGTGCTCGAAGGAGATCTCGGCGTACGGCGCGCACAACCAGCGCTCGCACATCACGATCGATGCCGAGCTGGGGGGCGAGATGACGATTGAAGCGCTGATCGCGGTTGCCGAGCGCAGCGCGTCATGCGAAGTGTACGGCTTGCTCAAGCGGGCCGATGAAAAATACGTGACCGAACGCGCCTACGACAATCCGAAGTTCGTCGAGGACCTGGTGCGCGACGTGGCGCTTGCCCTCAAGCGCGAACCGCTGGTACGCGGCTTTACGGTCGAAGCCGAAAATTTCGAATCTATTCACAACCACTCTGCCTTCGCCCGCATCGTCTGTGCGGACCCGGCAGCCACACTAGAGAAGGTATCACCATGAATACGATACGAGTATTACCGATTGCGGCAGCCTGTGCGCTGCTGCTTGGCGGCTGTGGCAGCGGCGGATTTGTCGAGCCCGAGCCGGCGCCGGACCTGGTCTTGCAGGGTAAGGAGATCTTCCGCTCCGATACCTTCGGAGACGAGGCGCAGTGGACCGACAAGTTGCGCATGCACGAGGTGATTGCGGCAGCGGTCGATCCGGTGACCGCGTTGTCGGTCGGCCTGAAGGTCGACGCCGAAGCGCTGCCGGCGGCGGTGGTGCAGGGGATCAAGGATGGCAGCATCGACCTGAAAAGCCCGGCCACCACGGTCGCACTGCTCAAGCTCAACGCAGTGGTCGGCTTGCGCGGCAAGGTGGAAACCATCAACGGCAAGGACACCCTGACCCGGGTCGGGACCACCTGCGCGCTATGCCACTCGACGGTCGATAATTCATTTGCGCCCGGGATCGGCAAGCGCCTCGACGGCTGGGCCAACCGCGACCTCAATCCGGGCGCGATCATTGCGCTCTCGCCGGCGCTGAGCGCGGCGCAGAAGGCGGTCTACAACTCCTGGGGCAAAGGCAAATACGACCCCCGCTTCAACCAGGACGGCAAGAACGGCCCGGTCGTCATCCCGCCAGCCTACGGACTGAAAGGCATCCACGCCGTCACCTTCACC
>JBAQKU010000585.1:0-7172 GCA_049301315.1 Telluria sp.
CAGCAGGACGGCAAAGTGAAGAAATTTCATGCATTCCCCCGGGGGCAAGCTGGTTTGCTCTATCTTGCCACCAGTTCGGCGCGGGTGTAGCGCAGGTGCAGGGTTTACAGTTCGCCGTCTTCGGCCACGGCAGCAACTTGCGGCGTCATCAAGTGGCCGAGCTTGCTTTCCTTGGTATTCAGGTAAGTATTGTTGAAGGCGTTGCGGTTCACCAGCAGGGGCACGCGCTCGCTCACGCGCACGCCCATTTTTTCCATCGCATCGATCTTGCGCGGGTTGTTGGTCATCAGGCGCAAGGTCTTGATGCCGAACTGGGCCAGCATCGGCTGGCACAGCTCGTAATTGCGCGCATCGGCATGGAAACCGAGTTGCAGGTTCGCCTCCACGGTGTCGGCGCCGGCTTCCTGCAGGCGGTAGGCGCGGATCTTGTTGACCAGGCCGATACCGCGGCCTTCCTGGCGCAGGTAGAGCAAGATGCCGCGCCCTTCGGCAGCGATGCGCTTGAGGGCGCCCTCGAGCTGGGCGCCGCAATCGCAGCGCTGCGAGAACAGCACGTCGCCGGTCAGGCATTCCGAATGCACGCGCGCCAGCACCGGCTCGCCGTCGCCGATCTCGCCCAGCGTCATGGCCAGGTGTTCCTTGCCGGTCGCGTGTTCCACGAAAGCGTGCAGGGTAAATTGGGCCCAGGGCGTCGGCAGTACGCACGAGGAGGCGTAGTCCAACAGTTCTTCTTCATTGACAGTGGCAGGCATGGCGGTGTTCTCGGGATTCTATTGCTGTAGCCGCAAGTGTAGCGGAAATCCCGCCCGGCCGTGGGCGGAACCGGCGCAAGACCGGGCAACGGCGGGCAAAAACGACCGCAGAGTGTCAAAACCGCGTAAAAGCGCTGACACATCGGCAGGGCTGCTGCTGCGTCCCGCGCCGGGCGCGCTTACGGCAGGTCGAACAGGAGCACTTCGGCGCCTTGCGCCTGTTCCAGCCGGACCACGTTTTCATGGCTGATCTTGAGCGCGTCGCCGGCGCCGAGCGCCACGCCATTGACCGTCAGCTGCCCGCGGATCACATGCACATAGGCCCGGCGCGCGCCGGACAACGCGTGCTCGAGCGTGTGGCCGGGCTCGACGATGGCGGCGTAGACGGATGCGTCCTGGTGGATCAGCAGCGAGCCGTCGCGCCCGTCGGACGAGGCGATCAGGCGCAGGCGCCCCAGTTTCGACTCGGGCGTGAAATGCTTTTCTTCGTAGCCGGGCGCGATGCCCTTCACGTTCGGCGCGATCCAGATCTGCAGGAAGTGCAGCGGCGCGCTGGCCGAACCGTTAAATTCGCTGTGGCGTACTCCGCTGCCGGCCGTCATGCGCTGCACGTCGCCGTAGTGCAACACGGAACCGGTGCCGAGACTGTCCTTGTGTTCGAGCGCGCCGTCGAGCACGTACGAGATGATTTCCATGTCGCGGTGAGCGTGGGTGCCGAAACCCCGGCCGGCGGCGACCCGGTCTTCGTTGATGACGAGCAGGGGGCCGAAGCCGGTGTGCTCGGGATCGTGATAATCGGCGAACGAAAACGTGTGCTTCGACTGAAGCCAGCCGTGCTCGGCACTGCCGCGCTCTTCGGATCTGCGAACCTGTAACATTGTCTGCTCCGTGTACCCAGCCAGGCTTGATTTTAAGGCAAAATTTCCGCGCCTGTTTTTCGTTTCCCGTCGGTACGGGCCAGGCGCACGCAGTATGTTGGCGATTGCCAACATTTTCAGGGTAACATACGCTTACTTCGCATCATCCGGCACGCACCCATGAATTCTTTGAGTCCAGCTCCACTGGCATTTTTTCACGTATTGGCCGACCGCAGCGGAAAGCCGTCCGGCCTCATTGTCGATTTTTCGTGCGCCCCGTCCGATCTGGCCGGCCTCCTGCCGCTGCTCGAGGACGACGCCTTCGGCCAGTTGTGCGACCAAAGTCCCTGCTTTTACCGCCCCGGCCTCGATCCTGCGCTGGCCGCCGCCCTGGGCCAGGGGCGCTGGAAGGAGATCGCCGCCGGCACTTTGTTGCGCGCCGACGGCCCGCTCAAGGACAGCCTGGCGCCGGGCGCGCTGTGGGTCGAGGGCGACTGGTGCATGCTGGCGCCGCCCAAGGCGCTGGCGGCACAGGCGGCCTCGCGCGCGCTCGCGCTGCAACTGGTGCAACTGGTCGCGGCCGACGCCGACACCCATGAAATCGAAGCGCTGCTGCGGCGCGACCCGACCCTGTCCTACCATCTGCTGCGGCTGGTCAATTCGCTCGGGATCGGCGCCGGGCGCCGCATTACCAGCTTTTCGCAGGCGATCCTGATCCTGGGACGCCAGCAGCTGAGGCGCTGGCTCAACCTGATGCTGTTCGCGGCGCGCCAGGGCGACATGCGCAGCGCCATGCTGCTGGCGCGCGTGGCGCTGCGCGCGCGCGCGCTCGAACTGCTGGCCAAGGCGCGCGGCCTCGACAAAAACAGCCAGGAACAAGCTTTCATGACCGGCATGTTCTCGCTGCTTGGCGTGCTGTTCGGGATGGCGCTGACGGACGTGCTGGCGCCGCTGGCGATCGGCACGGCGATCCAGGACGCGCTGCTCGGGCACGAGGGCGAGCTGGGCGAACTGCTGCGCCTGCTCGAAACGGCCGAACGCGGCGAGCTTGACGCGGTGCGCGTTCAGCTGCAGGACATGCAGGTGCCGGCGCCCGCATTCAACGCGGCGATGCTCGACGCCTGCACCTGGATGCTGGGCGCGGTGCGCCAGAACCAGGGCCAGGCCCATGAGTGAATCGGCGCTCGAGCGCAGTCTGATCCTGGCACGCGCGGCGCGCACGCTGGAGGGCGACGCGCTCGCGCAGGTCCTGGCCAGGCTCGAAGCGGCGCTGCAACAGGCGCAGGCGGAGCAGCATCCCGAGGCGGCCCGCGCCAGGCCGGCCGGCGCGGACAGCTTCGAGCTGTCCGACGAACCGGTCATCGTGCTCGACCTGGCAGGCTACCTGACCGGATGGAACCGGGCCGCGCAAGCGCTGTTCGGCTACAGCCGGGCAGAGGCGCTCGGCCGGCATGTGCTGTTCCTGTACGCCGAGGATGACGACGAGGCCGACATCGCCGAGCTTTTCCTGAACCAGGGCAGCGCCCTGATCGAAGCGCGGCGCCGCAAGAAAAGCGGGGAAGTCATCTGGGTCAGGCTGGCGCTGTCGATGATCCACGATGAGTCGAACGAGCCTTCGGGCATGCTGGTGCATCTGTCGCCCGTGGCCGAGCACCTGAGCGACCAGGACAAGATGCACCTGCACGCGCGCATCATCGAGGACAGCGACCAGGGCGTCCTGATCACCGACGGCGACGAGCGCATCGTCTCCATCAACAGCGCATTTACCCGCATTACCGGCTATTCGCCGGCCGAATCGATCGGGCACACGCCCGACCTGCTGCGCTCCGGGGTGCACGATGCCGAATTTCGCGCCAAGGTGCGCGCCGCGATGCAGGGCCAGGGTCCGTGGCGCGGCGAGATCATCGGCAAGCGCAAGAACGGCGAGCTGTTTCCGCAATCGGTGACGATCAGCGTGGTGCGCGATGCCAACGGCAAGGTGACGCATGCCTTCTCGCTGTTCTCCGACATCAGCATCCACAAGGATGCCGAAGCGCGCATGCAGCGCATGGCCAACTACGACAGCCTGACCGGCCTGCCGAACCGCAGCCTGCTCAATCACCTGGTCGGGCAGGCCTTGACCGTGGCGCGCCGCAGCAACGATCACGGCGCCGTGATGGTGTTCGACGTGAACCGCATCGGCGCCGTCAGCGACACGCTCGGGCACGACGTCGCCAGTGAACTCATCTGCGAGATCGGCCGCCTGCTGCGCCTCGCGCTGCGCGACGCCGACATCCTGGCGCGCATCGACGGCAACCGGTTTGCGATCGCGCTGCCGCACATCGAAAAACGCGAGCACGCCGCCATCGTCGCGCAAAAGCTGCTCGCCACGCTGGCCGCCCCGATCGCCATCGGCGCCCACAGCCTGCAGGTCAGCGCCAACATCGGCATCGCGATCTACCCCGAAGACAGCATGGAGACGGCGACCCTGATCCGGTGCGCCGACATCGCCCTGGCCAAGGCGGCCCAGAACGGCGCCGACAGCCTGCTCTACTACCGCGAGGAAATGGACCAGCGCGCGAAAGAGCACCTGCGCCTCGAGACCGAACTGCGGCGCGCGCTCATCGAACATCAGCTCGAGCTGCATTACCAGCCCAAGGTGAGCTTGCGCAGCGGGCGCATCGTCGGCGCCGAAGCGCTGATCCGCTGGAACCACCCAGAGCGCGGCATGATCTCGCCGGGCGTGTTCATCCCGCTGGCCGAGGAGACCGGCCTGATCGTGGAAATCGGCAACTGGGTGCTCGACGAGGCCTGCCGCCAGGTGCGCGCCTGGAAGGACGCCGGACTGGCCATGCCGCCGATCGCGGTGAACCTGTCGGCGCGCCAGTTCGACCGCAAGCTGCCGGCGCGCATACTCGAGTCGCTCGAACGGCATGCGGTGCTGCCCGAGCAGATCATGCTCGAAATTACAGAGAGCCTGCTGATGCGCGGCGCCGACAGCGTCATCACCATCATGAACGAGCTGGTGGCGATGGGCATGGCGCTGGCGCTGGACGACTTCGGCACCGGCTATTCGAGCCTTGCCTACCTCAAGAAATTTCCGATCAGTACACTCAAGATCGACCGCGCGTTCGTGATCGGCCTGCCGTACGAGGCCAACGACTGCGCCATCGCACGCGCCATCGTCACCATGGCGCAGCAACTGCGCCAGGAGATCGTGGCCGAAGGTGTCGAAACGGTTGAGCAGATGGCCTTCCTGCGCGACCTCGGCTGCGACCAGTTGCAGGGCTACCTGTTCAGCCCCGCGGTCAGCGCCGCCGAGTTCGGGCGCATGCAGCACGAAGGGCAGCGCCTGAGCGTGGCGCGCTAGCGGCACCATGCGCACCTGTGCGACATGCCCCCGGTCGATCGTTGTAGCATGATCGGCATACCTGCCGGGAGACTGACATGGACACGCGATTCAATCTGCAAAGGTTTATCGACGCGCAAGACCGGGTGTACGAGAAGGTGCGCGAAGAATTGCTCGAAGGGGTGAAGCGGACCGACTGGATGCTGTTTATCTTTCCGCAGATCGAAGGGCGGGGCAACAGCGTCCGGGCGCAGGAACTTGCCATCGGCTCGCTGGACGAGGCAGTCGCCTACATGGCGCACCCGCTGATCGGGCCGCGCCTGATCGAATGCGCCGCCCTGGTGGCCGCCATCGAAGGCAGGAACGCCAACCAGATCTTCGGCTATCCCGATGACATGAAGTTCGGCTCGTCGATGACCCTGTTCTCGCAGGCGGCGCCCGAGGAGCCGGTCTTCAGGACCTGCATCGACAAATACTTCGGCGGCGTGCCGGACGAACTGACGATGCAGCGCCTGCGCGAACTGGGCGGGCAGGCATAAGAACGGCCGCGTCAGCCGCCGCGCCGGCCTGTGCGCAGCGGATCGAGCAAGCCGCGCAGCGCGTTGTGGTCGAGTTCATACATGAGCGCGAGCAGTGCGCCCAGTTCGCCGCGCGGGAAGCCCTCGCGCGCGAACCAGGCCAGGTAATGGCCGGGCAGCTCGGCGATCGTGCGGCCTTTGTATTTCCCGTACGGCATTTCGCGCGAGAGCAGCAGTTCCAGGTATTCAGGTTTCATGGCACGCCACTGTAGCGCAAAAAGCCAGGCGCCGGGCTGGCGGCGGCCAGGGGAGGGCAGATGCAGACGGGATTCGACCTTGAACGCTTCGTGCAGGCACAGGCGCCGGTGTACGCCGGCGCACTGGCCGAGCTGCGCGCGGGGCGCAAGCGCAGCCATTGGATGTGGTTTATCTTCCCGCAAATCGCCGGGCTCGGGCACAGCGCCATGGCGCAGCGCTATGCCATCGCCTCGCTGGCCGAAGCGCGGGCCTACCTGGCCCATCCGGTGCTGGGGGCGCGCCTGCGCGGGTGCAGCGCCACGCTCGCCGCGCTCGAGGGAAAGTCGGCCAGCGCCATCTTCGGCTATCCCGACGACATGAAGTTGCATGCCTCGATGACCCTTTTTTCGCTGGCCGCGCCCGGGGAGACGGTGTTTCGGGCCTGCCTCGACCGGTATTTCGGCGGCGTGCCCGATCCCGCCACCCTCGCACGCTTGCACGACTGACACAATGTTGTTGAGTATAATCGTTGGACTAGCTGGTCCATCCATTTACAGAGAACAACATATATGGCTTCATCCCCAGACAACATCAGCATGGCGGTGTTCTGCGACTTTGAAAACGTGGCGCTCGGCGTGCGCGACGCGAACTACGAAAAATTCGACATCAAGCCGGTGCTCGAGCGGCTCCTGCTCAAGGGCAGCATCGTGGTCAAGAAGGCGTACTGCGACTGGGACCGCTACAAGGGCTTCAAGGCGACCATGCATGAAGCCAATTTCGAGCTGATCGAAATCCCGCACGTGCGCCAGTCGGGCAAGAACTCGGCCGACATCCGGCTGGTCGTCGATGCGCTCGACCTGTGCTACACCAAGTCCCACGTCAATACCTTCGTCATCATCAGCGGCGACTCGGACTTTTCACCGCTGGTGTCGAAGCTGCGCGAGAACGCCAAGCAGGTGATCGGGGTCGGCGTCAAGCAGTCCACCTCCGACCTGCTGGTGGCGAACTGCGACGAATTCATTTTCTACGACGACCTGGTGCGCGAGGTGCGGCGCGCCGCCGCCAAGCGCGACGAGCGCAAGGTGCAGCCTGCCGCCAGGCGCTCGCCCGACGAAGGCAACCGGCGCAAGGAAGAACTCGAGGCGCGCAAGGCCCAGGCCATCGAGATGGTGGTCGAGATGTTCGATGCGCTCGTGTCCGAGCGCGGCGACAGCGGCAAGATCTGGGCCTCGCTGCTCAAGGATACGCTCAAGCGGCGCCGTCCCGATTTCAGCGAGACCTACTATGGCTTTCGCACCTTCGGCAACCTGCTCGAGGAAGCCCAGGCGCGCGGCATGCTTGAATTCGGGCGCGACGAGAAGTCCGGCGCCTACGTCTATCGCAGCAACAGCCAGGCGCCGGCCGCGCCAGTGACGGAGCCGGCGCATGAACCGGAGATGGCGTCCGAACCGGCCGAGCCGGCCGAGGCGCAGCCCGAGCC
>JBAQKU010000586.1:0-11943 GCA_049301315.1 Telluria sp.
AGGTGGACCTGTTCGGCCGCGTCGCCGCCGGGGCCAGCGCGGCGCAAGCCGATGCATCGGCGTCCGAAGCGACCTACCGTTCGGTGCTGCTGGCACTGCAGGCCGACGTGGCCCAGACCTACTTCCGCATCCGCGCCACCGACGCGGAACTGGCAACCTTGAACAAGAGCGTCGATTTGCGCCTGCAGAGCGTGAAAGTGAACCAGAGCCGGTTCGACAATGGCGACATCGGCGAATTCGACCTGGTGCGCGCCAAGACCGAACTGGCGGCAGCGCGCGCCGAAGCGATCGGGATTGAGCGGCAGCGCGTGCAGCTCGAGCATGCGCTTGCGGTCCTGCTGGGCAAGCCGGCGGCCGATTTCACGGCGCAGGCCAACCCGCTGCTGGAAGCGGCGCTGCTGCCATCGATTCCTGCCGGGCTGCCGTCGAAGCTGTTGGAGCGGCGGCCGGACGTGGCGGCCGCCCAGCGCGCGATGGTCGCGTCCAACCAGCGCATCGGCGTAGCCCGCGCGGCCATGTTCCCCGCGCTTGGCCTGTCGGGCGCTGGCGGCGGCGAGTCCGACTCACTGTCGAACGTGCTGAAATGGAGCAGCCGCTCGTGGGTGCTGGGTGCGCTGCTGTCAATGCCGCTCATCGACGGTGGCCGCAACAAGGCCAATATCGCGCGCAGCGAAGCGGTGCTGGAGGAATCGGTCGCCGCTTACCGGCAGAACGTGCTGGTGGCGTTCGCCGAGGTCGAGGACAACCTGGCCGGCCTGCGCATTCTGGCCGGCCAATCGGAACAGGTCGACGCCGGCGTGGTGATGGCGCGCCGTTCGGCCGAGCTGGCGCAAAAGCTGTACCAGGCCGGACGTTCGAGCTACCTCGACCTGCTCGACGCGCAACGCAAGCTGGCGCTGATCGAACGCAACGCGGCGCAACTACGGGGCAACCAGGCCGTGACCACGGTCGCGCTGATTCGTTCGCTCGGGGGCGGCTGGGATAACTAAGCTTTCGGCTGAGCCCCGGCGACCGCGTTTTGCCGGGGCAGGCCATGTTTTCCGCTAACGGATCAAATGGAAGGACGACTTCCCGCTCAGGTAGAAATCGCTCACTCCGAACTTGAGATGTAAACTTTGTGCTTCAGCGCGCCACAGGATCGGAAGCATGGGCGCGGCGCTTTGCTTTGATAATTTCCCGTAACTTGGCCATAACCTGATCGTGCGGAGTGGGGGCGCGCTGATCGTCAAGCGATGCTTGAACCTTCGCCCGAAACCAGCGATCGTATGCCTCGGCTTCTTCAACCGTGGCGAACTCGGACTCAATAGGTGAGAGCGCTTTACTCATAGTCCGGCCATTATACGGCGGCTGGCAGAACGTGGCCGCCTGCGTTATGAGGGTTGTTTGATGTCCGATCAGCCGCACAAACAAATAAAAACAGTTACGATCACTCGTAACTGCTTGATTTCACGTGGTCGGGCGCGAAGAATAGCCGTATGAGGAAAGCAAATGAACGCGAAACTGCAAAATTCTTCCGAGACTTGGGTTGACCCGGAGGATGCGCCGGAACTGACCGACGAATTTTTTGAGGAGGGGGTATGGCGGATAGGTGACAAGGTCGTGTCACGCGAGGAGGCGCGAGCGGAAGCGGGCAAACGTCGTGGCAGGCCAGCAGGGAGCGGGACCAAGGTCAGCACGACCATTCGGTTTGACGCCGACGTGCTGGCCGCGTTCAAGGCCACTGGCGATGGCTGGCAGACGCGCATGAACGACGTACTGAAAGAGTGGCTCAGATCGCGTTGAAGTATGACGTGCCTTATCGTTTTACGGAGCCACGGAGTTTATGGACCAGACAGCAAAAAGCCCACGAACGTGAATTCGGGGGCTTTTTGGTTATTCGTGGTAGGCCGTGCGGGATTCGAACCTGCGACCAACGGATTAAAAGACGTAACCACGTTTTAAATTTTCTTTAAATTCAAACACTTACAACGCTTGCCAAGCTGAGTTCCCAATGTCACGCAGGGGCATCAAATCGGAGTTGTCGGATTTCACGTCACGTTTACGGCACAACCCATCATTAGATCCCGGCCATGTTGTGCCGTCGTGGATGCTTGACCGAAATGCAGTGCGGTCGTTGCACCCTCGGGCCGTAATTGGCAGAGATGACTTTGGTTTCGCATCGTCGACTGGCTGTCGGCTATTGATCTGTTCCGACCGAAGTCGCTGAGGTCGAACAGCATCGGCGAGTAGAGTGTACGCGGTTCGGGTTGATGCGCCGAGAAGCAGAAGGCAAGACCCTCAACCGGTGGCTCACACACCCACAACAACGTTAGTTTGCGATCACCCAATCAAGCGCTGTCTTTCCGAGTGCCTTCACAGCGTCAAACGTCAGCTCAATTCCTTTTTCCTTCGCTGTAGTCTTTATGCGCTCCCATACCGCGCTGCTACGCAGAGTGTCGAGGAGGTCATGTCCTGCCCAACTAAGGTCGGGGGAAATGAGAGCCGGGCCGCTCAAAGTGCTTGCATCAATGCCTGTTAGGTAGCCTGCTCTCCACAACATAAGTGCGTGTAAATTTTTGGGGCTATCGATCTCAATATCCCCGCCAACTTCATATACCGAATTACCTCGTTCAAACTCGCTAAGCGATTCGACTTCAATGAGCACTTCTCTAACGATGTCCCAGTCGCGCTTCATATTAGCTCCCCAAAAAAGTAACGCTGGAACTTGAAGATTCCATTTGCCATGGTAAAAACTCGGCGCCTAATTAAAAAGGCAGAATTAAACGAGGCAACAACATTGTCGGCACTGCACCTCGGGAACATGAGGACGCCCAGGCAACGATGGTTTGACAACGATGCCTGAACGACTCATCGCTCAAAATGCTAAGTTCAGAATCGAGGCGCCGGGACAGTATTTTCAACTTGACGCTGACTAGCTAATGGGTGACCCTGACGCTCCAGCTGACGCTCCTGAGAGAAACGTGTGCATAAATGTAGTCGACGTTTGCCTAACAGTATTCCCCTTTTTCAATTGTTTTACAAGCAACCGTCAAGTTAAAATATTATTTAATCATGGCATTCTTGATGTCGAAAAACTAAAAGTTCAGAAGGATCTTTTGCACTGCTGAGTCTGGCTTAATTGCCGTGCCTAAAATTCGAGTTAGGACACGTTTTATCTCTGGTGGAAGATCATGCGATGGAAGTCGCTCGGCAATCATCGCTCGAATGTATGGTTGCTTCTTTGCTTTATCGGAACCGCTGCCAGATCCAATTTTTGATCCCAGGCGCCGCGCAAGTGCAACATTATCTCCGACGGTCGAGATGCCGACTTCATCCATTATAGCTTTAATACAGCCTATCGTGCGATCTGAAGCTCCGTTAAAGAGCGCCCACTCAAAGTCACAAGCAAAGAGATATCCAGCATGCGCATTCAGGCTGCGATTCGTAGCGTCCACGGAATGAGGCGAACGATCTGCTGGCGTCCAAGGCCGATCGCCAAAGGCCACAATCGCACCGGTATCTTCCGCGCTCAAATCGAAGTTACAGTCTCTCGCCGCACGGAGAACAGGGCGCTCTCCGTTATTGCTTGCCGTGTCGCCGTCCATTATCCATAGGTACTTTAACGCATGGTCGTTGCCGCGCTTATAAGAGCGAATCAATTTTAGCCAAGGTGAGTAAAATGTACAGCCGCCAGTTGCATGAAATACAAGGCCACTAAGCTCCGCCGAAATATCGCCTACTTTTTTTAATCTTCGCAATAACGTGTTGAAAAACGCCTTATCGCCTTCTCCTTCCACTAAAATAACTGTTCTGGCGAAAAATATTTCGGAGCTACCAGTAGTCATTAATGATGTGTTTATACTTGAGCGATCTGTGGCGACTACATCCGGCGAATAATGTTTATGGTTCCTAACTAGGACTACTTCGCCATAATTTGATTCGTCAACTATGATAGGTGAGTGCGTAGTTAAAACGGCGGACTGCACTTGACTTACCAGGGAACGCCGCAGAAATAACATAAATTGACGTTGAGCGGACGGGTGGAGGAACGCCTCGGGCTCCTCGATTATTAGAATTACATTTCGAACAATAGTATTTTTTAAAATTGATTCAACCGTTAAGTTGATATCTATCAAACTTTGCAATCCATTTCCCACCTCGTGGGGTAGTACTTTGTTTAGGTCATGTTCTCCGGTCGATAAATACACGAACATCGATCTTTCAATAAGATCGTAAATATCCTTCGGGAGAAGCTCAACACGCACCTCACTAGCGAGTAGCATCGATGCCAAGGGGCTGTCAGGAGATCTGCGCAACTCTCCTTTATGAAGCGCGACAATTTCTCGAATCTTATCAATCGCCTCTCTCGCAAGTCGATACTCTTTAGGAGCGCCAGAGCGACTGCTATGACTTATTTTGTTCCATAGTTGTCCCTTTACCTCTTGCGTAACCTTCGAGGCGAACGTTGAAGATGCGGCATCACGGACCGGCGGCAAAACAATAACTCGCACTTCTTGCTGTAGTTTTTTCAGGAATTCCACGGCCCTAATTTCATGCGATTCGTTTCGGCGGGGTGGGCCCAGATTCAGCCGGCACATGCCGTTAGAGTCAATCGCAAGGCGCAGGTCTAATAAGTCATTCTTCTTAAGCCCAAAACCTCGGGCGTATCGACCATCCTGAAATTGAACATTAAGGATAAAACGACGAGCTCTGTGTTTTGCGTCATTAGCGGGGTACCAAAAATTGTATTCCGAATCTCCTAACTGACGGTCACCAGACCAAAATTCAGTTTGGAATTCCATTAGGCGTTGAAGCATTTTTAACGCGGAACTTTTTCCCTCATTATTTTCTCCGACGAGAATTGTCAAATTCGACAAATCGAGCTTAGTGCTAGTGTACCCGCGCAAATTTTCTATAGCGATTGATTTAATGGTTAACATAATTTTTATTAATTTAAAACCTTATCTATATTTTTTGCATTGAAATATATTGTTAATAATTAGAAAACCAACGATGAAAGAATCATATAATGCACGATCTCGGATTTGTCGACACGCATGCTGCGTATTGGATGTCGCCGTTCTGGCGTTGTCGTTAAATTTTTTTGCTGAATGATGGTTCGATCTGCATTATAAATTAGTCCGACGCGTGAAACTAGGGGACACCCACTTATCGATGCTTAACTTTTAGGCAGGCTCGAGCGTGCTTTGGGCTTCGTCGATAAGTGGGTGGCCCCTAGTTTTGTCGCGTTCGTGGTAGACCGTGCGGGATTCGAACCTGCGACCAACGGATTAAAAGTCGAAGAAATTTTTAAAATCTGCTTTAAAATAAATCGCTTATAACGCTTGTCGCGTGACGTTCTCAAGTGTGGCCAAAGGCGTCAAACGCTAATGCCCTTTAGGCCCGTCACAAATCCGTCACAACAAAACTAAGTCTTGCTTCATGCACCGTCGGCTCGCATTTTCCGTACGACTCTATCAAATATTGCGATCAATGGCTCCAGCTGACAATTAAATGCAGCAATGTTTGCGGGTATCCACAGAGGTTCGTCGACGGCTGACCAATCAAGCACGTACCCAGCATTGAGCGCAATAAGCTCAAAAAGCAACCGTTGAGATCGGCCATTGCCCTCTCGAAATGGGTGAAGCACATTCAACTCGCTGTAATAATCTGCAACCCGAGTAACGAATTCGCTTCGCAATAGTCCGCTTAGATGATTCTCTGCACGAAGCTTTCCAAACAGTCTTTCTGCCTCACGCTCAATGCAGTCAGGAACTGCAAACAACGTGCCTGACTTAGCCAGTTTGACTGTGCGCAACTCGCCAGCCCACTCATACACATCTTGAAAAAGGAAGAAGTGAATATTCTTCCAGGTCGTCAGTGAAAAATCCCTAAACTCAGGATACTCGTACTGCGTAAGTCGAAATTGCGTAAACTCGACTTCTGCAGCCTTCAGGATTTCGCTATCGGTTATCCCAAGAAGATTCTTCAGTACATCAGATTCTGGATAACAATAGGTGGTGTCGTGGTCGGCCCCGTACTTATCGGACATACTTTGCTTTAAGCGCGGCCAGCGTGGTTAGAGATGTCGTCTGTCCAGGATGAAGCCCCTCCAGTCGAAGACTTGCTCGATAGTTTTCGTCTCGCATCTCTACGAAAACCTTGCGCTTCATTTCGTCCGCCACTCTTGGGATTACGTCGATCGCCGACTTTAAGGCGGTCGCCTGGTCAAGTTCTTTTTGAAACGCTGAAGCTTTTTCAAGATGTCGATGGAATGCCGTTAAGCTCCCAAATTCTCGTTCGAACGCGATCACTGTCTCGACATCACGTACATTTGGCTTTTCAAGATGGCGTTGAGAATTCGCTGCATTTTCTAGCTCGCGCTGAAGTGTCGTGGCGCGCTCTAGATTCTGTTGGAATGCTTTTGCCTTTTCAATTTCACGCATTGCCGAATTTATAGCACTCGTCTGCCGATGTATCTCCAGAGCATTACTTACTGCAATGTGTTCTTGGAACTCCCGCCATTGTTTCGTCTGACGTTCGATCGTTGAAAAATCATCCATGGCTTTGAAGTGTGTCAACGCGTCCTGAATCTGGCGAAGTCGAACAAGTTCCACTAGCTCCTTGGCACGCAGTAATTTCAATCTCCGCATTTTTGTCTTGACACCCATGACTCTCTCCCGCTTGCCGTAGCAACATCAAATCTGAAGATATGCGTTCAAACAATTCTGTGTCCCCTTAATTCTTGCGAACACTCAATTGCCCGGCTTTATCCCAAGCCGCTAAACCAGTTTACCAGAATCGAACCGAGCCTACGCGTCCCTGGCCACATGCTGGAAAATGCTCCTAGTCGACCACAAAGACTTGGTCGCTACAATTTTGAAAAAACACATCAGTGGCAGACGGATCGATCGATACGCCAACCTACTTGACGAAACGGTCGCAGCGTTGACGATCTTGTGGCCTAGTCTTGCCGGTCCGGGTCAACGCGTCAACTCCGCCTGTACGCTTCATTGGGAGCAGCAGGTCAAAATGGTGTAGTGCCACCGCTTCGGCGATATCGCCAACCAGCCGCCCGTCCAACGTGAATTTTAGACCAGTGTCGGCATAGTGCTCTGCAAGGGCCTGTTGCGCGGACCACAGGTCTTTGATAACTTCTGGTAACTGCAACGTAATTGCCGTGTCGGACACCAGCATTTCCTCTTCGTCGAATGGTTAAGTTATTGTGTACGGCACTTAGACCGTCCGGCGACGGATGGGCTGAGTGTGCGTATTCGGGGTCACGGGAGCGGTGCGATTTCTGGAAATAGGAATGTGATGAGTGCTCTGCAATTCTCGGGCGGCAGAAACGGCGCGGGGTCGATTGCGTAGTCCTTGTGTGCCCTGGCCCGCGCTTGACTGAACTTGCGATTAGCATCCTGTGTATCGAGTCGTTCTGATATCCCGAAAACTTTAATCCCACGCATGAACCATTTGAGGTCTCGCTTGTGGGTGCTTATCACGCCGTGAGCGATCGCAATAAGCGTGCCCCGGCCATCGCAGATCGCTCGGCCATGCTTTGCACAATAGAGGACTTTTGCCGTGGTGAAGTAGTCGTTGAAGTAGACCGATACGTCCACGCCAACTGCTTGCAGCCTTGGTTGGAACTGGCCCCATTCGGCGTGCCGTTTGCTCTCCGTACCTAATGGTCCCTCCGCGAGCCACCAGTTTTCGATGTCCTCGCGGAGCGTTTCTTCCTCGGTCTTTTGCCGCATAGCGTTGCGTGCGGCTTCGAAGTCGAACCAGAAGGCCATCTGCCTGTCCGGTTGGAGGGTAAGGTCATGAAATCGTAATTGCCTTCTGTGGAGGCCGGAAAGCTCGCCGCTGGGCATGGGCTGGACCCATACGCACTCGAATCGGAACTCCTTCGCTTCGACGGAGGCATCGACCGTCTTCTGGTCCACCACGAAAGCATTGAGATTGTTACTGAAGAATATGTCGTCTTCGGTCAGGCGCCGGTAGTCTTGTTCGAACTCGGCGAAGATCCAGAATAGGAGTGCACCCTCGGCTTGGTAAAAGATGCGTCTGGCCGCGATGACCGAAAGCGGTGTGGTGGAGAGTTGAATCTCGAAAGCGACGCGCATGTCGCCGTACCGAGCGGTGATGTCGGGTTTGCGCCATTGGGCGGGAAGCGCTCCCTTCCATCGCGCTTCTTGTTGGGCCGAATCGAAGCGTTCATCGAGTTCGAGGCATTGCGTTATCCAGTCCTTCATTCGCCGGTGAAGTTTGCTTTCCTTAGCCCCGTTGTACTTCCGTGCGTTGATTTCGTCCTGCGTTAGATCGCCAGCCGTATTTGCCGGACAGCTTCCGTCCTGCTCGCGATGCTTGAAGAAGAAACGCCGCTTGTTGCGGCTGGAGCAAATGTGAACGGCAACACCGCAAATGGAACAGGTGTAGAGTGGATCGTTTTGGAGATGCGTACGCACGCGCATGCGAAGGCTCATCATGTCAGCGATGTCTTTTCCAAGTACGTCGCGCGCAGAGTGATGTTTGCCGGTCTCAGTGCACATCACTTCCGAGATTTCGGGATCATCCACGATAAGCCATTCGTTCGCGGTCGGCTGTTCTTGCTTTCGTCTTGGGTGCGTTCGGAGTTGGCGGTCCCCTGCTTGGTCGAACGGGATATAGGCTGGGTAGGTCGGTGTCTTCGTGTTATCCATTCGGTCAGTCGAGCCTCAAGATTGAACGCCGGGTCCGTTACCGATTGTATTGGGGCAAGGGCGGTTCTGACCGGCTGAACTGTAAGTGCCGATGCCAGCATCCCTACGATGTAATTATATTATGGACTGGTCTGGCGAAATGCTTGATGGAAAAATTTGGCGGTGCTAGAAGTAGCTGAATTCGCACGTCGCTGAGTTGTGATCCTGCCGGAACCGACGTTTCCAAAGCGACCAGAACGCAAGAAGCCCACGAACCGAAATTCGTGGGCTTCTTGGTTTATTCGTGGTAGGCCGTGCGGGATTCGAACCTGCGACCAACGGATTAAAAGTCCGCTGCTCTACCAGCTGAGCTAACGACCCGAAGAGGCAGAATTATATACGACCGTTGGCATTTGCGCTAGGGTCTGAATTCCTGTTGTAAATCACGCCAACGCGGCCGTGACCTTCAGCACTTCCTCGGCCGTGGTGACGCCCTCGGCAATCTTGAAGGCGCCTGCGATGCGCAGCGGCTTCATGCCGTCCGATACGGCTTGCTGGCGCAGCGCCTGCAGTTCGGTTTCTTCGCGGATCAGCTTGGTGAAACCCTCGGAAATGGTGAGCAGTTCGTAGATGCCGGTGCGCCCGCGGTAACCGGTCTGGCGGCACTCGGGGCAGCCGATCGGGCGGTAGATGGTCGCCGGCTTGGGGATCTTCCAGGCTCCGCCGATGCTGTGCCAGACCTCGTCGCTGATCTCGCCGTCGGGCGCCTTGCAGTGCGAGCACAAGGTGCGCACCAGGCGCTGCGCCATGATGCCGATCAGGGTCGCTTCCAGCAAGTAGTAGGGCACGCCAAGCTCGAGCAGCCGCATCACGGCCGACGGGGCGTCGTTGGTGTGCAGGGTCGACAGCACCAGGTGGCCGGTCAGCGCGGCCTGGATCGCCATCTCGGCGGTGCCGAGGTCGCGGATCTCGCCGACCATGATGATGTCCGGGTCTTGCCGCATCAGCGCCTTGACGCCGTCCGCGAACGAGAGCTCGATGCCGGGCTGTACCTGCATCTGGTTGAACGAGGGTTCCACCATTTCAATCGGGTCTTCCACCGTGCACACGTTCACTTCCGAGGTGGCAAGCGCCTTGAGCGTGGTGTACAAGGTGGTGGTCTTGCCGGAACCGGTCGGGCCGGTGACGAGGATGATGCCGTGCGGGCGCGTGGTCAGGTCATCCCAGCGCTTCGCGTCGTCCTGCGGAAAGCCGAGTTCGGGCAGGGTCTTGACCACCACCTCGGGATCGAAAATCCGCATCACGAGCTTTTCGCCAAACGCGGTCGGCAGCGTCGACAGGCGCAGCTCGACTTCTTGTCCGGAACTGGTGCGCGTCTTGACGCGCCCGTCCTGCGGGCGCCGTTTTTCGATCACGTCCATGCGCCCGAGCAGCTTGATGCGGGCGGTCATGGCGATCATCACCACCGCCGGCACCTGGTAGACCTGGTGCAGCACGCCGTCGATGCGAAAGCGGATCGTGGCGAAGTCGCGCTTGGGTTCGAGATGGATGTCGGAGGCGCGCTGCTCGAAGGCGTACTGCCACAGCCAGTCGACGATGTTGACGACGTGCTGGTCGTTCGCGTCGACCTGCTTGTTCGATTTGCCCAGTTCGACCAGTTGTTCGAAGTTGTTGCGCAGCGCGACGTCCTGGCCGTTCGACTTGTTGGCGTCGCGGATGGACTTGGCCAGGCTGAAGAACTGCGAAATGTATTGCGCGATGTCGAGCGGATTGGCGATCACGAGCTCGATCTTGCGGCGCGAAATCTTGGCGATCTCGGCTTCCCATTCGGTCAGGAACGGTTCGGCCGTGGCGATCACGAGCGTGCTCGCGGTCAGTTCGACCGGCAGGATGTTAAAGCGTGCCGCGTAGCTGGCCGACATGACGTCGGCCACCTTGGTGAAGTCGATCTTGAGCGGGTCGATGCGGATGAACGGCAGGTTCACCTTGCCGGCAGCCCATTCGGTGAGCACGTCGAGCGTGAGCAGGCGCCTGGGCGGCAGTGCCGAGACCAGCTTGCACTGGGCGACTGCGGACAGCGGATGCATCGAGCCGACCGCGTTTTTCAGGATGCCCTGGGCCTGCGCGAAGTTGGCCTTGACGTCGGGCTTTTCGACGATGCCGTCGGCCAGCAGCCAGGAAAACAGGGTTTGCAGGTCGAGCGCTTTCGGCCTCGTTTGCCTGGCTGGGCTGGGGCCGGACCTGGCCGGTGCTGCTGCTGGATCTGCGCTCAATGCATCTCTCCGTCAAGGTGCTGCGATTAACCTGCCGCCAGGATGCCCTTGACCCACGACTTGGCGGGCAACTTGGTCGCGGCGACGATCTGGGCGGCGCGCGCGGCCAGTGCCGCGGCGTCGAGCAGGGGGCGGCTCTGGAAGCAGATCGCCACCACATTACCATCATGCACTTCCGGCAGGCAAATGACGTGATCGAAGCCATATTTCATGGCCTTGATATTCCTGGCGTAGCTGGGATGGTCGCCGAACAGGTTGACGGTCATGATGCCGCCCGGCGCAAGGCAGGCGCAGCAGGCGCGGTAGAACTCTGGCGTGTCGAGCACGGGGCCGCGCGCGGTGGCGTCGTACAGGTCGCACTGCAGCACGTCGAACGCTTCCAGGTTGGCCGGGTCGTTGACGAAGTCGAGCGCGTCCATCTCGCGCACCTGCAGCCGCTCGTCGTTCGGCGGCAGCTTGAACATCGATGCGCAGATCGCGATGACCGAGGGGTTCAGCTCGACCGCTGTCACGCTTGCCTCGGGAAACTGGCGGTAGCAGAACTTGGTCAGGGTGGCCGTGCCCAGGCCGAGTTGGGCGATCGCGCGCGGGTGTTCGAGGAACAGCATCCAGGCCATCATCTGCTGGGCGTATTCGAGTTCGGGCCAGTCCGGCTTGCGCAGGCGCATCGCGCCTTGGACCCATTCGGTGCCGAAATGCAGGTAGCGCACGCCGTCCTGCTCGGACAGGGTCACTGGGGCAAACTTGGGCTTGCGCGCGGGGCGGCGCGAGGATTCGACTTGTTCGATGGATTTTCGTTTGATGAGCATGGCGGGCCTGATTTGATCGGGCCTATTATCCGTTGCTGGCTTGCGCTAAGGCAAGCGAAAGAAACCAAGGCGGTGTTCCCGGGGCGGGTGCGCGAAGGTCCTCAAGGGGGGCAGAGCCTAATGCCGCTAAGTTAAGCCTTCCACCACGTCGTTTCCGCCATTGGCGAAACCGACTTCCCGCGGAGGCGGGAACCCAAAACAGCC
>JBAQKU010000587.1:0-8489 GCA_049301315.1 Telluria sp.
CGCTCAGGCCGATGCAGTTGAAGCCGAGCGCGCGCAAGGCCGGCAGGCGCTGCCGCGTCACGCTGCGCACATCGGCCTCGATCGAGCACTCGAGCTCCGGTTGCGGCGCGAAGCTGAACCAGCGCCGCAGCTGCGCCATCAGCTCGCCCAGTTGCGCATCCGACAAGCAGGTCGGCGCCCCGCCGCCCAGGTGCATGCGGTCGATCTGGTTCATGCCGTCGAACAAACGGCCCTGCATCGCGATTTCAGCCTTGAGGTAATTCAGGTAGGCCGCCATCGTGCGCGCCCCGGCGGCGCCCTTTGCGCCCGGGCCAGACGCCGCTTCGGCGAACGGGACATGAACGTAGAGCGACAAGGGATAGGTGTTGCCGCGCAGGCGCAGCGCGGCCAGTGCCTGCAGGTAATCGCGATAACCGAACGACTCGGTGAAATGCTCGGAAGCCGGATAAGACCGGTAGCGCGGCCCCAGTTGGCTGCGCGCGCGGATCCGGGCGGCATCGCATTCGACCGACGAGGCCGGTCCCGCCGTGAATGCGGATACCACCATGTTTTGATTCCATCTGTCGCCGCACCAGGGATAGGCGCGATTGGATGGCTGAGTGTATGGATAGCAACCAGCAATTGCTTTGACTTGCATCAAAAAAACAAAGGGCCGGCCGCCCCACAGAGGCAGGCGACACGGCGGCCAGATCCTCAATTCATGTCGGAGGTCAAGGATTATCCGGCCCTGCGCGCTCCCCTGGCGGCGCTCCCGATCACCGTGCGAAAGAAGGCCACCAGCGCCGGCACATGCGAATCGAAACAGAATCGTTCGCGTTGCCGCCACACTTGCGCGCGCAGCGCCTGCATCTGCGCGCGCGCGCGCAGTTGCGCCCCGAGCTGCTCGACCGACCCGAAAAAGATGCCCACCCCGAGCTGGCGCGTCAATGCCTGGCTGGCCACGATGGCGCCCTCGTTGCTGGACTGGATCATGGGCAAGCCGGCTGCGGCCAGCGTCGACATGCGCGCCGGATAGTTCAGGTCATCCCAGCTGGCGCGCCGGATCTCGCCCGCGTTGTCGCTGGTGAAGCAATGCAGCCAGCCGGCGTCATAGCGCGAAAACTCTTCCACCCAGCGCCCCTGGTCGACGTTGGCATGCAGGTGCAGGTGCGCGGGAGCGATGCTGCGCGATGTTTCAATCCACTGCAGCCACTGGCCTTGCGTGAAGTCGCCATAGAAATGCAGGTGGATGCCCTGCCCCGCCAGTTCAGCGACCTTATGTGGATGCAAGCCGATCGGCCTGCCGGGCACGACCGTGTGCGGCGCGCCGTCAGATGCCGACAGCAATGCGGACACGGGCCCATCGAACCAGTCGCGCTTGGGCAGGTCGCCGTCGAGCACATGGCTGGGGCGCGACCGCGACAGGCCGGGGATCACGGTATCGAACCAGTCGCGCGCTTCCGGGCTGATGAAGATACGCCCGTCCGCGTACCGATACAGGTCGACCAGCTGCGGCCAGCTTCCCCTGGACAGGCAAATGAAGGGGCCTTCCTTGAAGTGCCAGACAAATGGAATGCCCGGGGTCGCCATCAGGACTTCATGCGCGAACGGCACTGCCTGCCAGTTGAGCTGGGCATAGATGACATCGGGCCGGAGCTGCAGGATCGCCGCGCGCCAGTTCTCGCGCGGCAGGTCTTGCACATGGCCGAACGGGACCGGACCGACCGTGTTGTACCAGTAGGGATCGGACATCCACAAGCCGTACAGCGTATGCCCCTGCTCTTCGAGCGCCAGGACGCGCTCGGCGTTATAGGCCAGTTCGCCCACCAGCAGGATCTTCAGGCCGTGCGCGGCCGGCGCCGTATCCGCCCGCCCGCGCATCTGCCGGTACTGCGCTTTTTCATCGATCGCATTGCCGACCGAGGTATGAAAGCACAGCGGTTCGCTGACCCGGTAATGCCGCCGGAACGGATTGATGCCGCCGGCCGGCTCCTGCATCAGCTTGTGGCGCTGCGCGGGATGGTCCACCCATTCGCAGCTGACGCCGGCGCTGGCGACGAACTTGCCGAACGGGCGCAAGCGCGACCAGTACAGCCGCTCGAGGTCGTCCGATTCGAGCTCGTTGCGCTCGATCCAGCCCGGCGCTTGGCGCCGGTGCATGCATTGCACCAGTTGCAGCCAGGACCCGGCAATCTGCCCGACGCTTTGCCGGTTGTAATGATGCCGCACGCCCGAAAAGGCCAGTACGGCATCGGGCTGGCTGCCGAGGCGCTCGCACAGCTGCCGCAAATGGTCGCGGTAATACACATCGTCGCTCGGCAAGTAGGCAACCAGCGGCGCGCTCGTGCGGGCCAGCCCCTCGTTCAAGGCGCGTCCCAGGCCCATGTTGTGCGGCAGCCTGCAATAGCGGATGCGTCCATCCTCCAGGAAAGGCAACACCGCCTGCGCGGTCTGGTCGCGCGAGCCATCGTCGACAATAATTACTTCCCAATCGGCCAGGGTTTGCGCCAGCAGGCTGTCGAGCGCGCGCCGGATGAAACGCGCCTGCTCGTATGTCGGCATCAGGACGCTGACCTGCGCAACCGACGCGGACACGGATATCGGGTTCACGGAAAATTCCTCCTGCTGATTGATTTCGAAGCAATCATGCGCGCGCCGGCGCGCGCCACGATTGAGATTTAGCACGTGCGAAGCGCCTGAGGCGCCTCTCGATCGGCGTCGATCCGTGCGGAAACGTCTCGGCTAAAAATGGGCGGCATCGGGCGATTCAGTCAATGCCACTTTGAGCAAGATCAGGACGACACCAATCTCCACGCCCAAGATGGACAGGTGAAGGCGCCTCCAAATCCAGTCCATTGAATGTGATCCTCGCCCATGAACTTCGCCCCGTTTGGCCTGCGAGCCGGCCGCACGCTGACCCTGTGGACGCCTGAAGACAAGGCATTCTGGGAGCGCGAAGGCGAGGCAATCGCCAAGATCAACCTGTGGATTTCGGTGCCGGCGCTGTTTCTCGCCTTCGCCGTCTGGCAGGTGTGGAGCGTGGTCGCGGTGACCCTGCCCGCGCTCGGCTTCGGCTATTCGACCAATCAATTGTTCTGGCTGGCCGCCGCGCCCGCGCTGTCCGGCGCCACGCTGCGCATCTTCTACTCGTTCATGGTGCCGCTGGTCGGTGGCCGGCGCTGGACGGCAATCTCGACCGCGTTGCTCTTGATCCCCGCAGTCGGTATCGGCGTTGCGGTGCAAGACCCGGCCACGCCCTATACGACCATGCTCGTGCTGGCGCTGCTGTGCGGCTTCGGCGGCGGCAACTTCAGCTCAAGCATGGCCAATATCAGTTTCTTCTTTCCCAGGGAACGCAAAGGGTCGGCGCTGGGCGTCAATGCGGGGCTGGGCAACCTGGGCGTGTCGGTGGTCCAGTTTCTCAGTCCGCTGGTCGTGATGGCGGGTATCTTCGGCATCTTCGGCGGCGACCCGCAGAGCATCGTCAAGGACGGTCAAACGGTGCAGGTGTGGACCCAGAACGCGGCCTTCATCTGGGTGCCGTGGATTGCGCTCGCGTCGCTCGCGGCCTGGTTCGGCATGAACGACCTGGCCGGCGCACAAGCCTCGGTCGCCGCGCAGGCCGCGATCTTCCGGCGCAAGCACACCTGGCTCATGTGCCTACTCTACCTCGGCACCTTCGGCTCCTTCATCGGCTATGCCGCCGGCTTCCCCTTGTTGATCAAGAGCCAGTTTCCGGCTGTCAATCCACTCGCCTATGCCTGGGTCGGCCCGCTGCTTGGCGCGCTGGTGCGCCCCTTCGGCGGCTGGCTTGCAGACAGGCTCGGCGGCGCCCGCGTGACGTTCTGGAACTTCGTCGTCATGGCGCTGGCCGTGCTCGGCGTGCTGGCCTTTCTTCCCAAGGGCGCCGGCGCGGCGCTGGCGCTGCCATGGGGAGCGCAGGCGGGCAGCTTCACCGGCTTTTTCCTCATGTTCCTGGTCCTGTTCTTCAGCACCGGCATCGGCAACGGCTCGACCTTCGGCATGATTCCCGCCATTTTCCGTACCCTGAAACTGCGCCAGGCGCGCAGCGGCGACCCGGCCGATGTCGAGCGCGCGACCAGGGAAGGCAACACGGAAGGCGCCGCCGCGCTCGGCTTTACCGCGGCGCTGGCGGCCTACGGCGGCTTTTTCATTCCCAAGAGCTACGGCAGTTCGATCTCGATCACCGGCGGGCCGGAGGGAGCGTTCTGGATATTTTTCGTCTTCTACATCGTCTGCATCGCGCTGACCTGGTGGTTCTATGCCCGGCGCAATGCCGAGATGCCTTGTTAAAGAATCGTTCGATGGGCAAAAAGGAAACATCCGGATGAGCCACTTTCTCGATCGACTGAGCTACTTCACCCTCCCCACCGAATCGTTCTCGGGCAAACACGGCCGCACCACGGGCGAGGACCGCACCTGGGAGGACAGCTACCGCAACCGCTGGGCGCACGACAAGGTGGCGCGCTCGACCCACGGCGTGAACTGCACCGGCGCCTGTTCCTGGAAGATCTACGTCAAGGGCGGCATCGTCACCTGGGAAACGCAGCAGACCGACTACCCGCGCACGCGCTGGGACATGCCGAACCACGAGCCGCGCGGCTGCGCGCGCGGGGCCAGCTACAGCTGGTACCTGTACAGCGCGAACCGGGTGAAATATCCGCTGGTGCGCGCGCGCCTGCTCGAGCGCTGGCGCACGGCGCGTCTGCAGCACGAGCCGGTGCAGGCCTGGGCCTCGATCGTGGAAGACGCCGCCGCGCGCCGCGATTACCAGCGCGTGCGCGGCATGGGCGGCTTCGTGCGTTCGAGCTGGGACGAAGTCGAGGAAATCATCGCCGCCGCGAATGTGTATACCATCAAGAAGCACGGGCCGGACCGCATCGTCGGCTTCTCGCCAATTCCCGCCATGTCGATGATCAGCTACGCGGCCGGCACCCGCTACCTCAGCCTGATCGGCGCCGCCTGCCTGAGTTTCTACGACTGGTACTGCGACCTGCCGCCGTCGAGCCCGCAGGTGTGGGGCGAGCAGACCGACGTGCCCGAATCGGCCGACTGGTACAACTCCACCTACCTGATCGCCTGGGGCTCGAACGTGCCCCAGACGCGCACGCCGGACGCGCATTTCTTCACCGAAGTGCGTTACAAGGGCGCCACCGTGGTGGCCATCACGCCCGACTATTCCGAGGTGGCCAAGCTGTCCGACCTGTGGCTGCACCCGAGGGCGGGCACCGATGCCGCGCTGGCCATGGCGCTCGGCCACGTGATCCTCAAGGAATTCTATTTTGGCGCCGATGGCCGCGCGCGCAGCAGCTACTTCGACGATTACGCGCGCCGCTACACCGACCTGCCGATGCTCGTCATCCTCGAGGAACACATCACCGCCGGCGGCGACACCATCATGGTGCCGGGACGCTACGTGCGCGCCTCCGATTTCGCCGACCAGCTCGGCCAGGCCAACAACCCGGAGTGGAAGACGGTCGCCTTCGACCAGGCCGGCCAGGTGGTGCTGCCCAATGGCGCCATCGGCTTTCGCTGGGGACCGGACGGGCGCGCCGACCAGGGCCAGTGGAACCTGGAGTCGAAGGATGCGCGCGCCGGCGCCGACATCAGCTTGCGTCTGTCGCTGCTGGAAGGCGACGCCGCCGGGCGCCAGACCGCGCGCGTGGGATTTCCTTATTTCGGCGGCGTGCAGCACGCGCACTTCCCGCACAGCATGCACAGCGAGGTGCTGGTGCGGACCGTTCCGGTCCAGCGCTTGTCGATTGGCAAACCGGGCGCACAGGCCGCGGTCCTGGTGAGCACGGTGTTCGACCTGCTCGCGGCCAACTACGGCATCGAGCGCGGCCTGGATGCCGCGCCCGGCGAACAGGCGAGCGCCAGCTACGACGACGCCCTGCCCTACACCCCCGCCTGGCAGGAACACATCACCGGGGTGCCGCGCGCGCAGGCCATCGCCGTGGCGCGCCAGTTCGCCGCCAATGCCGACAAAACGCAGGGCAAGTCGATGGTCATCATCGGCGCCGGCATGAACCACTGGTATCACAGCGACATGAACTATCGCGCCGTCATCAACATGCTGATGCTGTGCGGCTGCGTGGGCAAGAGCGGCGGCGGCTGGGCCCATTACGTGGGCCAGGAGAAACTGCGTCCGCAGACCGGCTGGACGCCGCTCGCGTTCGCGCTCGACTGGATACGTCCGGTGCGGCAAATGAACGCGACCAGCTTCTTTTATGCCCACACCGACCAATGGCGCTATGAAAAACTGGGCGTGGACGAGGTGCTCTCTCCGCTGGCCGACAAGCGCCGCTACGGCGGCAGCATGATCGATTACAACGTGCGCGCCGAGCGCATGGGCTGGCTGCCGTCCGCGCCGCAGCTGCAGACCAATCCCCTGCAGGTGGTGCGCGACGCCGAGGCCGCCGGCATGGATGCCCGGGACTACACCATCAAGTCGCTGCGGGACGGCACGCTCAAGCTGGCCTGCGAAGACCCCGACCACCCTGACAACTGGCCGCGCAACATGTTTGTGTGGCGCTCGAACATCATCGGCTCGTCCGGCAAGGGGCACGAGTATTTCCTCAAGCACCTGCTCGGCACCCAGAACGGGGTGCAGGGCAAGGACCTGGGCACGGACGATGCGAAGCCGGCCGAAGTGGTATGGCACGACCAGGCGCCCGAGGGCAAGCTCGACCTGCTGGTCACGCTCGATTTCCGCATGAGCACGACCTGCCTGTTTTCCGACATCGTGCTGCCGAGCGCCACCTGGTACGAGAAAAACGACCTCAACACCAGCGACATGCACCCCTTCATCCATCCGCTCTCGGCCGCGGTCGATCCGGGCTGGCAATCGCGCAGCGACTGGGATATCTACAAGGGTCTGGCCAGGAAATTCAGCCAGGTGTGCCTGGGCCACCTGGGCGTCGAGCGCGAGATGGTGCTGACCCCGCTGATGCACGACAGTCCCGCCGAGCTGGCCCAGCCCTTCGGTGTGCTGGACTGGAAGCGCGGCGAGTGCGACCTGATCCCCGGCAAGACCGCCCCTCAGATGGCGGTGCTCGAGCGCGACTACCCGAATGTGTACCAGCGCTTCACCGCGGTCGGCCCCTTGATGGACCGGCTCGGCAACGGCGGCAAGGGCATTGTGTGGGACACGAAAGACGAGGTGCGCGAACTGGGCCAGCTGAACGGCACGGTTGGGCCAGAAGGCGTCACCTGCGGCATGGCGCGCATCGAGAGCGACATCGATGCCTGCGAAATGGTGCTGCAGTTCGCCCCCGAAACCAACGGCCATGTGGCGGCCAAGGCCTGGGCCTCGCTGGGCAAGCAGACCGGGCGCGCGCACGGTCACCTGGCGCTGCACCGCCAGGACGAAAAGATCCGCTTTCGCGACATCCTGGCGCAGCCGCGCAAGATCATCAGTTCGCCGACCTGGAGCGGCATCGAAAGCGAGACCGTCTCGTACACGGCCAACTACACCAACGTGCATGAACTCATTCCCTGGCGTACCCTCACCGGGCGCCAGCAGTTCTACCAGGACCATCCCTGGATGCAGGCGTTCGGCGAAAGCCTGGCGCTGTACCGCCCCCCGGTCGACCTCAAGACCACCGCCGACCTGCACCGGATCCGTCCCAACGGCAACCATGAAATCCTGCTCAACTTCATCACGCCGCACCAGAAGTGGGGCATCCACTCGACCTACACCGACAACCTGATCATGCTCACGCTCAGCCGCGGCGGGCCGATCGTCTGGCTCAACGAAACCGACGCCGGCCACGCCGGCATTGTCGACAACGACTGGGTGGAACTGTTCAACATCAACGGCGCGATTACCGCGCGCGCCGTGGTCAGCCAGCGCATCAAGCCGGGCACCGTGTTCATGTACCACGCACAGGAAAAAATCGTCAATACGCCGGGCTCGGAGATCACCGGCAAGCGCGGCGGGATCCACAACTCGGTCACCCGCGTCGTGCTCAAGCCCACCCACATGATCGGCGGCTATGCCCACCTGAGCTACGGCTTCAACTACTACGGCACGATCGGCACCAACCGCGACGAATTCGTGGTGGTGCGCAAGATGGACAAGGTCGACTGGCTCGACACCCCGGCCGACCTCGAACGCGCGCCCGAGGTGCAGGCGACCGGAGAAAACCCTTGACGTCCTCCCCGACCTAAAGGACGGGGATTCCTACAGCTAGCGTCGCACGTCCGCGACGGAGAATGTTTAACGCAGCATTGAGATCACGATCATGTACCGCACCGCAATCACAGCAGCACCACTCTTTTGCATGTTCAGTGAACATGCTTCCAAGGTCTGCGATACCTTTCGGTCACGCCCTTGGGCATCGAATCTGGAAAAGATTTTCGCAATTCGAGCAGATCTGGGTGGTAAAGCTTTCGTTCACTTCTTCAAACCAGGCGCCATGCTTAACAGCCTTGTACGCCAGTTGTGTTCGGAAGGACGACCAGCCGACATCGTAGACGGACTTCGC
>JBAQKU010000588.1:0-10265 GCA_049301315.1 Telluria sp.
TCTCGGTTGACCACATTGCGAGCAACAATTACCAGGCCGGTCCGGGCGCAGCTTCGCACTATGACAACGATTTTCTCTGCGTGCGCCAGGACATCCGCTGGCGGCCGGGCCGCCACTACAACAGCGAACCGTGCCCGGACCCGGGCATTCAGAGCGCCATCGTGGTGGGCCCTTCCGGCTCCGACATCTACACCGATGGCTACGGGCGCGTGAAGGTCCAGTTCCACTGGGACCGGGTTGGCAAATACGACGAACAAAGCTCGCCCTGGATCAGGGTGATGACGCCTGCGGCCGGCCACCAATTCGGAACCATCCGCTTGCCGCGGGTGAAAGAGGAAGTCGTCATTCAGTTCCTCGACGGAAATATCGATCACCCGATCATCACCGGCGCGGTCTACAACCAGGATCACATGCCACCGTGGAAGCTGCCCGAACAAAAGGCGCTGGCCGGGGCGCGCAGCCGCGAGCTTGCCGCCGGCGCGGGCCGCAGCAACCATCTGGTGCTGGACGACACCAACGGCAAGATCCAGGCGCAGCTGAGAAGCGACCATCAGCACAGCCAGGTATCGCTCGGCCATGTCAGCCGTATCGAAGACACGACCGGGCGCAAGGATGAGCGCGGCGAGGGTTGGGAACTGGCGACCAACGCCTGGGGAGTGGCGCGGGCACACCGCGGCATGCTGCTTACCACCGAAGCGCGGCCGAATGCGGCGTCGCACATCAAGAGCATGGACGAGACCGTGCAGCGGCTGGCCGCAGCGCACGACCAGCATAAAGCGCAGGCCGACGTGGCACTCGATCACGGCGCGCAGGAAAGTGGTCAACAAGCCGCCGTGGCAGACATCGTCAAGGCGCAGAACGATGCGATCAAGGGCGCAGGCGGTGCTGACGGCGGCTTTCCCGAACTGTCCGCGCCGCATCTGGTGCTCGCCAGCCCCGCCGGGATTGAAACGACGACGGCGCAATCGACGCATATCGCCAGCGCCGAGCATACGGTGCTGACGAGCGGCAGGAATCTCTCCATTACGACCGGTGACAGCCTGTTAGCCAGCATCAGCCACACATTCAGGCTGTTTGTCCACAAGGCCGGAATGAAACTGATCGCGGCGGCCGGCAAGGTAACGATACGGGCGAAAACCGACGACATCGAGGCCATCGCCAACAAGGTCCTTTCCCTGATCAGCGAGTCGGACTGGGTCGATGTGCGCGGCAAGAAAGGCGTTCGCCTGCATGGCGCCGCGTCAATGGTCGAAATCAGCGACAAGGTGCAGTTCTTCACATCAGCGCCGACACTGTTCCATGGCAACCTGGAGACGCTCGCGCCGAAGAACCGCCCGCAACCGGCGCCCGGACAACCGGAAGCGGCGAAACCGGAACAACTGCATCACACCTTGCAAGCGCATGGCATGGGTGGCGGCCAGTATTCGAACGTCCCCTACACGCTCTATAAGGGCGATGCCAAAATCGAAGACAGTGTGACCGACGAGTTCGGCCGCATCGCCATCACGCACGAGAACGGTACACCGCTTTACCGGGTAATACTGGGCAATGGCGAAGAGTTCGCATTACACGTCAGTCCCCGTTTTGCTGACGCCGGCGACTCGCACAACGACCAGAAATTATCGAACCAGGGACTGCGCGCGCTGGACGATACGGCGAACGGCCGCTGGTACCACTAACCCGCTCCAACCCTGCCGAGGAAGCCCGTATGCCGGACGACTTCAAACGCACCGAACAGACGCACGTCGACGAAATCGTGCGCACGTCGACCAGTACGGTGCAATGGTTCCTGGAAAAGGCGCATCGGCGGATGACGCACCCGATCACACATAACAACAAGCTCGAAGTATTCATGTGCGGCGAGGAGAGTTTTGCCGATATCGCCAAAGAGATCAAGATGGCGAAAGAAAGCATAGACCTCTGCTGCTGGGGGTTCGACCCCGGCATGGAGCTGGTACGCACGGGCGCAGGCAACTGGCCGCGCGGCGAAACCTATGGCGACTTGCTGATTGCCGCCGGCAGGAACGGCATCAAGGTGAGGTTGCTGGTCTGGTATGACAGCTATGCCGTCAGACTCGCAAACCCACGAAACATGCCCGGCTACACACATGACACCTGGGTGTGGCGGGCAGATGGCAGTTGGAGCGCCAACGACGTTCCAGAAATGTGCGCACGGCGCAGCCTTAAAAGGGTGCAGGAATATCACGACGCACCGCTGACATTCGCGCGATTCACGCGCGAGCCACTCGTATCCGTCAAGAGAAAGGCATTTCCAGCCACACCGGACATGATCGCCATGCTAGCTCGCGAAGAGTATTGCAATAGCTGGTACAACGCCGCGTTCAAGGGACTGCTGAAGGGCGTCGAAATTCGCACCCGTTGTGGCGATGCCGACGTCGTCGCAACGAGCCTCAAGGGTGAAAACTGCCGGCCCGATGGATCGAGTGTTGAACGAAATCTCATGGTACGAGGCGCTACGCATCACCAGAAACCCATCCTTATTGATTTTTTTCATAATGACGGAGCCAAGGCGGTCGGTTACGTGATGGGATTGAATTCAGTAACAGATTACTGGGACACGAACGCGCATCTGCTTGATGATCCACGCCGTGAAAAAGGCGGACAGAAAGAAGAAAAGGAGTGCGTGCAAGGCAAGGAGAATGATCAAGGCTTCCGATGGCTCAAGCCCTATCACGACTATGCTTGCCGCATCGAAGGCCGTGCGTTGGTGGACCTATACAACAATTTCGTCAAGGGCTGGGAGCGCGCAGCCCCCAAAAGCAAGAGCAAGAAGAGCGAACTGGGGAGCAAGGGCATGCCGACCGCCTTGCTGCGCAAGGCCGAGCCGGGCGATTCCACTGTCCAGATGGTGCGCACCCAGCCGGAAGAAGGTGACAAAACCGTTCGTGACATCTATTGCCAGGCGGTCGACATAGCCACGCTGGCGGCTGGCTATCTCTACGTTGAAAACCAATATTTTCAGTACGAAGAATGGGCGCAGCGCCTGATGAAAACGCGTGAACGAGTCATCGCCGCGTGGAAGGCTGGCTGTCAGAAAGCCGGCAAGAGCATGCAGGAAATGCCCGTCATGCATGTATTCATTGTTGTCCCCGTGCCGGAACGCGCGGGAATGATACCGCGTACCTATGACACCTTGGCCACCCTCGGCCAGCATACCGGCATGACGGGACAAAACCAAATGATCGAAAAGGGCAATAAACCAACAACCACCAATTTGACGGCGGCATGGCGAGACGTACTGCAGCATGCCAATAGCATCGACAAGCCTGATGCAATGACGCTGGAGAGCAAGTTTGGCCTGAAGATTTGCACGGCAATGCTGAACACCTGCGCAGTCGAGGAAGGACGCTGGCGCTACCGCGAGGTGTACATCCACTCAAAACTGTTGCTGGTGGACGATGTTTTCCTGATGCTCGGCAGCGCAAACCTGAACCTGCGAAGCATGGCGGTTGACAGCGAAATTAATATCGCCACGAACAATCCGCACTTGGCGCGCGACTTGCGCCGGCGTATCTTCGCGCAGCATAGCGGTAACGGCGTTGACGGCGGGAGTGGAACAAAAAAAGATATTAAAGAGACTTTTCGAAAATGGACGGCGTTAATGAAAAAAAACAAAACAAAAAAACTGTCATACATCGAAGCCGAAACCTACAAAAAAATGAACGGCTTCCTGCTTCCTCTGGAAGACGAACGAAGCTCCTTCATACGCTTGGGCTAACCATGCGACACCACTTTCATCGCGCATCCTTTCGCCTGCCGCGTGCCGCGTTGGCAGCCTTTCTGTGCCTATCCTTGCTAGCCTGCAAAATGACAAACGACACGACAAATACCCTGCCACGTAACCAAAACCTGCCATTATTTAAGCCCCACATGCCGGAATTTATCTGCGGGGTGGAAGCGGCCAAAGTGCCCCCTATCGATGCGCAAGCAGAAACATGGTTCCTGCAAGCACGGGCACTGGAATCACCGGATAGACTGGATGAGCCAGACTATAAAAAAATCATCCACCTGACGCGCCAGGCCGCCGAACGACGGCACTGGAAAGCGATGCTTAATCTTGCCAGCTTTTACTTAGAAGGGCGCGACCCACCGAACGGGGGCGCGGAGGCGATCAAGCTTGTGGAGGATGCAATGCGACTTGGAATACCAGCGGCCTATGACCGAATGGGAACCTACTACATGAACGGTACGGGCGTTAAAGCCGATGCGACCAGGGCGTATGCATTCTGGCAGAAGGCGGCCGAGATGGGAAATCCGCAAGCGATGACATTTTTGGGGGACAAACTAAGAGCGGGCAAGGATGGCGCTATTCCTGGATATTGGGCCAATATACCAGTTGCAATCAAGATGCTGGAATGTGCGCTTGGGCAGGGACATGGGCAGGCCGCCTTTAATTTGTATTATATGTATGAATTCCCCAGAGATGCGAACGGTCACGAGAGCGGCGCCCGGACGCGTGAAACAAAGGACCGCGCCCTGAAGGTTCTCCATGCAGGCGTCGCGCTGGGTTGTAGAGAGTGTGCGGATGCTCTCGCAATCGAATTTGGTGATCCCTTCGATCTAGCTGAGATGCTGCCCCCACATATCGACAAAGCCCGTGGAGAACGCTATGGTCTGTTAGGCGACGAGCTCGGCTTCAATCCCAGCAACCGATTCCCGAATCTTGACATGGTGCTGCCGCTACCGCCAGCAGACCTGCCAGCTTGGAATGGTGACCGCAATACCCTGCTCGCCGCAGCGATGGGGGTTAGCCTGCCGCTTACACCTCCACAGGCAAGCGCAGCCTCACAATCCACCGGGAGGTCCTTCCTAGACGCGGCGTACGCGCTTCGCGAAACCGCGATCACGACCCGCGAGACGCGCGCGCCCATGGGCGGATACTGGCGCCCGACAGCGCCCGACCAGTCAGATCGCAGTCGCGCTCAGTTGGAGAGCGTAGCACCAGGCCTCTATCAACAGGGCGAGATGTTTGATAGGTTCCGCATCCCGAGCGGTGAAGGACTCGGCCCTCTCACAGGAGTGGTTTGGGAATACTCGCTGACCGTCCGGCACAACCACGGCGCGATCGAGCCACAGGTGCCGGACGGCTTGGCGCGCAAAGTGGCGCATACCAATGCCCCCATGATTGGCGTGACCGCGCCAATCTGTCCAACCACCGGAATCTGGCAACCGTGGGTACCCGACGACCACCCAATGCACACCATCGTCAACCAGTACTGGCGGCAAGTGTGGTTGCTTGAAGGGCAACCGTTTCCGCAACCTCAACGGGACTGGATGTTAGCCCTGCCAGAGCACGAGGTGACTTGGTATTTGCTGGATACGTCACGCGCGAACATCAGCTAGCAATGAGGCTGATGAACAATCATCATTACCTGAAGTTTCGTCTGCCGTACGTCGCATTGGCAATCTTGCTGTGTATTCCCTTACTTGCCTGCAAAATGACGAACGCTACGAACGCCTTGCCCCGCAACCAGAGCCTGCCGCTGTTCAAGCCTCACACGCCGGACTTTGTCTGTCACGTCGAAGCAACCAAGGTTCCACCTATCGACGAACAGGCCGAGGCCTGGTTCAGCGAAGCGCGTGCATTAGAGGCGCCGGATAGGTTCGAAGATCCAGACTACAAAAAGATCGTCGAATTGACACGGCAGGCCGCAGAGCGACGACATTGGAAAGCAATGCTCAATCTGGCTAGCCTGTACTTGGAAAAACGCGATCCGATGCACGGAGTCGAAGATGCGGTCAAACTGGTTGAAGCTGCGATGCAGCTCGGTATCCCTGCCGCCTTTGACCGAATGGGCACTTACCATATGAACGGAACAGGCGTCAAAGCTGATGCAACCCGCGCTTACGCATTTTGGCAAAAGGCCGCCGAGATGGGCAATCCTCAAGCGATGACATTCTTGGGGGACAAACTAAGGGCGGGCGAGGACGGTGCAATTCCAGGTTACTGGGCCAATATACCGGTGGCGATCAAGATGCTGGCATGCGCTCTTGGACAGGGGCATGGACCAGCCGCTTACAATTTGCACTATTTGTATTCCGTTCCGAGATCAGCCAAAGGCACAGTTGTTGGCGACCGCACCCCTGAAACCAAGGCGCGCGCCATCAAAGTGCTGCACGAAGGTGTCAGACTGGGCTGCGAAGAGTGCGCGAATGAATTAGCAATTGAATTTGGTTCGCCCTCTAATTTGGCCAATATGCTGGCCCCCTTTATCGACAAGGCGCGTGGGGAACGCTATGGTCTCTTGGGTGACGAGCTCGGTTTCAATCCCAACAACCGCTTCCCCAATCTGGACATGGTATTGCCGCTACCCCCAGCCGATCTGCCTCCGTGGAATGGTGACAGGGATACCCTGCTCGCCGCAGCGATGGGCGTAAGCCTGCCTCTTACACCACAAAAGCAAACGCCGCCTTGAAATCCACCGGGCGGCCCTTCCTCGGCCAATCTGTCCAACCGCCTGAATCTGTCAACCGTAGGTACCGGACGACCACCCAATGCAGCAGCCGTTTCCGCAACCTCAACGGGACTGGATGTTAGCCCTGCCAGAGCACGAGGTGACTTGGTATTTGCTGGACTCTTCACGCGTGTACATCGGCTAGCAATACGGCCAATCGCCCCATGGACTTGAACGGTGTTGCTCTACAGCGACACTCGAATCGGCCACCGGTTTGATCCAGCTCACACCCCACGCTTGCACGTGGGCTCGCCAGCTGTACAAAGAGCATAGTGGATGCGCTCCGGCGCACCGCCGGGGCCATCGACCCATACCAACAAGGGCGCGTGACAAATGACTGACCCGCAACCGGCTGTTGCCGCGCACTCGCGCCCATTATTCGAGGCACGCGGCCTGACCAAGGTCTATCAGATGGGCGAGATCCAGGTGCAGGCCCTGCGCGGAGTCGATCTTGACCTGTATGCCGGCGAGTTCGTGGTGCTGCTCGGACCGTCGGGCAGCGGCAAATCGACCTTGCTCAATATCCTGGGCGGGCTCGACACCCCCACCACCGGCTCGCTGCGTTACGCGGGCCAGGACCTCAACCTCAGTGACGACAAGTCGATGACGCAATACCGCCGTTCGCAAGTGGGCTTCGTGTTCCAGTTCTACAACCTCATCCCGAGCCTGACGGCGCGCGAGAACGTCGCGCTGGTGACGGAAATCGCGGAGAACCCGTTACCGCCGGAACAGGCACTCGCGCTGGTCGGCCTTGGCGAGCGTCTGGACCACTTTCCCACCCAGATGTCGGGCGGCGAGCAGCAGCGCGTGGCGATCGCCCGCGCCGTCGCGAAGCGTCCGCAAGTGCTGTTGTGCGACGAGCCGACCGGTGCGCTCGATGCCCAGACCGGCATTGTCGTGCTCGAAGTGATCGCCCATGTTAATCAGGAACTGGGCACCACCACGGTCGTGATCACGCACAATGCGGTGATCGCGTCGATGGCCGATCGCGTCATTTATTTCAGCGATGGCCTGGTGGCGCGAGTCGAGCGCAATGAGCACAAGAAGTCTGCCTCCGAGCTGCGCTGGTGAACGCCCTCAACCTCAAGCTGTGGCGCGACCTGTGGCAAATGAAGAGCCAGGCCCTGGCCATTGCGCTGGTCGTCATGTGTGGCGTCGGCACCTACATCATGTTCCTCGCCACGCTAGGCGCCTTAAGGGTGACCCAGGACAGCTATTACCGCGACTATTTTTTTGCCGATGTGTTTGCATCGCTCAAGCGCGCCCCCGAATCATTGCGCGCACGCGTCCAAGGCATCGATGGCGTGGCCCAGGCCGAGACGCGCGTGGTGGCCCAGGTACGCATCGACATGCCGGAATTCGCCGAGCCGGTCACGGCCCTGATGGTGTCGGTGTCCGAGAGCGGGCGGCATGGCCTCAATGCGCTGCATATGGTTGCGGGTCGCTTGCCGGCGCCCGGCCGGGCCGATGAGGTGGTAGTGAGCGAACCGTTCGCCCTGGCTCATGCGCTGCCGCTGGGCGCGCGCTTCAACGCCCTGCTCAATGGCCGCCGTCAAAGGCTGACCCTGGTGGGCACGGCACTGTCGCCCGAGTTCGTCGAGCAGATGCGCCCTGGCTCCGCATTTCCCGACTACAAGCGCTACGGCGTCATGTGGATGGCGCGCCGCGCGCTCGGCCAGGCCTACGACATGCACGGCGCTTTCAACGACCTGACGCTGAGCCTGAGCCGGGGCGCGGACGCCCAGTACGTGATCGACCGCCTCGACGAACTGCTCAAGCCGTACGGCGGGCTGGGAGCGTACGCACGCAAGGACCAGCGCTCGCATCGCTTCCTGAGCCAGGAACTCGAGCAACTGGGCACCCTCGCGACACTGTTTCCGACAATTTTCATGGGCATCGCCGCCTTCCTGCTCAACGTCGTCATCGGGCGCATGGTGACGATGCAGCGCGAGCAAGTTGCCGTGCTCAAGGCTTTTGGCTACGGCAACATGGAAGTCTTGTGGCATTACCTGAAGATGGTGTCGGTCATCGCCGGGTTCGGCATCGTCACCGGCACCGCGCTCGGGGCCTGGCTTGGCACGGTGCTGTCCGGCATCTACATGGAGTTCTATCACTTCCCTTACCTGAAGTTCAGCCTCGATCCGGTCACCTTCCTCGGCGCGGCGGTGGCCAGCTTGCTGGCGGCCGGCACCGGCACCGTTTTTGCCGTGTGGCGCGCCGCCACCTTGCGCCCGGCCGAGGGCATGCGGCCCGAGCCGCCCGCCACCTATCACGAAACCTGGGTGGAGAAACTCGGCCTCAAGCGCGTGCTGTCGCAACCGACCCGCATGATCATCCGCCACATCCAGCGCCGCGCGCTCAAGTCCGCGCTCACCTTGCTGGGCATCGCGCTGGCGTGCGGCATCATCCTGACCAGTCTGTTCCAGCGCGACACGGTCAGCTACATGGTCAACATTCAGTTCGGCATGGCGCAGCGCGAAGACGTGACGCTCACCTTCACCGACCCGACCGCCTACCGGGTGCGGTTCGACCTGCTCGCGCTGCCCGGCGTTGAGCACGTGGAAGTGTTCCGCGCCGTGCCGGTCCGGCTGCGCCACGGCCACCTTGACTACCGGCTCGCCATTCGCGGCGTGCTGCCCGGGGGCGACCTGCAGCGCATCCTCGATGTCGACCTGCGCCCGATGCTGCTGCCATCGGACGGCATCGTGCTCACCGACTTTCTTGCCACCATGCTCGACCTGCGCGTCGGCGACCGTGTCGTGGTCGAGGTCCTCGAAGGCAACCGGCCGGTACGCGAGACCACCGTGACCGGTGTAGTGCGGGAATATATCGGCGTGTCGGGCTATATGCACCTGGCCGCGCTGAACCGCCTGATGCACGAAGGCCCGGTGCTGTCGGGTGCTTATCTGAGCGTCGACAGCGCCGCGCTGCCTTCGTTGTATGAACGCCTGAAACAGATGCCGCGCGTGGCCGGGGTCGCCGAGCGCGTTCAGGAAATCCGCAACTTCAACCGGGTGATGGAGGCGACCATGCTGTTTTTTACCTACGTCGCGAGCGTGTTCTCCATGATCATCGCCTTCGGCGTGATCTACAACAGCGCCCGCATCGCCCTGACTGAACGCGGGCGCGAACTGGCGAGCCTGCGCGTGCTCGGTTTTACCCGCGGCGAGATCGCGTACATCCTGCTCGGCGAACTGGGCATCCTGACCTTGGCCGCGATCCCGCTCGGCCTGTGGCTGGGCCGGGCGATGTGCTATTACATCGCGCACACCATGCAGAACGACCTGTTCCGCGTTCCCGTTGTGCTGGCGCCGCAAACCTATGCCTTCGCCGCGCTGGTGGTGCTGGTTTCGGCCGTGTTGTCGGGACTGGCGGTGCGCCGCAAAATCGATCAACTCGACCTGATTGCCGTGCTCAAGACGGCGGAGTAAACCATATGAAAACCAAGGTGCAATGGCGCCGCCGCATCGTACTGCTCATTATCGCCGCCCTCGTCGTTGCCGGATTGCTCTATGGATTTCGTCCCCAGCCGGTCGAGGTCGACATTGCCACGGTCAGCCGCGGCCCCCTGCGCGTGGCGATCGAACAGGAAGGCCGCACCCGGGTGGTCGACCGCTACGTGGTCACCGCCCCGGTCGGCGGCTACGCGCGCAGGATCCGCTTCGACGTTGGCAGCAGCATCGAGCGCGGCGCGACCGTGGTCGAACTCGAGCCACAACGCGCCGAGGTGCTGGACGTGCGCCGGCGGGCCGAGGCCCAGGCCCGCATTGCTGGCGCCTCCGCCAGCAT
>JBAQKU010000589.1:0-2058 GCA_049301315.1 Telluria sp.
GTGATCGACTATGCGCACACGCCCGACGCGCTGGAAAAGACACTGGCAACGCTGCGCCAGGTGGCGCAGGAGCGCGGCGGCGCGCTGTGGTGCGTGTTCGGCTGCGGCGGCGACCGCGATCCCGGCAAGCGTGCGCAGATGGGAGCGATCGCGCAGATCGCCGACCAGGTGATCGTCACCAGCGACAATCCGCGCAGCGAAGAGCCGGGCGCGATCATCGAACAGATCGTGGCGGGCATGGATGCGGCGCACCCGAGCTCGCGCTTCCAGGCCATCGAGGACCGCGCCAGCGCCATCCTGTTTGCGGTAAAACACGCGGCCAGGCGGGACGTGATCCTGCTGGCCGGAAAAGGCCACGAGCCTTACCAGGAAATCAAGGGCAGGAAGATGCCGTTTTCGGATGCCGACCACGCCGCGCTGGCGCTTGCCGCGTGCGTGACAATGATGAGGACTAACTGATGCGCGGATCGCTGGCACCCATGATTGCGTCCATCCCGGGCGCGCGCATGACGCACAATGCCTTGTTCGAAGGCGTGTCGACCGACAGCCGCACGGCGCCGGCCGGTTCGCTGTTCGTCGCGCTGCGCGGCGAACATTTCGACGCCCACGACTTCCTGCCGCAGGTCGCCGCCAAGGGCGTGGCCGCGGTGGTGGCCGAACGGCTGCCGCCGGGCTGGACCCTGCCTGCGATCGTGGTGCCCGACACCCTGGCCGCGCTGGGACACATCGCCAATTTCTGGCGCAGCCAGTTCGAGATCCCCGTGATCGGGGTCACCGGCAGCAACGGCAAGACCACCGTCAAGGAAATGATCGCGGCAATCCTGGCCGCCGGCTACGGCGAGAGCGGCTGCCTGGCCACGCGCGGCAACCTGAATAACGAGATCGGCGTGCCGCTCACCCTGTTTCGCCTCGACCCGGCGCACCGCGCCGCGGTCATCGAGCTTGGCATGAACCACCCGGGCGAAATCGCGCGCCTTGGCGCGATTGCGGCGCCCACCATCGGCCTGGTCAACAACGCGCAGCGCGAACACCAGGAATTCATGCACACGGTCGAAGCGGTCGCGCTCGAAAACGGCGCAGTGATCGCCGGCCTGCCCGACGACGGAACCGCGGTGTTCCCGGGCGACGACACCTACAGCGCGCTGTGGCAGGGTCTGGCGCAGGGGCGCGGCAAGCGCCGCGTGCTCACCTTCGGGCTCGACGACGCCTCCAGCGTGAGCTGCGCGCACACGGCCACCGAATTCGGCAGCGAACTGCGGGTGGTGGTGCGCGCCGGCGCCAAGCGCGAGCAGCGCTTCACGCTGCGCCTGGCCGCGGCCGGCCTGCATAATGTGCGCAACGCGCTCGCCGCCATCGCGTGCGCGCTCGGCGCCGGCGTCAACCAGGAAGCCATCGTGCGCGGCCTTGAATCGTTCGCGCCGGTCAGCGGGCGCCTGCAGCGCAAGCGCGCGCAATGCGGCGCGACCGTGATCGACGACACTTATAATGCCAACCCCGATTCGGTGCGCGCCGCGATCGACGTGCTGGCGCAGGCCCCCGAGCCGCGCATCCTGGTGCTGGGCGACATGGGCGAAGTCGGCACCCAGGGACAGCAGTTTCACGAAGAAATCGGCGCCTACGCCGCCGCGAGCGGCATCGGCCGCGTGCTCGCCACCGGCGACCTGGCGCGCCACCTGGCGGCATCGGGCGCGCTCTATTTCGAGAAGATCGAGGAACTATTGGCTGCGCTTGATGCCGAACTGGGCAGTAAATCCGACGCGACCGTGCTGGTGAAGGGCTCCCGTTTCATGAAGATGGAACGGGTGGTCCAGCACCTGCTCGGTCAACCCAACATTAGCAAGGAAGCCCACTAAACATGCTGCTCTGGCTCGCACAATTTTTTCAGCAGGATCTCGGTCCTCTGCGTATTTTCAATTTCATCACGTTCCGCGCGGTGTTCGCCACCATTACCGCGGTCGTGATCGGGCTCGGTTTCGGTCCTGCCGTGATCCGCAAGCTGACCGCCCTCAAGGTCGGGCAGGCGGTGCGCACCAACGGTCCCCAGACCCACCTCAAGAA
>JBAQKU010000590.1:0-28987 GCA_049301315.1 Telluria sp.
CCCTTCTGTCGGACCGCAATTTTTTAACTGACCAGGGAGCATCCATGACAAGTATCACTGACACACCATTCGCCGGTCTCGACGCCGAGGAACGCCTTTTGAGCCCGGTATTCAAGGGTGCGATGGACAAGCCGGGGCGCTTTGGCTTTCGCGGCGAAATCGCGCTCAAGTTCCAGCGCACGATGGCCGATGAAAAGCGGCCGCCGGAAATCAAGTTCGATCAGGTGATGGGGGTGGCCGACGCCGGCGCAACGGCCATCGCGTTCCTGGCCGGGGTCGCGCCATCGCTCGAACACCTGGCGCTGCTGTGCGAGGTATTGGGCGACAAGCTCTCGCCGGCGGGAAAATACTTTTTCTTCGCCGGCAATATCGACATCTCGCAACGCTTCCAGATCGCTTGCGGGGGCGCCACCTTCTGGGTCCTGCCGCTGGAGGAAGCGACCGTCTACAACGAATTGCTCGACTTGTTCTGCATCGAGCGCGGCCCGCTCAAGAAGCTCGACACGGCCGGCAAGCTTGCGGCGCTCGCCGCGGGCGCCGCCAAATTCAACGGCAAGTTCACGCAGATCAGCTTCGAGGAAGGCTTGCAGGCGATGGGGCCGATCAAGGTGCGTGAAAACCGGCCGGTCTGACGTCGGCATGGCGGGGTGGGTGACAAACCCACCTGCGCCGGTGCGCGGCGCCGATCGCCTCAAGAGGCCAGCTTGCGCGCCTCCACCGTCACCGGCAGCACGGTGCCTGGCGCCATGTCGGGCAATGCGAGCTGCCAGCCGTTGGCGAGCGTGACGACGCCACCCCACAGCTCCGCTTTTTCCATCGACACGATGGCTTCTTCCAGGTCCTTCTTGGCCACGTAGGCGGTCAGCGCACCAGCGGAATTCTTGCGGATCATGACTTTCATTGCGTTTGCTCCTGTTAGGAATTATTGTCGAGCGATTCGAGTTCGCGCCCCTTCATACCGACCCGGTAGCCGTGCGCGATGAACTCGGTGCCATAGATGTAGAACTGCTGCACGAAGGTGCCGATGCTCACGACGTAACCGAGATCGCCCTTGTTGACCAGGACATCGCCGATTTCCTTGCCGGGGAAGGTGCCGTCATTGCGCACCGTCTTGCGGCTGCGTACCTTTTCACCGTACTCGAAAGCCGGTGGATCGTTCAGTTCGACGTATCCGTCATCGCGATTGATATTCATTTTTTCTCCTGGTTCAGCGTTTGCAGCCGCTTCCCGGCGGCGCGGCCGTCGCATGCCTGCCTCCGCGCCCCGCTGCGCGGCTGCCGCAACCGCAGTCGCTCACATTCGGATTAATGATCGCCAGTGCGTCATTGCGAAAATCGATGGTCGCGCCTTCTAGCAGCAACCGCGTGTCCGGTGGCAGGAACAGCCGCAGGCCATCGACATCGAAGCTGGCGTCGCCGGGCTGGGGCGCCGCTTCGATGCTGAACCGGACAACAAAGCCGGCGCAGCCGCCTGACGTGACCGTCAGGCGGCAAGCGCCAGGCAGCATGCCGCGCATGAAGCTCGCGGCGGCGCGGGTGACTGTCATCGTCATCGCATTTTCTGGAGCACGGTCAGAGCGGATGGGCGGGATCGAGGACGCAGGTCTTGTCCACCGGGCACACCGCGACGCATTGCGGCTCGTCGAAATGACCGGCGCATTCGGTGCATTTCTTCGGATCGATCAGATAGATCCCGTTTTTTTCCCGGATCGCCACGTTGGGACATTCCGGCTCGCAGGCCGAACAGCCGGAACATTGGGAAGCGATGATTTTGTAGGCCATGATTTTCTCCTTAAGCGGACATTGAAATGAGGGCGCCTTGCCGGATCGCGGCATCGGCGCGCGGCCGGTGCTCTATGCTGCCCGAGTCGAGCTGCGCCAGATAGTCGTTGAAATAGTCGATCACCGACGCTTCGATGAAGGCATGCGCGTACTGCTCGATCGGGTCGATGCCGGCGAGCTTGAGTTCCGCACGCGGGCAACTGCCGATCTTGGCCACCAGCACCGCATGGCAGTCGTTGATGGCGCGGATCACGCCGGGCAGCGCCTCCTCGGCGTCGTAGCCGCCCTGGCAGTACAGGTCGACGCGCCGGTGCCCGATGAATCTGGCGCCCGCCACCGAGACTTCATACACCTGGAATTCGGCGGCATGCCCGAAATGCTGGTTGATCCTGCCGCCGCCCTTGGTGGCGACGGCCACCAGCAGCTTGATGTCGCTGTGTTTTTCGGCCAGCGCAAGCAGCGCGGCATCCCGGGCGGCGGTCTTGGCCTGGCGCTGCGCTTCCACGCCCGCCTGGTAGGCCAGGCGCGGCGCAAGCTCGTAGCTGACCTCCATCGCCGCCACTTTCTCGTTCGTGAATTCGGCGCTGCGATCCTCGCCCAGCATGCCGACCGCGTCGGCCCGGCATTGGCGGCAATGGCGCATCATGTTCATCTCGCCTTCACAACTGTCCTGCAGCGCCTTCAATTCCTGGGCGGTGGGGCCGCGCAGGCCGCGCAAGCCGAACGCGGTGCCGTGTTCGGGCGCCGATATCAGCGGCATGATGTTGTGCAGGAACGCGCCGCGCGACTTGACCGCCTTGTTGACCGCTGCCAGATGGTGGTCGTTAATACCCGGGATCATCACCGAATTGACCTTGCACAGGATGCCGCGCGCGCTGAGCATCTCGAGGCCGAGCAACTGGCGCTCGCTCAGGATGCGCGAGGCCTCGATGCCGGTCCAGCGCCTGTTGCGGTAAAAGATCCACGGGTAGATGTGCTGGCCGACTTCGGGGTCGATCATGTTGATGGTGATGGTGACGTGGTCGACCTTGAGTGCCTGGATCGCGTCGACCTGCTCCGGCAGCGCCAGTCCGTTGGTCGACAGGCACAGCTTGATGTCGGGCGCGCTCGCGCCGATCAGTTCGAAGGTCTTGAAGGTGCGCGCCGGATTGGCGAGCGCATCGCCGGGGCCGGCGATGCCGACCACCGACAACTGCGCAATCGCGGAGGCGACCGCCAGCACTTTCTTGGCCGCCAGCTCGGGCGACAGCGTTTCGCTGACGACGCCGGGACGCGACTCGTTGGCGCAATCGTACTTGCGGTTGCAGTAATTGCACTGGATGTTGCAGGCGGGTGCGACGGCGACGTGCATGCGCGCGAAATGGTGATGCGCTTCTTCGCTGTAGCAGGGATGATTCCTGACCTTCTCCCATACTTCGGGAGCCAGATTCGCCGCGCCGGACGCCGACCCGCAACCGAATTTCCCGGCGCCGCCGGCGCTGCCGCAACCTGCCCCCGGCGCCGCGGCGCGCGCGGCCAACGGCTTGATCTCACCAATTCCGACATACGCGCTCGATCGCATCGACTACCCCTTTTAAAAGAACGACGCCGCTGCGTCTCTTTCAAAAGGAATAGCCAGAACCGTGCCAGCGCCGTTTATCCTTAAAAATCAAATGGATACGAAGTTCGGCGGAGAAGCTTGCACGACATTCGCGACAATCGAAAACGCCCTTGTCGGGAACCTGACAAAGCGCTCAGAACTTTTTCACCTCGATCCCGTGCTTGAGCAAGGCATACCCCATCTGGCGCGCCGAAATATTCAACAGGCGCGCCGCCTTCGCCTGCACCCAGCCGCACTGTTCCAGCGCCCACACCAGCCGCTCGCGCTCGGAGGTGGGAGGCTGCTGCGCACCCGGTGCGCTGGCCGGGTCGGAAACGGGCGCGCTCTTTCCCGCGCCGCCCGCGGCCCTGCCGATGGCCGAGACATACACCTTCGCTTCCGGCTCATGCAGCAACTGCGTCAGGCATTTGTTCTGGGCGCACGACAGGTTCAATTCGCTGATGACGTTCCCGCGCGCCATCGTGGCGGTGCGCTCGACGCAGTTTTCCAGCTGGCGCACATTGCCCGGCCAGTGGCAGTTGACCAGCGAATTGAGCGCTTCCGGCGACATCACGATATCGCGCCGGTTTTCGCGCCTGAATTTATCGAGGAAGAATTCGACCAGGTAGGGAATGTCCTCGCGCCGCTCGCGCAAGGGCGGGATGAAGATCGACACCACGTTGATCCGGTAATACAGGTCGGCGCGGAAATCGCCCTTGGCGACGGCCTGTTCGAGATCGCGGTTGGTGGCGGTGATCAGGCGCACGTCGACCTTGATCGAACGCGAACCGCCGACCCGCTCGAACTCGCGCTCCTGCAGGACGCGCAACAGCTTGGCCTGGAACGCCGGCGAGATGTCGCCGATCTCGTCGAGGAACAGCGTGCCGCCATGGGCCAGCTCGAAGCGTCCCTTGCGTTCGGACTGGGCGCCGGTAAATGCGCCCTTGTCGTGCCCGAACAATTCCGATTCCAGCAGCGTTTCGGACAAGGCGGCGCAATTGAGCTTGATGAAGGCCGCGTCCTTGCGCGGACTCAGGTAGTGGATGGCGCGCGCAATGGCTTCCTTGCCGGTGCCGCTCTCGCCGCGCACCAGCATGGTCGAGCGCGAGGGCGCCGACTGGTGCACCTCCGCGAACACCTCCTGCATCGCCTTCGATATGCCGATCACATTATCGAGGCTGTACTTGCCCTGCAGCTCGCGCTTGAGCAGGCGCCTTTCCTCCATCAGCTCGGTACGTTCGGCGCTGATGCTGCGATGCAGCCGCACGCTCTGGCCGACCAGGTTGGCGACCATGCTCAGCAAGCGTACATCGTGGTCGAAACTATGCTGGCGCCGATCGAGCACCCGGTCGATGGATAACACGCCGAGCGTTTCATGCCCCGCCTTGATCGGCACGCCGACGAAGGCGATCGTTTTTCCCGGAATCTCCTCCGGCGCGGCGGTGCGGTTGAGGAACAAGGGCTCCTGCGAAATATCGGCAATCACGCTGGGCATGCCGGACTGATAGATCCGGCCGGTAATACCCTCCCCGACGCGGTAGCGGCCGCGGCGAAATTCTTCGCCCGACATCCCGCTTGCACCAACCAGGTGCAGCTCACCTGATTCGTGCATCAGGCTGATCATGCCGCGCCGCGTGTCCATCTGGACGCCCAGGATATTCAAGACCTCGCGCAGCGTCTTCGACAGATCCAGCGAGGAGCTCAGTATCTTGCTGATTTCATAGATGGTGATGAGCTCTTCCTTCCCATTTCGGTCAGCCATGGCGACCATAAAACTCTCCCAAGTGGACTACGATTTCCTTGTCTGTCTCGATGATCGAACTGCATCGCTTGTCCCCTTTTTGGCCCACCAAAGCAGGCCGTTGTTGTTTTGATCGACAGTGATGCAATATCCATGCCGCGTTTTTTCGGCGCCTGCCGGCAATGTCGTATGAAACCGCACAAACCCGACAAAACCACCATACCCCCATCCGCGCAGCTGAAATTTTTCCCAAACGATTCAATGACTTACACACTGGCGGCAGATTGGCATGCAACTTGCTGATTACCCGTCAGGGCGGTGCCCCCTTCAACAAATTCCTTCGCACCCTGGAGCTGGCGATGAACTCGTTTCCGATCTACCTGGACTACTCTGCGACGACACCGGTCGATCCGCGTGTCGCCGACAAGATGATTCCCTATTTGACGCACAGCTACGGCAATCCGGCCAGCCGCTCGCACTCCTTCGGCTGGGACGCCGAGCAGGCCGTGCAAGTGGCCCGCGAGCAGGTGGCGGCACTGGTCAATGCCGACCCCAAGGAGATCGTCTGGACCTCGGGCGCGACCGAATCGAACAACCTGGCCATCAAGGGAGCGGCCCATTTCAACCAGGGCAAAGGCCGGCACCTGGTGACGCTCAAGACCGAGCACAAGGCAGTGCTGGACAGCATGCGCGAACTGGAGCGGCAAGGCTTTTCCGTCACCTACCTGGACGTCGAGCGCAATGGCTTGCTCGATCCGGATCGCTTCAAGGAGGCACTGCGGCCCGACACGATCCTGGCATCGGTCATGCTGGTCAATAACGAGACCGGCGTGATCCAGGACATTGCCGCACTCGGCGCCCTGTGCCGCGAGCGCGGCGTGCTGCTGCATGTCGATGCGGCCCAGGCCACCGGCAAGGTCGACATCGACCTGGCCAGGCTGACGGTGGACCTGATGTCCTTTTCGGCGCACAAGACCTACGGCCCGAAAGGGATAGGCGCGCTGTATGTGCGGCGCAAGCCGCGCGTGCGGCTGCAGGCGCAGATGCACGGCGGCGGGCATGAACGCGGCCTGCGTTCCGGCACGCTCGCAACGCACCAGATCGTCGGCATGGGCGAGGCGTTCGCCATCGCCCGCGCCGAGATGGGCGCCGAGAACGAGCGCATCCGCATGCTGCGCGACCGCCTGCACGCCAGTCTGTCGGAGCTCGAGGAAGTCTTCGTCAACGGCGACCTGGAGCGCAGGGTAGCGCACAACCTGAACCTGAGCTTCAACCATGTCGAAGGCGAATCGCTGCTGATGGCCATCAAGGAAATCGCGGTATCGAGCGGCTCGGCCTGCACCTCGGCCAGCCTGGAACCGTCGTATGTGCTGCGCGCGCTGGGCCTGTCCGATGAACTGGCGCATAGCTCGATCCGCTTCACGCTGGGGCGCTTCACGACGCTGGCCGAAGTCGACTTTGCGGCGGCGCTGATCAAGCAGAAGATCGGCAAGCTGCGCGCGCTCTCGCCACTGTGGGACATGTACAAGGAAGGCATCGACCCGAGCACCGTGCAATGGGCGGCGCATTGAATCGAATCGAATCGAAACCCCGGCAACGGATAGGAGATTGACATGGCATATAGCGAAAAACTTCTGGACCATTACGAAAACCCGCGCAACGTGGGCACCTTCGACAAGGGCGACGACAGCGTCGCGACCGGCATGGTCGGCGCGCCCGCGTGCGGCGACGTGATGAAGCTCCAGATCAAGGTCGGCAAGGATGGCGTCATCGAGGATGCCAAGTTCAAGACCTACGGCTGCGGCTCGGCGATTGCATCGTCGTCGCTGGCCACCGAGTGGGTCAAGGGCAGGACGCTGGAGCAGGCGCTGGAGATCGACAACGCCGCCATTGCGCTGGAACTGGCCCTGCCCCCCGTGAAGATCCACTGCTCGATCCTGGCCGAGGATGCGATCAAGGCCGCGGTTGCCGATTATCGCCGCAAACACCCTGGCAGCGCCCAGGACAACCCCGCCGGTGAACTGCCGGGCGCCAACTGAAAGGAAGCGTCGCCATGTCCGAATTCATCACGTCCCTTGCCTTTTCCGATATTGCCGCCGCCAAGATCGCAGAACTGATCGCGGAAGACGGCAACGCCGAACTGAAGCTGCGCATCGCAGTCAGCGGCGGCGGCTGTTCCGGCTTCAAATACGATTTCTGCTTTGACGACACCGCCGCCGACGACGACTACCGGATCGACAAGAACGGCGTGTGCGTACTGGTCGACGCAATCAGCATGCAATTTTTGACCGGCGCCGAGATCGATTACGAAGACAGCCTGGAAGGCGCGCGCTTCCTGATCAAGAACATCCAGGCCAGTTCGACCTGTGGCTGCGGCAGTTCATTTTCCGTTTGACCCGACCATGGCCACGATCAACGACACGACCTTACGCGACGGCGAACAAACCGCCGGCGTCGCTTTTACCGACGACGAAAAAATAGCGATCGCCCAGGCCTTGCACCGGATCGGCGTGCCCGAACTGGAAATCGGCGTGCCGGCGATGGGGCCGGCCGAAATCGAGATCATTCGCGCCATTGCCGGACTGGGCATGGGCACCACGCTGATGGTCTGGGGCCGCATGTGCGAACCGGACATCGATGCAGCGGCGCGCTGCGGTATCGACATCGCCAACCTGTCGCTGCCGGTGTCCGACATCCATATCGAGCACAAGCTGCGGCGCGAGCGCGACTGGATCCTGAAGCGTATCGAACTGCTCATCCCGCGTGCGCTCGACCTGGGCATGGAGGTCTCGCTCGGCGGCGAGGATTCCTCGCGCGCCGACATGGACTTCCTGCTGCGGGTGGTGGAAGCCGCGCAGAAAGCCGGAGCGCGCCGCTTCCGCTTTGCCGACACGCTGGGCCTGCTCGATCCCTTCGACACCTACCAGCGCATCCGCACCCTGCGCGGCGCGGTCGATATCGAGATCGAGATCCACGCCCACAATGACCTCGGCCTGGCCACCGCCAACACGCTGGCGGCCATCCGCGCCGGCGCGACCCACGCCAGCACCACCGTCAACGGACTGGGCGAGCGCGCCGGCAACGCGCCGCTGGAAGAAGTGGTGATGGCGTTGCGCCACCTGCACGGGGTCGACGCGGCGATCGACACGCGCGGCCTGTCCGCGATATCGCAACTGGTGGCGAGCGCCTCGGGCCGGCCGGTTGCCGCCAACAAGAGCATCGTGGGCGAGGCCGTGTTTACCCACGAGTCGGGCATCCACGTCGACGGCCTGCTCAAGCACGCGGCCAACTACGAACATTTCAGCCCGGCCGAACTGGGGCGCCAGCACCGCACGGTATTGGGCAAGCATTCCGGCTCGCATGCCGTCAAGGATGCCTACGCCAGGCTCGGCATCGTGCTGTCGAACGACGAGGCCCGCCGCATGCTCGACAAGATCCGCTGCCACGCGATGTTCGCCAAGCGCGCCCCGGATGCAGCCGAACTCACTTTCTTTTACCTCGACGGCGCAACCCGCCCGCCACTACCAGTATGACACCCACAGCGCAGCAGAACCATCCAAGGAGGTCAGCCAACATGAGCACCCTGGTCCAACGTCTCACCCAACTTTCGGCAGCCGAGGAGTTTCTCGAATTTTTCTGCCTGCCGTACGAGCAATCGGTGCTCAACGTCAGCCGCCTGCACATCCTGAAGCGCTTTTACCAATACATGCGGCAGGAGCAAGGCTTCGACACGCTCGACGAAGTCGAAATGTTCAAGCGCCTGCGCCTGCTGCTGTCCCGCGCCTACGGCGACTTCGTGCGCTCGACGCCGGCCAGGGAAAAGGTGTTCAAGGTATTGCAGAACGCCGACAGCCAGAGCGTGTCGCTCGAATCACTGCGCAGCACAATGCGCGCGCCGCGCTGATCCGATATTCCCAGTCGTGCGCGAAATGACATAAGGAGATTTCCATGCACATCGTCGTCTGCATCAAGCAAGTCCCGGACAGCGCGCAAATCCGCGTGCACCCGGTCACCAACACCATCATGCGCCAGGGCGTGCCGGCCATCGTCAACCCCTACGACCTGTTTTCGCTGGAAGAAGCGCTGCGCCTGAAAGACCTGCACCGCGGACGGGTGACGGTACTGTCGATGGGGCCGCCGCAAGCCGAAGCGGCCCTGCGCAAATGCATTTCCTACGGCGCCGACGACGCCATCCTGGTGACCGACCGCGCGTTCGCCGGCGCCGATACGCTGGCGACCTCGTTCGCGCTGGCGGCGGCGATCCGCAAGATCGACCGCGACATGAAAGTCGACCTGGTATTCGCCGGCAAGCAGACTATCGACGGCGACACCGCCCAGGTCGGCCCCGGCATCGCCAAGCGCCTTGGGATGCAGCTATTGACCTACGTGGCCGCGGTCGACGAGGTGGACCTGCAGCGGCGCACCATCAAGGCGCAGCGCCGCGCAGAAGGCGGGGTGCAGTTGCTCACCACGCGCCTGCCATGTCTGGTGACCATGCTCGAAGGTACCAACGAAATGCGCTTCGCCACCATGGAAAACATGTTCCGCGCCAGCCGCCACGCGCTCAAGGTCTGGAGCCGGGAAGCGGCCGGCATCGAAGACATCAACCAGATCGGATTGAAAGGATCGCCCACCCTGGTCAGCAAGGTGTTCGCCCCGCAGCCGTGCACCGAACCGGCCGAACTGATCGAAACCGAAAGCGGCGCGCCGTGCGACATCGTCGGCACCCTGCTCGGAAAACTGCAGACCCAGCATCCCGCACTGTGCGCCGGCATCGCGCGCTCCATCCATGCAGAGCGAGGTGCGCCATGAGCCAGGCAAATCCCCCCAAGAAACCCGCCGGGCGCGGCAAGTACGAGCTGGACGACCGGCTCAAGGCCTACAAGGGCATCTGGGTGTTCGTCGAACACGAACAGGGCGAAGTGCACCCGGTGTCGTGGGAGCTGATGGGCGAGGCGCGCAAGCTGGCCGACAAGCTCGGGGTCGAAGTGGCCGGTATCGTACTGGGCGCGCCCGGCGAAGGCAGCCGGCGCTTTTGCGCCCAGGCGTTCCACCACGGCGCCGACCTGTGCTACCTGATGACCGATCCGGTTCTTGCCGATTACCGCAACGAGCCGTTCAGCAAGGGCCTGACCGACCTGGTCAACACCTTCAAGCCGGAGATCCTGCTGCTGGGCGCCACGGTGCAGGGACGCGACCTGGCCGGCAGCGTGGCGACCACCCTGCAGACCGGCCTGACCGCCGACTGCACCGAACTGAACATCGACATGGACAACCGCGGCCTGGCCGCGACGCGCCCGACCTTCGGCGGCAGCCTGCTGTGCACCATCGTCACCAAGAACTTCCGGCCCCAGATGGCGACCGTGCGCCCGCGCGTGATGGCGCTGCCGCAGCCGGATAGCTCGCGCAGCGGGCGCATCGTCGAGCATCCGCTGGGCATGATCGAAGCCGAGATCATCACCAAGGTGCTCGAATACATCCCGGACGCGCGCCAGGACAAGCCGCAATTGCCGTTTGCCGACATCATCGTCGCCGGCGGACGCGGCATGAAGAAAATGGAAAACTTCCAGCTGGTATGGGACCTGGCCAGGCTGCTTGGCGCCGAGGTGGGAGGCTCGCGCCCGGTGGTGCAGGCCGGCTGGGTCGATGCCGAACGCCAGGTCGGGCAGTCGGGCAAGACGGTGCGGCCCAAGCTGTACATCGCGGCCGGCATCTCGGGCGCGATCCAGCACCGGGTCGGCATGGAGGATTCGGACGTCATCATTGCGATCAACAACGACCCGAACGCGCCGATCTTCCAGTTCGCCAGCTACGGCATCGTCGGCAATGCGATGACGATCCTGCCGGCGCTGACCGAAGGATTCCGCCAGCAGCTGGCACTGGCCCATAAAGCAGGCCGGGAAATTTCAGGAGAACGAGCATGAGAGAACAATTCGATGCCATCGTGGTCGGCGCCGGCGCCGCCGGCAATGCTGCCGCCTATACGCTTGCCAAGGCCGGCTTGAAAGTGCTGCAGCTCGAGCGCGGCGAATCGCCCGGTTCGAAGAATGTGCAGGGCGCGATCCTGTACTCGGATGCGCTCGAGCGCATGATCCCCGACTTTCGCGACGATGCGCCGCTGGAGCGGCACCTGATCGAACAGCGCATGTGGGTGCTGGACGACGCCTCCTTCGTCGGCACCCATTACCGCTCGGACGATTTCAACAAGCCGCCGTACAACCGCTACACCATCATCCGCGCCCAGTTCGACAAGTGGTTTTCGCAAAAAGTGCAGGAGGCCGGCGCGCTGCTGATCTGCGAAACCACGGTGTCCGAGCTGCTCATGGACGGCAAGCGCGTGATCGGCGTGCGCACCGACCGCGAAGGCGGCGAGATCTACGCCGACATCGTGATCCTGGCCGACGGCGTCAATTCGCTGCTGGCGACCAAAGCCGGCTTCCACGACGAGATCGCGCCGAAGAACGTCGCGCTGGCAGTCAAGGAAATCCACTTCATGCCGCAGGAGACCATCGAGAGCCGCTTCAACGTGTCGGGCGATGCCGGCGTCGTGATCGAGATGGCGGGCAAGATCACCAAGGGCATGATGGGCACCGGTTTCCTGTACACCAACAGGGAGTCGCTGACCATCGGCGTCGGCTGCATGCTGTCCGATTTCAAGAAGCAGAAGATCACGCCCTACCAGTTGCTCGAGCAGATGAAGCAGCACCCCTCGATCAAGCCGCTGATCGAGGGCGGCGAGATGAAGGAATATACCGCGCACCTGATCCCCGAAGGCGGCTACAAGGCAGTGCCGAAAATCTACGGCGACGGCTGGATGATCGTCGGCGATTCCGGCATGTTCCTGAACGCGGTGCACCGCGAAGGCTCGAACCTGGCGATGACCACCGGGCGCACGGCGGCCGAAACGGTGATCGATCTCAAGAATGACGGCAAGCCGCTCGACGCGAAGCACCTGGCCGTCTACCGCAGCAAGCTGGAAGATTGCTTCGTGCTGAAGGACCTGAAGAAGTACAAGAACCTGCACCAGGTGTTCCACGCCAACCCGTATTTCTTCAATACCTATCCGGAGCTGATCAACCAGGCGATGCACGAGCTGATCAAGGTCGACGGGGTCGACAAGAAGACCAAGGAAAAAAACATCCGTAGCAATTTCACCAGGCGCCGTTCCGTGTTCGGCCTGGTGGGTGACGCCTACAAACTGTGGAGGGCTTTTGAATGAGCAACGTTAAAGTCGAAGAAAAACTGTTCCAGAACCGTTACCGCGTCGATGTCGGGCGCCCGCATGTGAAGATCAAGGACGCCGATATCTGCAGCAATGCATGCGCGCAGCAGCAATGCACCGTGTGCTGCCCGGCCGGCTGCTACACGGTCGAGGGCAACGGGCGCGTGGTGCTCATTTCCGACGGCTGCCTGGAATGCGGAACCTGCCGCATCATCTGCGACGAACACCGCAACCTGGAGTGGCAATACCCACGCGGCGGCTACGGCATCCTGTTCAAGTTCGGCTGAAGCGGCGGAGAGGGAAGCGTATTTCATGGCACCAAGAAATTATTGCAAAATTAACCATATTTCCGCTTATAATTTCACTTGACGCCGCCCCTCCAACCTCGCCATCAAAAGGTCGCTATGCCGCTATCCGCAGTGCTGTTCATGGACCTCCAGCGCGATTTCCTCGCGCCCGACGGCGCCCGCATGCCAGTCGATGTGCCCGGCGCCACCGCCGTGGTGCAAGCTGCCAATGCATTGCTGTCGAAGCGGGCTTTTCCCGAAGCATTGCCCATCCTGGTGCTAAACCAGTTTCCCGCCTCAGCCCGCATTGGAAATTTCTTTCGCAATCAAGCGGCCATCGCCGACAGCTGGGGCGCGCAGCTCGATGAACGGCTCCAGTTACAGGGCTCCGAGAAAAGATTCGCCAAGGACCGCGCCAGCGCCTTTTCCAATCCGGACCTCCATCAGTACCTCAGCGCCGAAGGCATACGACACCTCTATGTGGTGGGCGTCTATGCCGAAGGATGTGTCCGCGCAACGGTGCTGCACGCCCTGCAGCTTGGCTACAGCGTCGATGTTGTCGCCGATGCCGTCGCAACCAATGCCGCTTGGAAAAAGCGCTTTGCCTTGTGGTCCATGCAGCGCGCCGGCGCGACCATCCTGCCTGACATACGAGCGAGTCTATAGCCAGGCAATCAATGACTGCATGCTAGCAAACGTCGACCCAGCTGCCATTCGTCACGGCTGCCAGCTGAGCCGGGGTGATCCGGAGCGCACTGTGGACCGCTCCCGCGGCAGGCAGTACTTCATCGAACTTCTGCAAGGACTTGTCCAGGTAGATCGGTAGCGGCTGTGCCAGTCCGAAGGGACAAACGCCGCCCACGGGATGTCCCGTCAACTGAACCACCTCCTCTGCCGACAGCATCTTGCCTTTGCCGAAGGCCTGCTTGAACTTCTTGTTATCGACACGCATGTCGCCGCTGGCCACCAGCAGGATCGTGCTGCCGTCACCCAGGCGAAACGACAGTGTCTTGGCAATACGGCCAGGCTCGACCCCATGCGCTTCGGCGGCCAGCGCAACAGTGGCAGTGCTGACTTCCAGTTCGATGATTGCTATGTCGAGATTGCGGGCTACAAAGAATTCACGTACGGATTGCAGGCTCATCAGATTTGTCGCAGAAGTGAAAACAGACCAAAACAATAGCCGCGGCGCTGGTGTTTGGCAAGGGCAACGGCCTCGCCGTGATCTCACAGCGCCGAAGGCGACCGCAGACAAGCGATCCGCGCTGAGCGTCCTGCAAGGCTGCCGACTAATCCATGTCAGGAAAACTCGCCATGCTCATATTGCTTATTTGACATGAACCAGTGCTCCGCGTACACTTCGCCGACTTGCCGAACCGTGTTTACATAATTAACAGTAATGGGGCGCTGGGCTGGTGTGGCTCGCCGGTCATTTTTCATTCTTAACGCGCATATCGCTTCGTGTATCGCTTATCCATCATAAACCATGAAACTGAATGCAAAAATCATCGTCTTTTTCTCCGTCCTCGCCAGCGTCATGTTCGTGGTGGTCACCGCGATCAACCTGTATTCCTTCCGCGAGTTTTCGATCGCGTCGTCACGCGAGCACCTGCGTACCGCAGCCGAAATCGTGCGCGCCCACCTGACCGATTCGATGATCAACGGCACCATCGACAAACGGGACAATTTCCTGCAGCGTTTGACCGAGGTGCACGGCTTGCAGGTTGCGCGCGTGATCCGGGGCCCGTATGTGGAGCAGCAATTCGGCAAAGGCCTGAGCCGCGAACAAGCGAACGACGACATCGAACGGCAAGTGCTACGGGACGGCAAAGCGCGTTACGAGTTGACCGAGGACCGCATGAGCGTGGTCTACCGCGGCACCATTCCATTTACCGCGACTGCCAACGGCACCCCGAACTGCCTGCAATGCCATCAGGTGAGCGAAGGCACGGTGCTGGGCGCGGTGACGCTGACCATGTCGATTTCTCCACTCAAGCAAATGGCGCTGACGACCGTAGGCCTGATCCTGGCCGCACTCGCCTTCTTTTCGCTGATTGCCTATCTGTTCCTGCAGCGCCTGGTAAGGCCGCTGATCGGCACCGCCGACAATGTCGCCTACGCGGTCCAGCGCGCGGTACAGGGGGACTTTACGGTACACATACAACGCAAGACCAATGACGAGATCGGCCAGATTGCGGAAGACGTGACCCGACTGATGGTATTCCTGCAAAAGGGATTGCACGCGATCGGCAGCAATGTCGGGCTGCTCATCAGCCAGAAGCCGTCCAAGGAGCGCAACCTGTTGACCAATACCGTCGACATGGTGGAAACCTTGAAGGATGCTGCGCAATTCAAGAAATCGATTGAAGAAGACGAGACCAGGAGCGAAATTTACCAGCGCCTGTCGAATGTGATCGAACATCGATTCTCGATCAGCCATTTTTCGATCTACGAAGTCGTGGCAGGCAAGAACCAGATCATCCCCATCACGGTGGACGGAAAAGCCGGGGACGACTGCAAATGGTGCGATCCGCAGATACTGGTGCGCCCGGAATCGTGCCGTGCGCGCCGTACCGGCCACCTGATCGACGCGGTCGAATCGCCAGGGATCTGCTATGCATTCCAACCGCACGCGCAATTCGAGGGATACAGCCATATCTGCATGCCGGTGATCCAGTCGGGCGTGGTGGGCAGCATCGTTCAAATCGTGGTCAAGCCGGAGCAAACCGAGCGCATGCAGGACATTGCGCCTTATATCAGTGCCTACCTGCGCGAAGCGGCGCCCGTGCTCGAGACAAAGCGCCTGCTGGAAACGCTGCGCGAATCGACCTTGCAGGACGCGATGACCGGCCTCAAGAATCGCCGCTTTCTTGAAGAGTATGTCGAAACGCTGCTCTCAACCACCCAGCGTCAGAAAGCGAACATCTCGATCCTGATGCTCGACCTCGACTTCTTCAAGATGGTCAACGATACCTACGGTCATGACGCCGGCGACAGTGTCCTGAAAGCGCTGGCCAAGGTACTCAAGCAGTCGGTGCGGGCCTCCGATATCGTGATTCGCTATGGCGGTGAAGAATTCCTGATCATCCTGCAGAACAGCTGCGGCGATGCGGCCGACCAGGTTGCCGAAAAAATTCGCGCCGCGGTCGAGGCAATGAAAGTACAGGTATCCGGCACCACGCTGCAAAAAACGATTTCGATCGGGATCGCCGATTACCCGAACGACAGCGATACCTTCTGGCAAGCGGTCAAGTACGCCGACGTGGCGCTGTATCAGGCCAAGGACACCGGACGCAACCGCTGCCTGCGCTTCTCACGCGAAATGTGGAGCGACGACAAGGAGTATTGAGCAGCTCACGGACATCGACCCTGTCGCCAGGTTCATCAATGCTGGTAGGCGCCGATATCGTAGCCCGTCTCGGCGTTGCGTGCGCGCCCCTCGAAGTCGGTACTGGGCGCGTGGGTCGGCGTGCCCCGGCCAATCGCAGGAGAACTTCCGCGCAGCTTCAGGTCAGGTGTGCCGTCCCCCGGGTGGGCGATGAACAGCGGCGGCGCGCTCACCGTTTCGCTATGGGTCAGTCCGTTCTTCAGGCGCCAGTTGTAAATGGTGTTTTGATATACCAGGTTGTTGCGATAGGTATTGTGCACGCCCGTGCTGCCCTGCTCCGATATTCCCATCTTGTTGCCATACACAATGTTGTTATAGACCGCTGTGTAGTTGTTGGGGCCGGCCGTGTGATAGAAATCGCCGCCGCCGACGATGATGCCGGTGTTCGAGGAGGTGATCGTGTTGTTGGTGATGATGACGTTGTTGGCGTCGTGCCAAAGGTGGATTCCCGCTTCGGCAACACGGTACACGACATTGTTCTTCACGCTACCTGACGTGCTGACATAAATGCCCTGCACATAGCTGCAGCCGGCCGGGCCAATATCGTGCACCAGGTTGCCGATCACTTCAGCATTGACGCCTTTGTAGTAGCTGTCGACGCCGATGGCGGCGCCGCCGGCCCTGGTGCAAGTGACCGTGGTGGCGATATGATGCACGTGATTATTGCGAATTGAGGTGTACGAGCCGCCGCTGTAGATGCCGTGCATCCACGCCAGTCCTTGTTGCGGCGTCGTGCCATCGATCTCGAAGCCCACGATGTCGACATGATTGCCGCGGTTGTCCCACGCCGTGTTGTTGACCGACTTTTCCGGAGGAACGATCCGGGCGCCCCACTTTGTGGTCGACACGTAGTAGATGCGCGCGTTCACGGTACCGCTGGCCATTGTCCTGAATTCGCCCGCGTAGGTGCCGGGCGCAACAAGTATCACGGCACCGGGCCGGGCCGAGCGCGCCGCGCGTTCAAGCGACCTGAACGGTTTTTCCACAGTTCCTGGATTGCTGTCCGCGCCGGCCGGCGATACGTAGAGCCGGGCTGCTGTACCTGGCATGATGGGGTTGCCAGGAAGTTCGCTGCGCGCCGGATCGGCAGGCGCGGTGCCGGGATGGGCGCCGTCCGCCGCCCCGGGTGTATATCCGAGAATGCGGAAATCGCTGTCCGAACCGGCCTGCGCTGCTGCGCCCTGGTCAAGCGTATCGTTCCCAGGCGCGGTTTGCAGCTCGGCAGCGTGCACATCCTCGAACATCAAGGAACCGCTGTGCGCCTCCCCGCCGGACTCGACGAATGCGGCCAGCGACGTTTGCACGGTCGCAACAACAGTGCCAGCGTCGAGCGCTGCGCCGCCACACGCCGCCAACAAAAAAGCGATGCAGGTGTAAATAGACAGGGTGCTACTAAGCTTACAAGTAGAAACTATCGATGTATTCATGATCGTGCCCTTCGTCGTCAATGAGTAACCTTTGAGGAAAATTACTTCTCAGACGGTTACGTTTTTCAGCAAAACTGTGCTGCACGACAAGCGCGGGCGCGTCGGCCCAATCGCTTCAGAACGTACTCGGCAGCACTCAAAACAAGTCTGCGCGACCGCATCCTGAAGACGAGGGAACTGTCGAGAATGCGTCATGAACGGGGACGATTCGCCAAACTGACATAGCGCTGACAAGTCAAGCCATCACAGAGATCAAGCACGGCGGCTGAAGTGTTGGATGGATGCTATGGCTAGACAAGCGAGCGCGGCATTTGGTTCAGCCTGGTTGATGAGGTGTTGATCCTGTACAAGCCACTTCCTTGCGACAAGCACACGAGCGGCAGGCAGATAACTGCTCACGGTACAAGGCGCAGGCGCTGGATATCGCGCTGAGGTGGCGCACCAAACAGGCGGCTGTATTCCCGGCTGAACTGCGACGCGCTTTCATAGCCCACCCGAACGCCGGCACTGCCTGCATCAAGGCTTTGATTGAGCATCAGTTGCCGCGCTTCCTGCAGGCGAAGTTGTTTCTGATATTGCAGAGGACTCATGCCAGCGATGGCACGAAAGTGCTGGCGAAACGTGGACGGACTCATGTGCGCGCTGGCCGCCAGCTCGTCAATGCGCAGAGTATGAGAGAAATTCTGTTTCAGCCAGGCCATAGCCCGTGCGATCTGCTGACCGGGCGAGCCCGCCGCAACAAGGTGTCGCAGCATCGGACCATGCGCCCCGGCCAAAAGCCGGACAGTAATCTCCTGCTGTATCAACGGCGCGATCTGTGCGATGGAGTTCGGCTCGTCGAGCAGACGGACCAGCCGGACCAGCGCGCCAAGGATGTTTTCCTCAAGCGTACCGATAGACAGTGCCCGATAGCTGTGTTCCTTAGCGCGCGTCAATTCCATCTCCGCTGCCAGCTGCATGACCAAACGCGCGTCCAGTGTCAGCATCAGCCCCAGAAACGGCTTCGCCGGCGTTGCATGAGTGATGTGCGACACGACCGGCAGATCGACCGTCGTCAGCAAGGATTGCCCGGCACCATAGTTAAAAATCGCTTCGCCCAGCATCACCTGCTTGCCGCCTTGTGCGATGACACCCAGTCCAAGCCCATACATGCAAGGCATCGGCTCGGTCGCTGTGCTGCGGCAATGAAGCGTCAGCGCCGAAATGGCTGTCGTATAATCCCCGGCCTTTTGGGCAAACTTGCCGATCTCACGAGCAAGCGTAATCCGGGTTGCGCAATCCGCGTTTTGGGCCTCGTTATCGCTGTCGTCCATAGCGTTATCCAACAGATTTTCCAGACACAAAGTCTAGCACTCGCCGTCCCAGCCATTATCCATTCCGACGATATCTCGTTGGATTGTGCAATAACTGAAGCAGATCCGGCAAACGCTTCAGGGCTTGCGTGCGACACAATGGTTCCCGCTGATGGCTCCCCCTCGTCCCTTTGGAGAATTCATGGTCACACTGAACATTAACGGCAAGGCCACGCGCGTCGACGCCGAACCCGATACTCCCTTGCTCTGGGTGCTGCGAGACACGCTGCAGCTCACCGGCACCAAGTTCGGCTGCGGCATGGCGCTATGCGGCGCCTGTACCGTGCATCTGGATGGCCAGCCTGTGCGTTCCTGCAGCACGCCGCTGTCCGCGGCCGCAGGCAAGAAAATCGTGACCGTGGAAGGCGTCGGACGGGAGCGTGTCGGCAAGGTAGTGCAGGAAGCCTGGCAACGGCTCGATGTCGTGCAATGCGGCTACTGCCAGTCGGGCCAGATCATGAGCGCCGTTGCGCTGCTCGAGAAAAACCGCAAGCCGACGGACGCCGACATCGATAACGCAATGGGCGGCAACATCTGCCGCTGCGCCACCTATGTCCGTATCCGCGCCGCCATCCATGAAGCGGCAAAGTCGCTGGCCTGAAAAGGAATGTTATGACTACCATCCGTATCGAAAACGCAAGCCGCCGTCACTTCCTGCAGGGTGCCGCGAGCCTCACGCTGGCCATCTATGTGCCCGCGGCGCAAGCGGCAGGCGCGAGCAAGAAGGCGGCGAGCGCCGCGACCATCGAGCCCAATGCCTTCCTGCGCATCGGCCAGGACAACAGCGTTACCGTCATCTCCAAGCACCTCGAGATGGGACAGGGCAGCTACACCGGTATGGCCACGATCGTGGCCGAAGAGCTCGACGCGGACTGGTCGCAGGTCCGGGTCGAAAGCGCCCCTGCCGACGCCAAGCGCTACAACAACCTGTCGTGGGGCCCGGCGCAGGGCACCGGCGGCAGCACCGCCGTGGGCAACTCCTGGGAACAGCTGCGCAAGGCCGGCGCCTCCGCCCGCGCCATGCTGGTCGCGGCGGCGGCACGCAAGTGGAAGGTCACGCCCGCAGAAATCACCGTCGCCAACGGCATGGTGATGCACCAGGCATCGGGCCGCAAGGCAAGCTTCGGTGAACTCGTCAGCGCCGCCGCCAACGAGGTTGCGCCCTCGAACGTGAAGCTCAAGGATCCGAAAGACTTCAAGCTGATCGGCAAGCGCATTGCGCGCAAGGACAACACCGACAAGACCACCGGCAAGGCCGTCTATACCCAGGATATCCACCTGCCCGGAATGCTCACTGCCGTCGTGGCCCATGCGCCGCGCTTCGGCGCGAAGGTGAAGTCCTTCGATGCGGCCAAGGCCAGGGCCGTCAAGGGCGTGGTCAACGTGGTCCAGATTCCCACCGGCGTGGCGGTCCTCGCCAAGGATACCTGGAGCGCGAAAAAGGGCCGCGATGCCCTCACCGTCGAATGGGACGAAAGCGCCGCTTTCAAGCTCGGATCGGAGCAGATCCTCGAGAAATACCGGGAGCTGGCCAAATCGCCCGGCACGGTTGCGAGCCGCACAGGCGATGCGGACAAGGCGCTGGCCGCTGCCGCGCATACACTGGAAGCGACCTACGACTTTCCCTATCTCGCCCATGCCGCGATGGAACCGATGAACTGCGTCGTGCAGCTCGGCAAGGATGGCTGCGAAGTGTGGAACGGCGACCAGATGCAAACCGGCGACCAGATGGCGCTCGCCAAGCTGTTCGGCCTGGCGCCGGAGCAGGTGCGCATCAACACGCTTTATGCCGGCGGCAGCTTCGGCCGCCGCGCCAACAAGGATTCCGATTACGTCCTCGAAGCGGGCAACATCGTCAAGGCGAACGGCGCCGGTGCGCCGGTCAAGCTGGTGTGGCTGCGGGAGGACGACATGCGCGCCGGCTACTATCGTCCCATGTTCCATCACCGCCTGTCGGCCGGACTGGATGAGCAGGGCAAGCTGGTCGGCTGGCGCCACCGGCTGGTCGGCCAGTCGGTGCTCGCCGGCTCGCCCTTTGCGGCGGCGATCAAGGAAGGCATCGATCCCACCTCGGTGGAAGGCGCCCACAAGCTGCCCTATGCGATTGCGAACATGCTGGTCGACCTGCACACGCCGACCGACATCCATGTGCCGGTGCTGTGGTGGCGCTCGGTGGGCTCGACCCACACCGCCTTCTCGACCGAATGCTTCATTGACGAACTGGCGCACGCGGCGAAAAAGGATCCTGTGGCCTGGCGTCTGTCCATGCTGGGACAACATCCGCGCCACGCAGCGGTGCTCAAGCTGGCGGCGGACAAGGCCGGATGGGGTACGCCGCTGGCGGCCGGGCAGGCTGGGGAGCGGCGTGGCCGGGGCGTGGCTGTGCATGAATCCTTCAAGACCTATGTCGCCCAGGTGGCGGAGGTGACAGTGAAGGATGACGGCACCTTCCGCGTGGAGCGGATCGTATGCGCAGTCGATTGCGGCATTGCGATCAATCCGGACATCATTCGCGCTCAGGTCGAAGGCTCGGTCGGTTTGGCGCTGGCCACGGTCATGAACGGTGGAATCACCCTGACCGATGGCAAGGTGGACCAGTCCAACTTCCATGACTACCAGCCGGTGCGCATTGCCGACATGCCGCGCGTTGAGGTGCACATCGTGCCATCATCCGCCAATCCAAGCGGCATCGGCGAACCGGCCGTGCCGCCCCTGGCGCCAGCCGTGGCAAACGCCCTTGCCGCAGCAACGGGCAAGCGCGCGCGCAAACTGCCGATTACGGCTGATATGCTGAAAGTGTAGGCGGGGCGCGAGTAGGCGCATTGTCTTCGAAGGTTACTTGGGTGCCCCGCAAGGAGCTCGTCCTTTCCGTGGGTCCCAACTGTCTGCTTCGCAGCGACGGACTAAACCGCTCGCGCGGTAGTCGGGCTTCGGCATAGCCGGCAAGTGTTCCTCGGCCCGCGATTTCTGATGCAAAAACCCAACTGTTTCCTATGTTGAGTAATGAGGCAACCCGCCTCAACCCGATGGTCATCACCGCCATCTTCTCGCGGAATCAAACGGTGGATGCGACCCGGTTAGCCCCCTGCAAGTGCCAGTGGTAGTGGAAGGCCTCCGCCACGCTTGCGCGCAGGACCTCGTCGTCCCACGGCTTGAGGTGGAATCGGAACACGGCGCCACTGTTGATCGCCTCGATGATGGAATCAACGGCGGTATGTCCCGTCAACATGATGCGTATGCTATGCGGGTACAGGTCCTTTACCTTCGAGAGGAATTGCGCGCCCGACATGATTGGCATGCGCTGGTCGCACAAGATCACTTGCACGTCATGCAGCGCCAGCAGGGACAACGCTTCTTCCGCCGTATGGGCGCGCAAGACAGTGTAGCCATCGCGACGGAACAAGCGGTAAAGCGAGGCGGTGATGTTCTCCTGGTCGTCGATCAACAGCAGGGTTTGCTGGTGCGAATCCGCATCGGCTTGCGGCAGGCATTTGCCGGCTTTTAGCAGTGTCTCGAAATCCGACGCCGGCACCGGCCGGCTGAAATAGTATCCCTGGATTTCGTCGCAGCGATTGTGACGCAGGTAGCCGAGCTGCTCCTGCGTTTCCACGCCCTCGGCAATCACACGCAGGCGCAGCGATTGGGCCAGGGTGATGATCGAACGTGCGATGGCCGCTTCATCGGCATCGGTCGTGATGTTGCGCACGAAGGACTGGTCGATCTTCAACACGTCGATCGGGAAGCGCTTCAGGTACGACAGGCTGGAGTATCCCGTGCCGAAGTCGTCGATCGACAATGTCACGCCAAGCGCCTTCAGGCTGCGCATGATCTCGACCGCTTGCCCGATATCATGCATAACCATGCCTTCGGTCAGCTCGATATCGAGGTAGTTCGGAGCCAGCCCGGTGTCGGCCAGGATCATCGCGACCGAGAGTGCCAGGTCCGCCTGGTAGAACTGGTTGCCCGACAGGTTGACCGCGATGCGCAGCGGGCCGAAACCCGCATCGTGCCAGGCCGTGTTTTGCAGGCAGGCGGTGCGCATCACCCAGGTGCCGATCGAGACGATCAGGCCCGATTCTTCGGCGATGCGAATGAAGCGGTCCGGCGCGATCATGCCCAGTTGCGGGTGCTGCCAGCGCAGCAGCGCCTCCGCGCCGACGATGCGGCCGGTGCGCAGGTCCACTTGCGGCTGGTAATGCAGCAGCAGCTCATTGCGCTGCAAGGCGTGGCGCAGATCGCCTTCCAGGCGCAGGCGATCCATCGCGCGCTGGTTCATCGCCGCTGTATAGAACTGGAAGTTGTTGCGGCCCATTTCCTTGGCGCGATGCATGGCCAGGTCGGCATGCTTGACCAGCGTCTCGGCGTTGTCGCCGTCCGACGGATACACGGCAATACCGGCGCTGCAGGTCAAGAAGTAGTCGTGTCCCTCGATCGTCAGCGCCTGCGCGACCGATTCCATCACCGCGCGCACGGTCGATGTCGCCAGGTTTTCGTCGGCCGCTTCGGACAGCACCAGCACGAAGTCGTCGCCGGCCACGCGCGCCACGGTATCGGTCGGGCGCAGCACCTTTTGCAGGCGTTGCGACACCATCCGCAGCACCGCATCGCCCGCCTCGCGGCCCAGCGTGTCGTTGACGAACTTGAAGCGGTCCAGGTTTATTCCCACCAACCACACCTGGCGGGCGTCGCATGCGGCCCGTGCGAGCGCCTGGTTGGTGCGGTCCTGCAGCAGGTTGCGGTTGGCCAGCCCTGTCAGGGTATCGTAATTGGACTGGTATTCGAGTTCGGCCTCGTAGTTCTTCGCATCGGTGATGTCGTACATCGCCATCACGAAGTGGGTAACCGCGCCGGATTCGTCGAGCACCGGCGAGACGTATACATCGACCCAGATCAAGGTCCCGTCCTTGCGGTATTCGCAGATCACGGCGTGTCCGGCACGCTGCTGGGCTTGCGCCGCCTGGATTTCCTGCATGCCGGGCTGCTGCATATCCGCACGGCATAGCCTCAGCATACCCTTGCCGATCACCTCGGCGGCGCCGTAGCCGATTACCTGTTCGAACGCGGGATTGACGTATTCAACCGGATAATCGGGGGCGCTGGCGCTGGCGATAAGAATCGGGTTGGCACAGGCTTCGATCGCACGCTGGCGCACGCGCAGTCCCGCCTCGGCATCCTGGCGCGCGCGGCGGTCGCGGTAGGACTGGATCGCCACGGTGATGCGCTCGGCCAGGCCTTGCAGCAACCGGACTTCGTCGTGGTCGAATGCATTTTCTTCTTCGCCATATACGTTCAGCACCCCGAACACCTGCTTGCCTTCGAACAGGGGCAGTGCAATTTTCGAGCGGTAGCCGCGCTCCAGCGCGTACGAGCGCCAGGTTGCAAGGCGGGGATCGTCGGCCAAACGGTTCGACACGCTCGGCATGCGCGTGCGCAGCGATTCACCTATCGTTCCGGTGTCGCGCACGCCAAGCTGGAGTGCATCTTGAATGCATCCCATGTAGCCTTGATGCTCCCCAGCGACGGCGATCGGCACAATCGGGCCATCCGCATCGTCCTGCAGCACGCCCGCCCAGGCCATCCGGTAGCCCGCGCCGACGACCACGTCGCAGATGCCATGCAGCAGGCGGTCTTCATCCGCGGCTTGCATGATCACCGTATTACACGCATGAATTGCCCGCAAGGCGCGGTTGCTGCGGATCAGGGCCTGGTCGATGCGGCGCTGCTCGGTGACATCGGTGAGAAGGCCGTCGATCATTCCCGCGCTAGGCGCACTGCCGGGAATAAAGTGTGCATTGAGCTTTATCCAGCGCACTTCATTGTCGGGCCGGATGATGCGGTACTCGAAGGTTTCGGTCCTGGTCCTGGTGATTCCCTCCAGCACGGCAAGCAGCGGCTGAAGATCGTCGGGGTGGGTGCACTCTGTCCAGAGCTGCGGATTGTCATAGAACGCCTGCAGCGGCCGGCCGAACATGCGTTCGATGGCCGCGCTGGCAAACAGGGTGTTGTTGCCGGGGAGGTCGGCCGTCCACAGCACGTCGTCGATCGATTCGCTGATGCGCGCGAGTTGCTCTTCCTTCGATTGGAGCGAGCGCTCTGCCTTGGCCGCGCGCTTTTCCGCCATGTGCCGGTTGCGCTCGAGCGTGCTCATGAAAAAGAATGCAAGCGAGCTCAGCAGCATGGCGGACAGCGCTGCCAGCAATGGCAACCAGCGTTGCGTCGTACTCTTGAAATCGGGCAATGCGATCACTTGCAATCGCCAATTCGTGGCCGCGATGGAAAGATGGTTGCTGCGCTGCAGCGGGTAGCGCTTGTTTCTCGCATGTAGTGCTGGCTGGGCACTGTAGCTGCCGCTGTCAAACACCAGATTGTGTTTGCCCATGTCGCCGGGGCCACTGTTGCGCAGGTCGTAGATTTCGACATCCACGTCCTCGAGCAGCGCAGGTCCGAATACTTCGTACAGCATCTCGTCGACCCGCACGCCGAGGAAAACGACCCCGGCGAACTCGGCCTGGCGTTGGGCCAGCGTGGGCGGCACCGCGCCGCCCCGATACACCGGCATGAAAAAAATCACGCCGGGATATATTTCGGGCTGAAGGTACAAGCGCATCCGTCCGCTTAACTGCATTTCACCGGTGTCGCGCGCACGTTCGATGGTGGCGCGTCGTATCGACTCGGCGCCCTGGTCTTTTCCTATTCCGAAGTAGTTATCCTGGATCGGTTCGACGTAGTTGACGATGAACGAATCGGCCGGTCCGATCGGCGCAGGCTGGTATGCAGTTGGATAACCAAGGTTGTTGCTGGCCAGGGTGCGCTGAAAGGCAGCATCAAAGTCCGGGCGCTCGCCTGGCTTGATGCGCGGAGAAAATCCGATCACGGGATTGCCTGTCAGGCGGGTATTCAGGGCGAGCGCCGTGTACATGCGCTGGAAGTCGTGGCGCGTTACCTGGGGATGAAGGACGAACTGGGCGTGTACCCCGCGCAGCATTTCCGCGTAGGTGCGGATCTGCAGTTCCGCGCTGTTTTTCGCCTGGGCGGCCCGCACATCGAGGCGTGCGCCAAGTTCGCGCGCGACCATGACATTGCCTTGCCAATAGGCAAAGCCAGCGGCAACAAAGCCGCTGACCAGAAACACCCAAATAGCTAATCGAAGCTTGTTTATTTGTGTTTTTGGCATTTGACCTCGGACTTGAAACGGGGTCTTAAACAGAGCGCTTTTCTTGGCCACCGATGTTTTCGAACGATACACCAGTTCATTGCTTTTCCGATAGAAAGTTTGTCTTTTTTTTAGATTATACCCTTCATGCTAAAGAAATGTTGCCATGCGGCAGTTTTATTATCGTTTCTACAAAACATTCCGCATCGCGCTGGGCTGCGCCGGTACTTTTGCGCCGCGCCTATACTTCGGTAGTCCGCAGCAAGTCACAACTAGCAAATTAGCGAACACCCACTTATCGACGCACGCTTACCTGGTATCAAGGCCGCCGGTGCCCGCGATGTCAGCGACAGTCCGAACACCAGCCCACGCGCAACACCCGCCAACCGGAGGTCCGCCATGACGCGTCCCCGCTCCACACTGATCAGCTTTAGGGAAACGCTGAATAATTGACGATTGTGGCGCCGATCTCGTTTTTCGAACAAGCAGTTCGAGTTCGGGAGTTCTGGGGCACCTCAGAGCCGGCATTCGGACACGGACTCATCCGTCGTTGTAATCTCTGAAGAAATGTAGCTCCACAGACTTCATGTCCGAATGTCGGCACCCTGGCTCCGCTCTGACCCTGGCTCCGCTGGCTCCCGTGGACGAGAAGCGCGTTGGCAGGCGCGCTGGGCAGTGGACCTGCATCAGCGCCAACCGCGACGAGCGGTGCCGACTGCCTAGTTGATCCGAATCACTGCTCGGCCTGCTCTGCAGCAATACAGCATATTTCCACTCCTGCACAGTTGAATCACCATTCAACAGGAGGGACGGAACTAGCCTGAATGTTTCATGAACTGCCACTACGGCGCCGGCTCGTCGACACAGGACTTCCTCGGCAGCGATCGCGCGGTCGCGGGCAATGGCGCCCCTACCCAATTAAACGGGACATCAAAGATCGGTATGAGGTTGATGGTTGGCGGTGGGGCGGTCAGTTCTCGGCAGACCGGACGTGGCTTACTCAGGACGAGTTGAGATACCTGGCCGGCGTCGGCAGGTACAGTCGCTCGGTCAACGTGTGCAGGAGATTTTTGACTGGGCAGGCGCTCGGCAGATGAAGGACGATCTTGTTCTTGTACTGCCGGACCTGCACTGCGATCTTGAACAGCTTGGAGATGACCGTCGATGGTTGTGCCTGCGACAGCGCGGTATGCTGCAGTGCCTGCGTTCTCAGTTGCTGGTGCAAGATATAGGCGGCGGCATGCAGCAGTAACCGCATGCAGTTGGCGAGAAAGCTGGTGCAGGAAGTGCGGTCGGCGGCCAGATCGTCTTTGAGATGTTTGATATAGTTTTCGGCTTGACCGCGCGCGCAATAAATGTCCTCGTACAGGGTGTCAGCATCGAGTCCGGGTAGCGAGGTCACGATGAAGCGCGTGTTCTCGCCGAGCGTCATGACTTCGGCCTTCATCAACAGGGAACTAGGGGACACCCACTTTTCGACGCTTATCGACCCACGCTTACCTAGCATCAAGGCCGATGCCCGCGATGTCAGCGACAGTCCGAACACCAGCCATCCGGAGGTCCGCCATGGCGGGGAACTAGGGAAAAGCGCGCGCGCAAACTGCCGATTACGGCTGACATCGAATCTCACGTGTGCGCGATACGGGCGTTTGCCAGATGTCAGAAACTCGTATAGACTTCTGACATCCAAGGTTGATTATCATGAGCCAAATTACCGAAGCTATTCTGTCTGTAGCCCAAGCCCTGCCAGAGGGTGGCTTGCTGTCGCCCAAAGAGTTCCTGCATCTAGGGTCCAGGGCGGCGGTGGATCAGGCGTTGACGCGTTTAACGCGCGAGGGGGTGTTGCTGCGTGTTGGACGTGGAACTTATGCCGCGCCGGTGCGAGGGCGCTTTGGCTCGCGCCCCCCCTCGACGGAGGCCGTCGTCCATGCCATCGAAGCGGTTAGCGGTGAAACCATCGTTGCCAATGGCGCAGCAGAAGCGAATGCCCTGGGCTTGACGACCCAAGTACCTACTCGTGAGGTGTTCATCACTTCTGGCCGTTCGCGCAAGCTGCAACTCGGCAAACGATCCGTCGAGCTCAAGCACGGCAACAACTTGCAGTTACTACTGGGCAAGCGTCCCGCTGGCATGGCCATACGTGCGCTGTCTTGGCTGGGGCCGGAACAAGGAATCCCCGCACTGCTGGTTTTGCGGACCAAGTTGCCTGCTTCAGAATGGGATGCCATGCATTCCGCGCGTGCCTCACTGCCCAGTTGGATGGCCAGGGCAGTGGGCGACGTGAGTGCGCATGGCTGAATCGTGGTTTGCGCTCAGTCGTGAAGACCAAGCTGAAGCGCTCGAGGTTGCAGCTGCCCGTATAGGGCGCCCCGCGCACTTGCTGGAAAAGGACATCTGGGTTGTCTGGGCGCTCTCCGCAATTTACAGTTCTCCCCTTGCTCGCACACTGACATTCAAGGGCGGCACTTCGTTGTCCAAGGTGTACCGAATCGTCGACCGGTTTTCCGAAGACGTCGATCTCACCTATGACATCCGCGAACTGGTGCCGGATCTACTGCGCGACGGCAACCCGATTCCCGCTTCGGCAAGTCAGGAAAAGAAGATCACGAGTGCTGTGCGCAGCCGGCTCCCGGACTGGATCAAAACTACAGTCATGCCGGTGATTCAGAGGGCACTGTCAGCCTCCGGCCTGCAGGCATCGCTGACAATCGAAGGCAAGGAAAACGAAAAACTTCTCGTCAACTATCCCGCCATCAAAACAGGAACCGGCTACTCGGCGGCCAGTGTCCAATTGGAGTTTGGGGCTCGCGCCACCGGCGAACCTAACCATATCCATATGGTGACTTGCGATATCGCGTCGGTCGTCGAGGGTGTTCAGTTTCCTGCAGCCCAGCCCGTCGTTATGGCGGCAGAGCGCACGTTTTGGGAAAAGGTGGTGAGCGACAATTATCTTGGCCGGTAGACGACAACTATCTTGGCCGGTTTGTCACCTAAAACCGGCCCGGTGCGGAAGCGAGGTTTACAGTTGTCTCATTTAGCATGGAGCTGGGGAGATGA
>JBAQKU010000591.1:0-2609 GCA_049301315.1 Telluria sp.
CAGTTTGTGGCGCGCCTGGTCGGACAGCGCCCAGGGGTCGTGGCCGAAGGCCGAAAAGACGCCGCTCTCGGGCCGCTGCGCGCAGGCCAGGGTCGCCAGCAAGGTGGTCTTGCCGGCGCCGGACGGCCCGATCACGGCCAGTTGTTCGCCTTGCCCGACGACGAGGTCGATCTGGTGCAGCGCTGGCGTTGCCGCCGCGCCCAGGTGGCGCACCGTGAGCTGGTCGAGGCGGTAAGTTGTCATTGCCGCGCCAATCGATTACCTGAGCAAGCCTGCGCTGCGCGCCGCAGCTTCGATGGCCTGGTAGTTCTCCACCTTGGCCGGAATGAATTTCGAGGCGCGCTGCAGGTCGAGGATTTGCTTGCCCTGGGCCGTGGCCGGGTCAAGTGCGAGGAAGGCGTCGGTGATTTTCTTCTGGAGCGCCGGGTTCATGTCCGAGCGCACCGTCCAGTTGTAGTCGAAATAGACAGGGGTGGTGTAGAACACGCGCACCACGGCCGGGTCGACCTTCTTTTCGGCGACCAGTTTTTCCCACACCGAGATGTTGAGCGCTCCCGCGTCGACCTTGCCGCCCGCAACCGCGGCCACGGTGGCGTCGTGCGCGCCGGAGAACGCGATGCGTTTCAGGTCGGTGTCCGGATTGATGCCCGCGCCCAGCAGGAACGAGCGCGGCATCAGGTGGCCCGAGGTGGACGACTCGGAGCCGAAGCTGAGCGTCTTGCCCTTGAGGTCGGCCAGCGTGTTGATGCCTTTCGAGGCGGTGATGAAGACCGAGCGGAATTTTTCGTCTTCGGCGCGCTGCACCAGCGGCGTGACCTGGCCCTTGCTGCGCATGCGTGCCTGCACGAAGGTAAAGCCGCCGAACCAGACCATGTCGATTTTCTTGTTGACCAGGCCCTCGACCGAGGCCGCGTAGTCGGTGACCGGGGTGAATTCGACCTGCAGGCCGGTGGCCTGGCCCAGGTAGGCGCCCAGCGGCTTGAACTTGCGCTGCAATTCGGTCGGCGCTTCGTCGGGAATGGCGGACACGCGCAGCACGCCCGGCGTATTTTGTGCCGGCGCCGCCGCGCTGGCGAACAGCGCGGCGGTGGCGAGCGAGGCGGTCAATGCACGCCTGAGCACGCGCAGGTTGAACAATCGGGTCATAGGGTCACTCTTTGCAGGAAGGTAAAAATTCGGGACGACCCGTCTAAGGCACGCTTGAAAAGCGCGCCGGCGCTGAAGAATACGTATTCGGCTATGATAACAAAAACACGAACATCGTTCCCCAGCCTCCCGTTTTTCAATGTGGCCGTGTGCAAGGTCGAGGCCACTGACCAAGAAATTACACGCATATGCCGACATCCCCCCGTCCCGAAACGCCACGCGCCCATGCCGAGCAGCATGTCCTTGCGGAGTTGAACGCCAGCCTGAGCGCACCGCAGGCATGGATCTCGCCCAAGTTTTTCTACGACGCGCTCGGTTCGCGCCTGTTCGAGGCGATTTGCGAACTGCCCGAATATTACCCGACACGCACGGAAGCTGCCATTTTCGAGCGCAACGGGCCCGCTATCGCCAGCGCCGTCAAGCCGGGCGCGACCCTGATCGACCTGGGCGCGGGCAACTGCGCCAAGGCCGCCACGCTGTTCCCGCTGCTGCAGCCGGCGCAGTATGTTGCGATCGACATCTCCGAAGATTTCCTGCGCGCGTCGGTCGAGCGCCTGCAGGAGTGTTTCCCGCACATCGCGATGAGCGCGCTCGGCCTGGACTTTTCGAGCCGCCTCGAACTGCCTGACGGGGTGCCTCCTGCCCGGCGCCTGTTCTTTTATCCCGGTTCGTCGATCGGCAACTTCACGCCGGACCAGGCGCGCGCCTTCCTGCGCCGCGTGCGCGATCGGTGCGATCTCGACGGCGGCATCCTGATCGGCATCGACCTGGTCAAGGACAAGGCCACGCTCGACGCCGCGTACGACGACGCGCTCGGCGTGACGGCCGCCTTCAACCTCAATGCGCTGCGCCACGTGAACCACCTGATCGGGGCCGACTTCGATGTGCGCCAGTGGCGCCACCTCGGCTTTTTCAACGAGGCCGAAGGGCGCATCGAAATGCACCTCGAGGCGCGCGAGGACCTCAGCGCGCGCTGGCAGGGTGGCACGCGCGCATTTGCGCGGGGCGAGCGCATTCACACCGAGAACAGCTACAAGTACCGCCAAAGCGCCGCGGTCGGCCTGCTCGGGCAGGCCGGCTTCCAGGCGGTCGAGGTATGGACCGATCCGGCCGGATGGTTTGCCCTCATTTACGCGCGCGCGATCGCGGACTGACATGGCCGCGACCGGGCGCAGCGCAGCGCAACGTTACCGGGACGTGCGCAAACACTCCCAGATGCTGGCCGAGCCGCTCTCGGGCGGTAATGCCGTTGACTTAAGCGAAATTCACAGTACGCACCCCGTCGTCCCCGCGCAGGAGGCTGTCGCAAAACGCAAAACGACCTTCGACGACGACGGAAACTCCGTCGTTCGCGCGAATGAGGCTGTCGCAAAACGCAACACGACCTTCGACGACGACGGAAATTCCGTCGTTCCCGCGAAGGCGGGAACCCAATTTAGCTGCTGCGACGCGGCGAAATTAGG
>JBAQKU010000592.1:0-12475 GCA_049301315.1 Telluria sp.
AGCGACGCGGCGGCGCCAATGGCAAAGCCTAGCGCCAGCAAGGCGCGCCGCATGCCCCCCTTCGATTGCCCGCTCATGGTATTCATTTAGTCGAGGTTCTTCTTCTTGATGTGCCATTCTGGCTGGCCGCACAGGCCGCAACCGGCACCCAGGAACATGCGCGCCGCTTCGCTGTCGCCCTTCAGCTGCCATTTCAGCCACGCCACCGCGACCGTGCCGAAAGCACCGCCGTTCGGTTCGCGGTAAGTACCGCCATGGCCGGTCTTCTCGCGCCACAGGCGCAGCACCGGCAGGTGTTCGATGCGCGCGAAATCATCGTCGGCGTTTTGGAATGCGACGTCGGAAGGCTCCCCGGTGACGTAGATTACCGGCACGCGCAGCTCGTGAAGGCCGGCCTTGGTCGCATTTGCCGCAGCGATGTCCCAGGTTCGCTGGTCGTTCGCGAACAGCCCGCTATTCCAGACGCCCAGCGCGCTCACGCGCCGATCATGGGCCGCGGCGATGGCCTGCAAGCCACCGCAGGACTGGCCCATGACGGCCACTTTCGCGGTATCGAGTTTGCCGAAATACGCGCTGCCCGCGCGGCTGTTTTCCCGAATCGCCCAGTCGATGCCGTCGGTCAGCTGGAGCGCCGTGGTGTCGGCCGGTATGTAGTCGATCGGGGGCGAGGAAGCGATGCGCAGCGCGGCCGGCGAACCAGGAGCCGGCGCGCCGCGCGCGGCACTGCCGCTGGAGATGGATTCGACGGCGGGCGGCCCCATCGGCCCGATCGCGATCGCCAGGAAACCGTGCGAGGCGATTTCGCTGAGGAAGTAGCGGAAGCGGTTGCCGACGTTGACGCAGGCGCCGTTTCCGAACACGACGATCGGCAGTTTCTCCGCGCTCAGCTCTTTCGGCCGGTACACGGTATGCGTCGGCAGGCCTGCGTCGGCCTCCATGACTGCCGGGTACTTGCCGCCGCCTTGCGCGGTTTCCGGCGTGACGTATGGCGGGGGCGGCGCCAGTGGAAATACCGGCGCCGGCGCCCTCTGGCTCTGCGCCCCTGCGACGCCGGCCATCGCCAGGCCGGCAAGCGATATGAACAGGCGATGCATGGACGGTATCGTCATGTCAGAAGCGCTTGTTCAGCGACAGCGATACCGTGCGGCCCACCGGGTTGGTCAGGGTCGGATCGAAACCGCCGCCACCGTTGCTGCTCTGCGCGATGTTGACGAACGGCGGCGTGCGGTCGAACAGGTTGGTCACGCCGAGCGCAAAGGTGGAGCCAGCCAGCCAGGATGGCCCGTTGTCCGCACCGATTTCATACGCCAGGCGGGCGTCGACACCGGTGAAGCTGGCAACCTTCTGCTCCGGCCTTGCCAGGTTGTTGGTGTACGAGTTCTGGTAGTTGACAAAGGTGTTGGCATACCACGGGCCGGAACTCCAGCTTGCCGAAAGACGCGTCTTGAAGCGCAGCGGATTGAAGATGAGGTTCAGCTGGTCGGCCAGTTCAGCGCCGGGCGAGATCGCCACCTGGTACTTGGTGTAATAGGTGCCGCTCACGCCAAAGCCGAAATTGCCCCATGCTTCAGTCGGCACCCGGGTGCTGGCCTGAAAATCGAATCCGTTCGACACCGATTTGCCCAGGTTGCTGTTGCGGCCATCGACAAACAGGGTCCAGTTTGCCGGCAGCACGCCGGATGCGACCGCATATTGAGAGGTCAGCCTGGCGACCAGTTCCGGCGACGGATTGCGCTGGATGATGCCGGTGCCGGCGAACTGCGCTTCGCGGTTCAGCACTGTCAGGTCGGCCAGATAGCCGGTAACCTGGTTTTCGTACAGGATGTCGAAGTAGGTCAGGCCGATCTTGGTATTCCTGCCGAACGCAGGCTCCCAGTCGATGCCCAGCGAGCGGGTGCGCGCCGTTTCAGGCTTCAGGTCGGGATTCGGCGCCGACAGGGTGACGCCCACGCGCAGGGCGCCGCCGATCGTCGGATCGGAATAATTTTGCACGTACAGGCCGCCCTTGCCGCCGTTCGAGAAGCCCTTGATCTGGGTAAGGCCCGGCGCGCGGAACGAGGTGCCGTAGCTGCCGCGCACCGTCACGCCCTTGACCGGCGCCCAGTTTACGCCCACTTTCGGATTGCTGGTGGAACCGACATCGCTGTAGCGGTCGGCGCGCGCCGCCAGGTTCACATCGAGCTTGTAGATGCCGGGCATGGCGTTGTGCGCGCCCACCATCGGCACCATCATTTCGGCATACACCGAATTGATCTTACGTTCGAGCTCGACTTCGCCGAACACGGGCTTGGCGGCAGTACCGGTCGTCTGTCCGCCCCGGGTGCGGATGTCCTGCCCTTCGTAGCCGAACGCGGCGCGTACTTTCCCGCCCGGCAGGTCATACAAGGGGCCGTCCGCCTTGAGCTGGACGTTCTGGAAGATCGTCTCGCCGGGCGAAATGATGAGCGACGTCGCGATCGCCGCCAGCACCGCAGGCGAATTCGGGCTGGAGCCAAAGACATTCAAGGCGGCCGCGGGATCGGTGCTGGCAAGCGCTGCGTTGACCGCTGCGTTGTTCAGCCCGTGCAGGGTCGTCGCCTGGTCATTGTTCTTACCATAGGTATACAGGGCGCCCGCTTTCCAGCCGCTCCCAAGCGCGATGTCCGCGCCTAGCGTTGCTTCCGCCGATCTTGAAAAGCCTTCCGCCGTATTTTGCGGCAGGTCGTTGACGAACGAGTAGGCGACCGTTTCCGACCCGCCTGCCGGCGCGCCGGCGGGGCGTACGTAGAACGGATTAGTGCTCGGCACGGTCAGGTTCGACGCCAGCATGCTCGGGTTGACGCGATACTGGCGGCGCGTGGCGAAACCGTCCGCGTACAGGCTGATGCCGTGGCCGAGCTCCTGATTAAAGGTGAAGGCGCCGCTGTTGCGCTCCTGGCGCGGCAGGATATCGGCGTATTTCAGGTTGTCGCACTTGTTCGCCGTACCGGGAAGCAACTGGGCTGCGCCGCCCTTGGTCACCCCGCCGGCCGGGATCGCGTAGCTGGTGCCGCCGATGACGATATTGCCCGGATTGCACTGGGTCGAGCGAAAATCGCCGCCGCCCTGGGCCCGCAAGTCGCCCCGGAAGAAGTCGCGGTCCTGACCACGCAAGGCGCTGTGATAGTCGTGCTGGAAGGTGGCCACGAATTGCCCGCCCTTCCAATCATGCCCCCACAGCGCGCCGGCCTGGCGTTCCGTGTAGCTGTCCGCCGTGCCGTAGCGCACGAAGCCTTCGGCGCCTTCGACATTGCGGCGCAAGATCATGTTGACCACCCCGGCCACCGCATCCGAGCCGTAGATGGCGGAAGCGCCGTCGGCCACGATCTCCACCCGCTGCAGGGCAAGGGTCGGGATGATCGACGGGTCGATACCCGAGCCGGTGGTGCCCTGGGCCACGGCGCGGTGGCCGTTGATCAGGGTCAGGGTTGCGAACGGACCGATGCCGCGCAGGTTGACCGACGAACCGTAGGTGATGTTGCCCGAGCCGCCAGATTGGCCGCGCGAGCTTTCGGACACGCCCAGGTTGAATACCTGCGGCACTTCCTGCAGTAACTGGGCGGTGCTGACCGCGCCCGAGGCTTCGATGTCGCCCCGGGTCACCGAGACCACGGGCGATCCGACCGGGGCCACGCCGCGGATCCGGCTGCCGGTGACGACCACCTGGTCCATCGCTTCGGCAGGCGCGGCCGTGGCGGGCGGCTGCGCAGTCTGCGCCGCCACCTGCGCTGAAGCGCCCAGCGCGCACATGACGGCGATTGCCAAACGGGTCTTTCGCAGCGCGCCGGCTTGCGGCCCGCACGGGGCCGGATGCGTGGAACGCGGATTGAAGCGGGTATTCGATGTAGCCATACTTGTCTCCTGCTGGTTTTGTTGGATCGAGGGCGGACAGGCCTGACAGCCGGGGATATGTTTCCCCTTGGAACGCCAGGCATACAATACATATTTCAAATAATGATTATATCTTATAAGTATTGCGCGGCAAGTGCAAGCCTTGATTTCCGAAAATGCGACAATCCGCTCGATTTTCGTTCGGCAGGCGCACTACACAAGAAAGAACTGCCCGGCCTTAGGAACGCGATTCGCTTCGCGCGCACGGCGCACCAAACAGAGCGGCCACCAAAGGATCTCGTCGCGCGGCAGGAGTGCTGGTATCGAGCGCGCAGGGGATGGATTGCGCGCCGGTTCGAACCGGGAGCGCATCGGGAGCCTCATCACAGTGGCGCAACGCGCTCGTCGTCCGACTGCCCTTGCAGGACAACGGCTTCTCAAGACCGGCTTGAAATTCATCCACGATGCGCCTGTCGGCGCTGATGCGATAAACGGATCGATCGAGTCCGCCAGCGGGCCCCCTGTTTGGCGAGAGACTGACGACTCCCGCATCCATGAGTTCGAAGATGTAGTTGCGCGCTGCGGATGCTGAACATGTGAGGAGCCTGGCGACCTCGACATATCCGATCTCGCGCTCCGAGAACATCGCGACAAGCGCGCGCAGTCTGACCCTACGCAGTTCGGTGGAGGGCCTCGTTTTTTTGTCCGTCCGCTCTTGACCAGGCGGGCAACTGTCAGCCGCAAGCCGATCGTCCTCGCCGCTCTTGCGAATCGGCGGGCGGAAAGGCGCGGCTGAACCTTCCGCACTCTCGGCATGCGCGGGACGGCCAGGAAATTCCGCGATGGAGTTCATTTTCATTAACGCCCTGCAGCGGTTTGCGCCCGAAGATGAACGATATTCATCTAAATCCGACTCCGGTTGAAACCCCGGCCTCAGGCCGGAGCGCAGAGAATACCCCGGCCTGAAGGCCGGGGTTTCGCGTAGCGATTGGAGGGGGGGCGCCCAGCCGGGATTCAAACCCCTTCCAAATCTTGTTTAGACCGACAGGCCTGAAGGCCTGTCGCACTTCAATTGTTACTCATGAAGTTTCCTTTTCAAATGACGGAACTTGCGCACCGTGCTCTGAAGCCGCATCCGGTTCCAGTACATGTCGCCATCGGCCGGGCCATCGGCATTAATTACTAAATATAATAGTTATATGATATAACGAAATTGAAAAAAAATGCAAGCCCCGTGGTGCCGTCAGAGCGGCCGATCCGATCTCCGGCCGGGAGGCCGAGGCGATGCGAGGCTTCAGTGTATTAGTGGCGCAATAGCGGATAGGCGATCACGCCAATGAGGGCGGCGGCTGCGACGATGACGGGCTCCTGCAGCTTCTTGAACTTCCACAGCAGCACGATGGTGACGGCTGCGATCAGGGCTGTGGGGACGTCGATGATCGAGCGTTTGGCGATCACCACCACCGATCCTGCGATGGCGCCGATGGCCGCCGCCGTGATGCCGTCCACGAATGCCAGCACGCCCGGCACCTTGCCGTACTTCTTGAAGTACGGCGCCGGGATAACGGTAAACAGGTAACACGGGATAAAGGTGGCCAGGGCCGCCACCAGCGCCCCGGGAAAGCCGGCAATCAGGTAGCCGATGAAACCGACCGTGATCACGACCGGTCCCGGCGTGATCATGGCGACGGCCACCGCGTCGACGAACTGCTTGTCGCTCAGCCAGTGGTGTTCGGTCACCACGCCGCCGTAGAGGAATGGCACGATCGCCAGCCCGGACCCGAACACGAATGCGCCCGCCTTGGAAAAAAACAGTGCGATCTGGGTCAGCACCGACACATCGAGCGTGCCGAACACGGCGGGCATGGCCGGCAGGTGCGCGAGGCCGGCGGCCGACAGGCTGGCTTTACCCATCCATGCCGGCGGCGCACGCAGCAGCCAGACCAGCACGCCGGCGCCGATGAACAGCCACGCCATTTCGGACTCGGTAGCGATGGTCACGCCGGCCAGCACCAGGTAGATGGCCCACAACAGCTTGTCCTTGCCGACGCTGCTTGCGGTGAGTTTTTTCGCACTCATCGCAATGATGCCGATCACCGCCGCGCCGACGCCGTAAAATACCGCCTGCATCCAGGCCAGGCCGCCGAAGCGCACATAGGCCCAGCCCAGCGCGAGTACGATCAGGAACGACGGCAGTACAAACGCAATGCCCGCCAGCGTCGCGCCCAGGATGCGATAGTGCACGTAACCGATGTAAATCCCGAGCTGCGCCGCCAGCGGCCCGGGCGCCAGTTGCGCCAGCGCCAGGCCTTCCTTGTAATCGGCCTCGGTAATCCATTTGCGCTGCTCGACCAGGTCGCGCTGCATGTAGCCGACCAGGGCGACCGGACCACCGAAGCCCAGGCTGCCCAGGCGCAGCATGTACAGCACCATCTGCCACAGCGTATAGCCGGCACCATTGATCGTGGGTCCCGTGATATCCAAGGTTTCTCCTGTGCGTGAAGCCTGCCGGCAGGGCGCGGGCAGTTGCGGCTATACTGCATTTTGCATTGCAAAGCTGGCAACAGCAAGGCACCGCTGCCATTGCCTTTGACAGAAAATCATGACATTCTTGCGGCGCGCGTCAACAGTCCCCGTCTCCCTCACCAGGCAAGTCCATGACCACCATCAAGCAACTCGATTCCAGCACCATCGCTTCTTATATTCTTGCCCCACTATTTTTGCTCGTGGTACTGCACTACGGCTTGCTCGGCGCGCTGTTTGCCGGCTTGCTCGTGTTTTCCCTGGTTCACCTGCTGGCGCAGCGTTTCGGCAGCAGGATCAGCGACGGGCGCGCCCGGATGATCGCGGCGGCGGCCATCGGTACGGTCGTGATCGCGGTCCTGACATCGGCCATCTGGGGCGCAACCTTGTTGCTGAAAGCCGATGCGTCCAGCGTCACCAACCTGTTCAAGAAAATGGCGGACATCGTCGACGCCTCGCGCGGTCAGGTTCCGGTCTGGCTCAGTGCCTACCTGCCGGTCGATGCCGATTCCTTGCGCGAGATGATAACAGCCTGGTTGCGCGAACATGCGGCCGATGCCAAGGCCCTCGGCGCAGAGGCGGGCAAGACCGTTACGCGGATACTGGTCGGCATGATCATTGGCGTGATGGTGTCCTTGCACGACACCTTGCGCCCGCACCCCCACCGTCCCTTTGCCGCCGCGCTGCTGCAACGGGTGGCTCACCTGAGCGATGCGTTTCGCAACATCGTGTTTGCCCAGGTATGGATCTCCGGAATCAATACCATCCTCACCGCCCTGTTCATCTTCGTGGCCTTGCCGATGGCCGGCATTTCGCTGCCGTTTTCGAAAACCCTGGTGGCGATCACCTTCATCGCCGGGCTCCTGCCGGTGGTCGGCAACCTGATTTCGAATACGGTGCTGGTGGTGCTGGCCTTGTCGTACTCGCTGCATACGGCAATCGCCGCGCTCACCTTCATGATCGTGCTGCACAAGTTCGAATATTTCCTCAATGCGCGCATCATCGGTTCGCACATCAATGCGCGCGCATGGGAACTGCTCGTCGCGATGGTGGTGGCCGAGTCCGTGTTCGGACTGGCCGGGGTGATTGCGGCGCCGGTTTTTTATGCCTATGCGAAAAGCGAATTGACAGCGCGCAGACTGATCTGACCCGGACCTGCAGCTTGAAGACCCGTTTCAACTCTCTCGCAAGCGCCTTGTAACAATCGGACCCGTAGTACGACTATGAAGAACTTGAAGGTATCACGGGGCGATACATGACCGGACACGACTTGACCGAATGGGCACGGCGCCGCCGCCGATTATGGCTGGTGCTGGCGTTTTTCGCCTTGAGCACATGGCTGGGCGGGTGCGAGCGTAAGGCGCCCTCCCCTGCCCCCGCGCCGGCGCGACCGGCCGCTGCGATGCCCGATGTTGCCCAAGCGGAAGGTTTTATCGAACAATACTGGGCGCGCCCGCTGGCGCCCCAGGGAAATCGGCCGGCCAGCGTGACGGCACATGGCATCACGCTCGCGCCCGAAAGCTGCGGGGCTTGCCATCGTCAACAGTTCGACGACTGGCGCACCAGCCTGCACAGCCGCGCCATGGGGCCAGGCGTAATGGGGCAACTTGTGGCGATGCCGGCCCACGCCCGCGACCAGCATCAGGACTGCATACGCTGCCATGCGCCACTGGCGGAACAAGCGGCCAGCCTGGTCGCCGCGCTGCAACAGCAGCAGACGTCCAAACCGGCTGCCGTCCCACTGTCAAAAGCACTGCATGAGCATGGGCTCACGTGCGCGGGATGCCATGTACGCGGCTACCAATGGCATGGCCCGCCGCGGCGCGACGGCAGCCTGCCGGACGGCGCCGTGGGCGCACTTGCGCATGGCGGCTGGAAGGCCAATAGCGCCTTCGAGAATTCCCGTTTCTGCGCAGCTTGCCATCAGTTCAAGGACGATCAATTCGCGTTGAACGGCAAGCTGCTGGAAAATACCTATCGCGAGTGGCAAGACAGCCGCCATGCGCGCGAAGGCAAGGCCTGCCAGTCCTGTCACATGCCCGAACGGCGTCATGTGTGGCGCGGCATCCACGATCCCGAGATGGTGAAAAATGGCGTGGATATAGAAGCCGGTGCGGCCGAGGTGGCGAACGGCCAGGTCACTGCACGGCTAAGCGTGACCAACACCGGCGTCGGCCATTATTTCCCGACCTATGTCACCCCGAAAGTTGTGCTGCGCGGTTTCCAGCAAAACGCGGCAGGCCACACAATTGACGGCACCCGGCAGGAATATGTCATCGGGCGCCAGGTGGCACTCGACTTGAGCCGGGAAATCGCGGACACCCGCATCGCCCCGGACGCGCAAGCGATATTCGACTACCGGGCGCCGCGCCACCCGGCCGCCGCGTCATTGATGTTCGAGGCCGAGGTTCAGCCAGACGCGTTCTACCTGGAGTTTTATCTTTCGCTGCTGCAGGACCGCGCTACCGTTGGCGAGAGCCGGCGCCTGCTCTCAAAGGCGCGCGACGATGCGCAAGCGTCGCCTTATTCCTTGTTCTCGAAGCGTCTGCCACTGCCGCGCTAGAACCGCCGCGCAGAAAACGCTAAGCGCCGGCGTCGATCTCCTCAAGCGCGGCAATCAGCGGATCGACTGCAATCGGCAGATAGCAGCATATCTCCAGTGCCCTGTTCTCGAATATATCGGTGCCCGGATGTTGCGTTTGCCACTGGGCCAGCACAGCATCGCGCTGCCGAATGAGTGCCTCGATATGGGGACGATACAGGCGCAACATGGCGCCCAGCCAACGATTCACGCACCAGTTTGGAAATGCATGATCGATGGCGAAACGGTCCAGCATGGCGATGACCTGCTGCGCCGGATACCAGGCTTCATCGGTGACCCAGCGGTTGGTGCAGAAAAGCCCGATTGGGTAGCCCCAGGCATCCATGGAAATGGCGATCAGGTGGCAGATGGCATCGTCGCCGCTCGGCCAGGACTGGCCAGACAGGGGGTGATCGACCGGCACGCTTCCGTCCGGCATGCCTCCGGCCCGAAGAAAAGTATGAAAATGCCCGTGTTCCGTCTCGCCGCCCCGATGGGCATGGTAGTAGTACTGGCCGCAGGTCTCGCGATCGAAGACGTCGTCTGGCGGATAGTGCGCCATCTCGACGAAATCGCCTTGTCCCCGTAATACCTCGCCGACGATATTCAGATCGGCTTTTTCCATGACCCGGTAGCACTCGCGAATTTCCCTGCCGGCGGCAAGCATCGAGGCGCGCAATGGCTGCGGCAAGCGATCCAGGTCCGGATTCAGGTCCATGGGCGAATACTCAGGATGATGGAGCACGCGGCGCACATTGTCATTCGCCCCGGCTTGCGCACTTGGCTCGGCGCCGGGGCGATCTGGCGTCAGTACTTCTTGGCCGCGCACGGGTTCTTGGCCGCGCACGGGTTCTTGGCCGCACACGGGTTCTTGGCCGCACACGGATTCTTGGCTGCACACGGATTTTTCGCGGCACAAGGATTGCCCTTGGCGGCCACAGGCTTGAATCCTTTTTGCACTTCGCCATAATAGGCGACCAGCGAGGCAAGTTCCCTGGAATTCCAGGCCAGCGGCTTGGCAGCCATCGGCTTGAGCATACACAACTGTATCATTTCATCGAGCTCGATCCGCTTCAAGCCAATGTCCGTTGCCATCTGAACAGGGTGCGGGTAAGGCTTGGCAAAGCTTGGCTGAAAAGCCTTATTACCCTGATGACAAGTGCTGCATGACATCCCATTCGTGCTCAATTTGGGATCCTTGGACAAACGCTCGCCTTCGGCGACCAAGGCAGCCTTGCTTGCCTTGTAGGGCTTGTAGTCAGCCGGGCGAACAACTTGCTTCGGGTCGATCTTGTGGCCTGCCGCACAGGGGTTCTTGGCCGCACAGGGGTTCTTGGCGGCACAGGGGTTTTTAGGTGCACAGGGATTGGCGCCAAATGCCGCGCCCCCAAAGGCAGTGGCGAGAAGGCCGGCGGAAATCATTGCGGCAATTCTTGTCTTGCGTGACTTCGCATACAGGTTCATGACTAACTCTCCCAGGTGGGTCAAAGTGGCGAAGCCGTTTCTACGGCTCCGTGTGGCGCAAGTGCGCCACCAGCACCGCCCCCGACGGCAGTGCGGGCATGGCAATCGTCGTCCTCATGGCCTTTCCTCGTCCCGTATGAGGGCCGGGGCCAGCGCGCAAAAACCCTGGTGCGGGACCTCCAGGGCCGCGTTGAACTTGCTCGACATGTTCTGAAACGCAATCAATGCGGTCAATTCGATAATGGCGTCGTCGTTGAAATGTCGGCGTAATCTTGTCCACTGATCTGCCGCAGGACGCCGGCGTGTATCTGTCACCGCTTCGGCATAGGCCAGGGCTGCCTTTTCACGCTCCGAGAACAATGTGCTATCGGAAAAAGCTGCAATGGCCAGCAGCTTTTTCCCGACCACGCCACGCCTTAATGCGGTCGCGGCGTTTACATCGACACAGAAGCTGCACCAATTGATCTGGGAGACGCGTACGGTGATCAGCGTGCGCAGCGCCGGCTCGATCGGGGAAGAACGCCGATCCAAGGCGCCGTACAACAAGGCCAGGGATGCGAATACCTTGGGTGTACGTCCCCATAGCCGAGCCGGCTCCAGAATGGCGCCGTAACGGCGTTTCTGGTTCCAGAAAATAGCCTGACGTACCAGGGAAACGTGTGAGCGCCCGCTGTCGTGATGACCGCCATCTCGCTGTCTTTCAAATAGGTTTCGTGATCCTGACGACGCCCCAGGGGCGGAGCGCCGATCATTGCAGGTGGTTTTATGGATAAGTCGTCGCGACGGTTCCCGTTCTTACACTCATCTCGCTACCGCTGGGACGAGTGAACTGGAACGTTTACCAGGGAAACATCGGCTGCCATGTTGGCGCGCATATTGGGAATGAAGCCGAGCAGCTTGCGTGCCCGGTGCAGGACTTCGGCACACGCCGAAGTCGTTTCCTATTCCTCCGTCCTGTCGGCAAGCTCGTCTTCGCCCTTGGCGTAAGCGCGCGCCGCCTGCCGCAGCGTATGCATCTGTTTTCCAAAATTGCGACACCCGGAGCACATCATCACATGCATTTTCAGTGACATCTGCTCCTTCAAGGTGAGTTTTCTCTCCTGCGACTCCGAAAGAAGACGGGTAACCTTTTGACAGTTCAGCATGACGGTTCCCCCTTCACAAACCAGCGGTTTTCAAGGCACTCGCGCAGCCGCAGGCGGGCGCGGTGCAACATCACATTAAGATTGGTGACAGTGATGCCGACGGTTGCGCAGATCTCGTCGGAATCGAGCTCCACAAATTCACGCATCATGAAGACGCGCCCCTGCTTGCCAGGCAAATTTTCCAGGCAGACTTCGAACACACGCCAAAATTGCGCGTTTCGCACAGCTGCCTCAGGGTTACCCCATGCCGCGGGACGTTCATCGGCCTGCCAGAAGCCTTTGCTGTCGAACAGTGCCGAAAAATCCTCCTCCTCCTCGTCCTCGCGCAAAAGGCTGCTGGCAGATACCATGCGTTGCTTCTGCCGCAATGTATCGGCGATCTTATGTTTGAGGATGGCGAACACCCAGGTCTTCAAGGCCGCGCGTCCGCCAAAAGAGCCCGCATTCTTCAAGGCGCCGATGAGCGCTTCTTGCACGGCGTCCTCGGCGAGATCCACGTCGCCTAGTTGCAGATTGGCAAATTTGAGCATCTGGCGCCGTAAGCCGTCCAGGAATTGCGTATCGGAGAGCAGCGAAGCGTTCTCCGCAGGCGGTGCTTCGGTGCGCGCAGGCTGCGGGTCCTCGTCATTCATCTTGCATCCTCGTTTATTTATCCTCCTGGAACTATAACTGGCAAACGCGGTGCGGTGCCAAGTAGTTAAAAATGAGGCAAAACCAGACGCTCCGGTAGCGTCAATGAAAGATCAGTCGGGGTTGCAGCTGTTTTCTTACACTTTGAAAACAGCGAGGGCGACACCGGGCTTTTTCGCGGCGGCGTATCGCAAAAATTACTCTTAAGGGGATTAAGCCAAGTTTTTGATTTTATTGTTTGTTATTGCTGGGGCCGCGGCACTGGAGCAGCGCCGCCAAATGG
>JBAQKU010000593.1:0-21641 GCA_049301315.1 Telluria sp.
GCACGTACCCGAGCGGCAGCGAGAAGCCCCAGAACGCGATCAGTTGAATCGCCATCGGCTGGCGCGTCACCTTGTAGCCGCGGATCGCGCTCGAAGTGGCAACCTGGGTCGCGTCGGACAACTGGAACAGCGCCGCGAGCAGCAGCAGTTGCACGCACAGTTCCTGCACCGCCGGATCCGAGGTGTAGGCGCGCGCAATCTCCCAGCGAAATACGGCGATGAACGCCGCCGACAGCACGCCGAACGCGATCGACATTGCGACCCCGACCCAGGACGCGAAGCGCGCCCGGCGCGGATCGCCTTCGCCCAGCGCCTGCCCGACCCGGGTGATCAGCGCGACGCCGAAACTGAGCGGCACCATGAACACGAGCGACGTGAAATTGAGCGCGATCTGGTGCGCCGACACCTGCACCACGCCGAAGCGCGCCACCAGCAGGCTGATGGCCCCGAACGCGCTCACTTCGGCGAAATAGGTGACCCCGATCGGCAGCCCGAGGCGCAGCATGCTGCCGATTTCGCGCCAGTTCGGCCACTCCCAATGGGTGAACGGGTAGGTCTGGCGATACGCCGGCGCCACCCTGATCCAGGCCAGCATCGCGCCCAGCATCAGCCACATGCCGATGCCGGTGCCGACGGCGCACCCGACCGCGCCCAGTTTCGGCAGCCCCAGGTTGCCGAACACCAGCAGCCAGTTCACGACCACGTTGAACAGCAGGCCGAACAGCGCGATGACCATCACCGGCTTGGTCTGGTTGATGCTGGCGGTGTAACCGTACAGGGCGCGGTAGCACGCGAAGGCCGGCATGCCGATGCTAATGACATGCAAGAACATCGAGGCCCTGTCGCTGACCGCCTCGCCGATGCCCACGTGCGGGAACACGAGGGTGGCAAGATTGGCGGCCAGGCAGGCGAGCAGGCCGACCCCGAGACCCTTCCACAAGGCCTGGCGCACCGAATGGGGGATGCGGCCGTATTGGGCCGCGCCGATTTCGTGCGCGACCACGGTGTTAATCGCCATCATGATGCCCATCACGGTCACCAGTACGATCGACCAGACCGACGCGCCCAGCGAGACCGCGGCCAGTTCGTCCGCGCTCACGTGGCCGGTCATGGCGACATCGGCCACGCCCATGCCGACCGTCGCAAGCTGGCCGACAAGCATGGGCCAGGCGAGCCTCCACAGGGCGCCGATTTCGGCAAGGACGGGGTAATGCGGACGGGCGGCGACAGGGGACATGGCGGCAGCGCATGGACGAAACCGGTGATTCTACTGACTATTCGCCAATACGGAAATGGGCCAGTTCGCCCGCGCCGTCATTCTCCTGCCCCCGCGCCGTCGTTTCCGCCATTGGCGAAACCGACTTCCCGTGTTTCCCTGCCTAAGCGACGTGGTTCACGTGTTCCCTGACGTCGTTTCCGCGTTCCCTGACGTCGTTCCCGCGTTCCCTAACGGTCGTTCCCGCGTTCCCTGACGTCGTTCCCGCGAAAGCGGGAACCCCATTTGAAGTAGCTTGCGATTCGAGAAAAATTGGGTTCCCGCCTACGAGACTGTCGCAAAAGGGTCGGTAGAGCCGCGTTAGCACCTTCACCACGTTCCCGTTTCGCGGAAGTCGGCGCGTCAGCGCCGGCCCGCCTCGCGCGCTGGCAGCGTGGTGAGGTAGGCGTGCAAGGCGCCAATGTCGGTGTCGGTCATCTCGCGCAGCGAGGCGAACGGCATCAGTGGGCTGATGGCGCTGCCGTCCGGGCGCTGCCCGCTGCGCAGCATCGCCATGAACGCCTGCACCGTGGGGTAGCGCACCATCGCGCTGCCTTTGCCCGGCGTCAGGTTCGCCGCTGCCGGCCAGCCGGACGGGAGGTCCGGAATCCTGCCGCCGCTCAGGTGTTCGCCGTGGCAAGCGACGCAGCTGTTGGCAATGTAGGCGCCGTACGCCGCCGTCACGGCAGGCCGAAGCGGCTCGGACGGCGCCAGCGAGTGGTCGATCTTCTCGGCCGCATCCTGGATTTGCCCGAAGGCGTAGCGCACCTTCATGTCGAGCGGCAGCCGGATCGCGGTCTGCGTCCCGGCCAGCGGCGGCAACTGCTGCACATAACTGATCAGCGCGCCCAGGTCGGCGTCACTGAGGCGGTTGTACTCCTCGCTTGGCATGATCAGCACCGGCTTGCCGTTCGGCTTGACGCCGTGGCGCAGCGTGCGCACCCAGTCGAGCGTGTTGTAGGCGCTGACGGCGCTGTTGGCGCCGGAAGTGATGTTGGGGGAGACCACCAGCATTGCGCCTTCCTTGACCACTTCCATTCCGGCGCCATTGGCGCCGTGGCAATCGGCGCAGCCGCGCGTGCGGAACAGGTAGCGCCCCTGTTCGATGTGCGCGCTGTCGCCGGACAGCTCGACCGGCGCGACCGCCAGCGTGATGGTACGCGCCATCTTGCGCTCACCCAAGTGTTTGCCGAGCAACAGGGCGGCGACGCCCGCCGCAACCAGGACGGCAAGCGCGACGCCAGTTCGTTTGAGCCATGTGTTCATGTGATTTCCTCGCTTGATCAAGACAGTGCTTGCCGATCAGGAAATGATCCTCGTCGGCCCGGATCAGAAACGACCCGTCGATTCGTCGCTTGCGCCTTGCGTTCGGCAGCTGAGCCGAAGCGTGCGCTGCATCCCCGGGGCGCGCAGTACGATGATGCAAACCGATCCAGGAGTACCGCGCGTGGAATACAAGGACTATTACCAGGCCCTCGGGGTCGACAAGAACGCTTCCGCGGAAGACATCAAAAAGGCCTACCGCAAGCTGGTGCGCAAGTACCATCCGGACGTGAGCAAGGCTGCCGACGCCGACCAGAAAACGAAGGAAATCAACGAAGCCTACGCCGTGCTGGGCGACGCCGAGAAGCGCGCCGCCTACGACGAGTTGGGCCGGGGCCGGCGCGCGGGCCAGGAATTCCACCCGCCGCCCGACTGGGGCGCCGGTTTCGACTTCCAGGGCGGCGAAGCCGAGGATTTCTTTTCCGACCTGTTCGCGCATGTGGGCCGGCGTGCGCATCCGGCCGGCGGCGCCTACCGCATGCGCGGCGAAGACATCCACGCCTCCATCGGCATCGACCTGGCCGACGCCTATCGCGGCGTCACCCGCACCGTGACCCTGCGCGTGCCCGAGCGCGACGAGCATGGCCGCGTGCTCACGCGCGACCGCACCCTCGACGTGGCCATCCCCAAGGGCGTGGTGCCGGGCCAGCAGTTGCGCCTGAGCGGACAGGGACATCCTGGCACCGGAGGGGCGGGCGCAGGTGACCTGTTCCTTGAAATCGCGTTCAATCCCGACCCGCGCTACCGCATCGAAGGGCGCAATGTATTCGAGACCGTGCCGGTGGCGCCCTGGGAGGCGGCGCTGGGCGCGCAGATCGACCTGCCCACGCCGTCCGGGCAGGTGGAGGTGAGCGTGCCGGCCGGATCGCAAAGCGGGCGCAAGCTGCGCCTGAAGGGGCGCGGCATTCCCGGCCAGCCGGCCGGCGACCTGTACCTGATGCTCGAGGTGGTGCTGCCGCCCGCCGCCAGCGACAAGGCGCGCGAACTGTATTTGGCGATGGCGCGCGACATGGCCTTCAATCCGCGCCAGAGAATGGGAGCATGAGTCATGGCGCACAGCGAAATCGTAAGCGGCGTGCTGCTTGAAGACGTGGCGCTGAGCCTGGAAGAACTGGCGCGCGCCTGCGACGTGGAGCCGGACTGGGTGGTGCGGCATGTGCGAGCCGGGTTGCTGGGCGGGGAGGTCAGCGTGCAGGTGGAGAGCTGGCGCTTTTTCAGCGGCGACCTGCAGCGCGCGCGACGCCTGCTGAGCATCGAACGCGATTTCGACGCCAACGAGGAACTGGCCGCGCTGGTGGTCGACCTGGCCGACGAGGTGCGCCGGCTCAGGGCACGCCTGCACGCCCTCGGCGCGCACTGAGGCGCGCTGCCATCTCACGCGGCGTGCGTCCAACATGCCACTCTCCAAGAAAGTTAATGTATTGACTATGCTACCGTCGTTACAGGCATCGTTGATGCGCAACAAGTTGTAATGCAGCGAAGATTTGCGCCGCCGCAAAGATACCACCTGCTGGAACAGCCGATCGCGCTCGCGAACCACTGGCGTCGGAAGAGCGGGTTTGCGCCTACTCGCTGCTGGCGAAGAAGTCGGCGCTGACCCTGATCAGGTTCTCGGCATGCGGATTATGCCTTCCCGCCCGCCTGGCATGCCGGGCCTTGTACTCGGCCGCCGCAGCATCGCACAGCACCAGCGCCGCGCCGAACTCATCGAAATAATTGTCCGCCCCGAGCAGTTCGAGCACGCCGGCCGCCCGCAGCTTTTCCTTCACCCTGTCGTTGGCCTCGCACAGCATCACACGCACGCCGCGCCGCTGCATGGTTTCGATCACTTCCTCCAGCGTTTGCAGCCCCGTGATATCCATGAACGGCACGCGCCGCAGGCGCAGCACCAGCAGTTGCGGGACCGACTGCGTCTCGAGCAGCGCGCGCTCGAAATTGCCGACCGCGCCGAAGAAGAATGGGCCTTCGATGGCATACACCAGCACGCCGGCGGGCAGGGATTTCATGCCCTGGCCGGCCAGCTCATGGCCCAGGTGCGTGTCGGTCATCTGCAGCACCTCGACCGAACTGGCCATGCGACGCACGAACTGCAAGGTGGCCAGGATCACGCCGATATTGACGGCCACGATCAGGTCCACCAGCACGGTCAGCGAGAACGTGATCAGCAGGATCGCCACGTCGGCGCGCGGGGCGCGCCGCACCATGCGCGTGAAGTGCTTGATCTCGGCCATGTTGTAGGCGACGATGAACAGGATGGCGGCAAGCGCCGCGAGCGGCACGTCCTTGACCAGCGGCGCCAGGAACACAATGACCAGCACCAGCGTGAGCGCATGCACGATGCCGGCCAGCGGGCTGGTGCCGCCATTGCGGAAATTGGTCGCGGTGCGCGCGATGGCGCCGGTGGCGGCAAACCCGCCGAACAGCGGCGCGGCCAGGTTGGCCAAGCCCTGCCCGACCAGCTCCTGGTTCGAGTCGTGCCTGGTGCCGGCCATGCCGTCCACGACCACGGCCGACAGCAGCGACTCGATCGCCCCCAGCATGGCAATGGCGAACGCAGGTCCGACCAGCTCGAGCACGCGCGCGGCCGTGACATGCGGCAGCGCGAAGCTTGGCAACTGCTGCGGGATGCCGCCGAACGCGGAGCCGATGGTGGCCACCCCGTCGAACTTGAAGAGCGCCTGGAACAAGGTGGCCGCGACCATGGCCACCAGTGGCCCCGGCACACGCTGCAGCCCGGGCATCCGGTTCGAAAACAAGGCAAGCAGCAGGCTCAGTGCCGCGATCGCGGTGGTGGTTGCATGAAACTGAGGCAATACCTGCAGCAGCTGCCAGACCCGCTCGTGCAGGTGCGCGGCCTCCACCGCCGGCAGGCCGAAGAAATACTTCCACTGCCCGACCCAGATGATCACCCCGATCCCCGTGGTGAAGCCCACGATGACCGGATCGGGGATGAACTTGATGACGCCGCCCATCTTGGCCAGTCCCATCCCCAGCAGCATCAGGCCGGCCATGAAGGAGGCGATTTGCAGGCCGTCCACCCCGTACTTGGCGGTGACGCCGGCCAGGATCGCCACGAAGGCGCCGGTCGGTCCCGCCACCTGCAGGCGGGTGCCCCCGAAGGCCGCGACGACGAAGCCGGCCACGATCGCCGTGTACAGCCCGTGCTCGGGGCGGGCGCCGGAAGCGATCGCGAACGCCATCGACAGCGGCAGCGCGACCACCCCGACCACCAGGCCCGCCACGACATTGGGCAGGATGTGACCACGTTTGAAAAGACCTGCGCTTTTTGCTTCGATGATGCTGATCATGGGGTGCCCGCGGAATCGTGCGCCCGGCCACATGCCGAGCGGCAATTAATTACTTATGATAGAGAAATTATCACTATTTCCGGCTAAGAACCATCCTTGTTCGGTCAAATATTCGCGAAATGACCGCATTCATGCGAGCGACACGCGCCGGCGATGACTCCTAAAATCGCTGTCAGGGCTTAGGCACTACTAACCATAGAAGGAGGTTTTATGGGACAGAACAATGGTCTGGCGCTGAGCGGCAAACGGGTTGCGGCACTGATGACGGACGGGGTCGAGCAGATCGAGTACACCGAACCGCGCAAGTTCCTGGAAGCACACGGGGCGCGCGTTGTGCTGGTCTCGCCCAAGGAGAAGGGCAACGAAATCCAGGCCTACAACCACCTTGCGCTGGGCGACCGCTTCAAGGTCGAGATGGACGTGCGCGATGCGCGCCCGATCGAGTTCGACGCCTTGCTGCTGCCGGGGGGCGTGGCTAATCCGGACCGGCTGCGGCTGAGCACCGAGGCAATCACCTTCATCCGCGAATTCGCGCGCGAGGACAAGCCGATTGCCGCTATCTGCCACGGGCCGTGGTCTTTGATCGATGCGGACATCGTCAAGGCCAAGCACGTGACGAGCTGGCCGAGCCTGCGCCAGGACCTGCTCAATGCCGGAGCCGAGTGGACCGACGACGAGGTGGTAGTGGACGGAAAGCTTGTAACGAGCCGCAAGCCGGACGACCTTCCCGCCTTCAATAACGCGCTGTACAAGGAACTGACCACGCCGCCCGGAACGGACCCGGGCCCGACGTCGTAATCGCTTCCTGGCGACATAGCCAAAAAAAACGCCGCCAGTCCCCGGCTTCTGAAGGCCAAGTCCTGGCGGCGTCAGCCTTCCGGCTCAGTGCTGCTTAGTGCTGGTACGCGCCGATATCGTATCCGGTCGACCAGTTACGCGGCTTGCCGTCGAAATCGATTGGCAGTGCATGCGTCGAGGCACCCCTGCCGATGGCCGGCGACGAGCTGGACAGGTGCAGATTCGGCGTACCGCTCCTGGTGTAGCCGGCGAACAGCGGTGCCGAGCTGACTGTACCGCTATGGGACAGGCCGTTTTGCAGCGTCCAGTTGTAGGTGTTCTGGTACACCAGGTTGTTGCGATAGGTGTTGTGCGTACCCGTCTTGCCTTGCTCCGATATCCCGTACTTGTTGTCGTACACGATGTTGTTGTAGACCGCGCTGTAATCGTTGCCTGCGGTGGTGTGATAGAAGTCGCCACCGCCAACGATGATGCCGGTGTTCGAGCTCGTCACCGTGTTGTTGGTGATGATGACGTTGGTCGCGTCGTGCCACAGGTGGATGGCCGCTTCCGAAACGCGGTACACGATGTTGTTCTTTACCGAGCCCGAGGTGCTGATGTAGATGCCTTGCACAAAGGTGCAGCCGGCAGGTCCGATATCGTGGACCAGGTTGCTCACGACCTCGGACTTGACGCCGCCGTAGTAGCTGTCGACACCGATCGCCGAGCCGCCGTCGCTGGTGCAGGGAACCGACTTGGCGATGTGGTGAACGCGGTTCTTGCGGATCAGGACGTAGGAGCCGCCGCTATAGATACCGTAGGTCCACTTGGTGCCGCTTTGCGAGGTCGTGCCGTCGACGTTGAATCCGACGATGTCGACATAGCTGCCGCGGTTGTCCCACGCGGTATTGTTGGTCGAGTTCGCGGGCGGGACGATGCGCGCCGCGCCAAACGTGGTCGAGACGTATTGGATGCGTGCCGATGCGGTGCCGCTTACCGTGGTCTGGAAGCCGCCTGCGTAGGTGCCGGGTGCCACGAAAACGGTCGTGCTCGGCTTTGCAACCTGGGCCGCGCGTCCGATGGTCCTGAAAGGCGCGGACTGGGTGCCCGGATTGCTGTCCGAACCGGTGGGCGCCACATAGTAACGGTAGGTGGCGGTCGTGCTCGCAGGAATTATCGTCGCCAGCAGACGCGTCGGGGCAGCCGCACCATCCGTTGCGGGCGCTTGCGCTTCATCCGCTGCGGCTTCTGGTGCAAGAGGATCGCTGTCGTATCCGAGGAAGTCGAAGACCGGGCTTGCGGCGCCAGCCGCCTGGGTCGTATCGGCAGGCGTCGTGCCTGTCGGGTTGGCTTCGGCCAGGGTGGCCGGTGCGGCATCAACACCAGGCTGAGCCGCTGAATTTTGAACCATCACGCCTGCGGTCTTGGCAGCTTTGCCGGCTGCACTATTTGCATCGACTGCACCGCCGCATGCGGTCAACAACACTGAAACGCTGCAGCACAGGATTGCGCCAGCACGAATTGAAAAGGGTGAAAATTTAACCATCAAGAGATTCCTTGCTTCAACATGAAAATGAGCAAGGTATGACGGCAGGAAACTGATTAGGTTCAACTTTTCTTCAAATAAATTTCCTCATCGAAGTAATTTTCGAAATCGAACGGACCCAATTGCCTGTTGTATCCGTTTGAATTTATGTCGGGCAACACGTTCGAAACGTTGCACGGGTTGGGAAGACGCGTGGCGCGGCTTGGCGCTTTCCGCCGCCACGCGAAGCTGTGTGCTCACTCGTTTCGCATCGCACTTGCGTGCGCCTTGAGCGCCCTGAAACTGATCCCGCGGTCGTCCCCCAGCAGGTACGCTTGCACAGCGCGCGCCTTCCAGCTCGCCAGTTGATCCGCACTGCGCGGGATCGCGCAGAAGTGTACTTTTTCCTTGCTGCAAACAGCAGCGATTCGGTCGATTGCCGCGAGCACCAGCGGATGCTGCGCTTGCCCGGGTACGCCATATGACTGGGACAAGTCGATGGCGCCCTCCAGGACCATGTCGATTCCTGGGGTCGCGACGATAGCCTCCAGGTTGTCGACGCCTTCTTTGTCTTCAATCATTGCCACAACGATGATCTCGCGATTGGCCCGTTCCAGATAGGCCTGCAGCTCGATGGTGCCAAAACCGGTGGTGCGCCCGCCGCTGATGCCGCGGCTGCCTGCCGGGAAATATCTGCTGGCCGCGACCGCTTGTTCTGCATCGGCCCGATTGCGTACGTGCGGCACGACGACTCCCAGGGCGCCGCAATCGAGCGCGCGCAGGATGGCGTCCGGCGCCGCACCGGGAACCCTGACCAAGGCGGTCAGGCCCGCGCACTCCGCCGCGCGCACCATGTTCTCGAGTGTCTCGGGGTTCACGCATACGTGTTCCATATCGAGGATCACAAAATCGTATCCGGCATAGCCGATCATTTCGACCATCAGCGCGGATGGAATCGAGTTGAGCAAGCCGTAGACGCTTTCGCCCTCGGCGAGCGCCCGTTTAAGCCGATTGGTGCGCAACATGGGTTTGCTCCTCCACCGGCAGGTACCATTGCAGCGGGTGCGGGTGCCGCAGGAAATCGTGATGCGAGATATGCCATGCGTAGGCTCCCGCGTACGGGAATACGAGCAGGTCGCCGCACCTGGCAAGCGCGATCGGTGCATCGAACGCCAGCACGTCTTTTGGCGTGCATAGCTGCCCCACAACGTTTACCTTTTCGTCCTGCGCCTGGGAGCGGGGAAACGGATAGGGCCATGCAGCGACCGGCAGCACGTAAAAGGGATGGCTATGGCCTTGCGCGTAGGGGGTGCGAAAGTGATGCGTGCCGCCGCGTCCGACCAGGAAGGTCTTGCCGTAGCTGCGCTTGAGGTCGATCACTTGCATTGCGTAGTAGCCGCATGCAGCCGTGATATAGCGTCCCAGCTCGAAGCGCACGCCGACGCCAGGCAACGCGCTTTCGTCGAGCAAGCGCGCCAGGCCGGCGCAAAACGCCGCCCAGCCGAACTGCTGTTCCGGCTGGAGGTAATTGACGCCGATTCCGCCGCCCACGTTGACATGGTCGATCGACAGCTGGTATTGCGCGCACCACCGGCCCACCTGGTCGAGATACGCAGCTACAAGTTGCAAGTGGGCTTGGGCATCGAGCTGATGCGACAATAGGTGGAAATGAAATCCACGCAGCCGGATGGAAGGATGGCCGTGCAGCCAGGCGAGGCATTCCTCCAGCTGCTGGACCGGGATGCCGAACGGCGTCGGCTTCCCTCCCATCATCAAACGGGTTTCGGCAAGATTGTCGAGCGCCAGGTTGATTCGCAACAGCACTGCCGGCATCTCGCCGCGTGCGCCGGCAATCGCGGCCAGCCGCTGCAATTCGTTGAAACTTTCGACATGAATGCACTCGACACGATGATCGAGCGCGGCGCGCAGTTCGCTATCGAGTTTGCCCGGGCCGCTGAAGATGAGCGGGATATCGGGAAAGTGCTCACGCACCCACGCCACCTCGCCGCCTGACGACACCTCGAAGCCATGCACCAGCGGCGCCAGCGTCTGCAACACAGGCAGTTCGGAATTGGCCTTGATTGCATAAAACAGTTCGCAGCCCGCGGGCAGGGCGGCGGCCACGCGCGCCGCATGCCGGCGCAGGCCTTCCAAGTCGTACACATACGCGCACAGCGGTTCATCGGACCCGGCCTGGGCGGCGCGGATACTGTCGAATACCTCGGTCAGTCTCAGTTCCACGCGCCGGCCTCCCCGCACGCGCCGACCGGATTGGCGACCGGCAGATAAGTGGTGGCGCGGTCGGCGCGCTTGAAGAAACGGTTCAACAGGTTGCTCTTGCCGGGAAACGGTTCGCCGCTTAACAATGCATCGATACGCCGCGCCGATCTTGCGCTGCCATGCTGGCTTTGGTAGGCATGCAGATGGTGCCGCACCACGCTCCACAGGCGGCGCTCCAGGGCCGGATTGCCGGCGCCGATCTGGCTGATCGCCTCGCAGAAATTATTCACGAACAGGCAATAGGCGATCCGTTTCCATCCGAGTTCGTCGTCGTACCAAAGCGCTTCGCGCGCCTGCCTGCTGACGCCTTGCAACTGCTGCTCCCCAAAGTATTCGCGGACCAGTTTGACGCCCTCGAAATCGCGCAGGAACACCTGCCGTACTTCGCCCCCTGCAACGCCGATCACCACATTTTGCAAGTGCGGCTCGAACACGACGCCGTGCGCGAAATAGCAATGCAAAACCGGATGCATCACTTCGGCAACGTAGCGCGAGAACCATTGCTCGGCAGCGGCCTCGAACGGCATGGCCGACCTGGTCTGTCCTTGTGCAATCAATTCACGCACACGGGTCTGGCCGTCAATGTGATTGCCGAACAGCGCGCCCGCCAGCAAGGGCGTCACGCCGGGAAGCAGGAGGTCGTTGAAATTGCTGCGCAATATCATGCCGAAACTTTCGGTCACTTCCTTGTCGCGTTGCGTATCGTTCTGTTTCAGGTCCACCGACAGGAATGCCGGTTCTTCCATCACCCGCAGGCCGGCAAAGCGCTGCTGCAACGCCGGCATTAACTCACGCATGATGCGGCTTACCTGCAGCGCGCCTTCGAGTTCATACACGGCGTTCTTGCGCACGCAGTTGGTGATGCGGATGTTCAGCGAGCACTTATAGAAATACGGATTGTCGGGATGGAACAGCGTGCGAATCGAGGACGTCGGGTAATAAGGCGCTCCCTGCGGGCCAAGATCGCGCATGCGTCCGCTGCGGATCGCTTGCGCCACGCTGTCATGGCCGAGCAGGTAGCGCGCCTGCCACGGGTGGGCCGGAACCAGCGCGTAGGCATCGTCCGCAAGCAGTCCCGCGGGCGCCTGCGCCGCGACGATCCGGTCGCATGGCGTCTCCAGGATCGACTGTTGCAGCAGGTCCTCGCGCCGCACTGCGAAATAATGCAAGGGAAAGCTTGCACCCACCTCCGGGGAGTAGCGCAGCATGTCGTCATGGGAGACGCCCTGCCGGCTCTTCGGTGCCGGATGAAATGGATGGCCGAACATCAGCGACTGTTCCGATTCGATGAACGCCTGCAACGGTTCTGCCGAAAATGGCGCCGGCCTCGCTACCTGCAGTAGCGCGGCAGTCACCGCGACGCTGTCGCGCATCTGTTGCATCAGTTCGTCATTGGCGGGCGTGTCCGTTTGCAGGGACAGTTCACGCAGCAGCAAGCCGGCCAGGCCTTCCCAGTCGAGCAAGGCCCACGCCTGGGCCGGCGCCTTGCAATAGAACGGGGAGCGGTAGCGGTAATTGCCGGTAAGGAAAGCGTTCTCCACCACAACCAACAAGCGCGCGTCCGTCAGCGGCAGGCCGATGTGCATGACGCTGCCCGTGCTGCCGCCGCCATGCAGTGCCATGTGCACCAGCTGCGGCCAGTCGTTCTGGCCGAACAGGGGGCCGACGCTCAACTGTCCCTGCGGCCCTGCCACTTCGCGGCAATAACAGTTCAGCAGGGTTTGCATGGAGCGCAGGCTCGCTTCCTGGCGTGCCATCAGCGCGGGATCGATGGCGTGTGCCAAATTATTGGTTTGCATGATTTCTCCTATTAGCAAGAATTGCGGGACGGTGACGATGAAACGTTAAACCGGCGAGATAACAAGCGGCGACGAACATGACCAGTGCGCCGATGAAAAATGGTGCGCGCACGTCATATGCCTGGACGGCGCCGCCGGCGGCCACGCCGGCGCACACGGCGCCCCACTTGGAGCTGCTCTCGAGCCAGCCGAAGGTGCGGCCGGCGTTGCCGCTGTTGACAAGGCCGGCGATCAAGGCATGCAGGGCGATGAATGCGGCTGTCATGCCCAGCCCCATCACAACGCGCCAGGCTGCGACGGCGGGCATGGACGGAGTCAAGGCCTGCCCGGCGAGCGCCGCGGCCAGCGCCAGGCATGACAGTGCGAGCGTGGCGACCAGGGCGCTGCGGCCGAGGTAGCGGCTGAGCGGCATTGCACAGAGCAGGTACATCAGATGCGGCAAGCCAAACAGCAAGCCGGCGAGTGCCGGGGATACGCTTCCCCCCTCGGACCGGATAAACGGCACGAAGTAGGGGAAGGTCACCACCGTCGCGAATACGAATGCGAACTGCAGCGCGTAGATCTGCGCCGGCGTCGCTTCGGCCGGCTTGCGCGTCGCTTGCGCCGGGGCCGCGGCCGTGGCCGCTGCCTGCCGTTCCGGGAGCAGCCAGATGAGCAGAGCGGCGCACAGGGGCAATACGGCGAGGTAGCGGTATAACTGAAGCGGCGACTGAACCGACATCATCAGCAGGCCCAGAGCAGTCGGCGCAATCACCAGCGCTGCGCGGGCCGACCACTGCATCAATGTCAGGCTGCGGGTCAGCGCTGCGCCGCTCGCCACCGTTGCCAGGTAGGCGTTGGAGGCCGAGAAGGTTCCGCCCAGCAGGCCTTGCAACAACAGTGCAATGAAAAATACCCAGGTGTTGGGCGCGAAACCGGCCAACAGGAAACTTCCCGCCAGGCCCAGTTGCGCGCGCAGCAACAGCGGCTTTTTGCCGAACCTGTCCGCGAGCTTGCCCCACCAGGGGCTGCTGAGCGCGGTGAAAAAAGTCGGCACGACGTACAGCCATCCCGCCAGGTACGCAGCGTCGCTATGCAGGGATTGATCGAGGATCAGCGCAAAGAAGGGCGGCATCCCAAGCGCAGCGAATGCCGCGATGAAATGGCAAAGCATGATGGTGCGCACCACCATGCGAGCCGGGTCGGCCTTCAATTGCACCTCACCAGGAAGTTCGGTGCACTGCGTCCATAGAATTTATTGACGTCGGTGGCCCCGGTCTCGGTCTTTTCCGTCAGGGTGGCGGCGATCAGAAGATATTTGATATACAGCCGCTCGTCCTCGAGCAGCACGCGGCGCGCAAGCTCGACGTCCTCGCCGTCCGCGGCCAGTTCCGCCAGCAGCGTTTCGATGCGTTGCCGCACCTTGGCATACAAGGTTGCCGGTGGCTGGCCCAGGACGGGTGCGAAGCGCTCGACCAGCACCGCTACATTTAGCTGCAGGGTGATGGTGGTGAACATTTGCGCCAGCGGCAGGGGATCGGCAACGGCAATGCGTTCGTCCTTCAGGCGTGCCAGATGCGACGCCAGGTCCGGCCAGCGTTCGCGCAGATGGTCGAGGTGAATGCGCGCGGCATCATTGTCCTTGAGCAGGAGCCGCAAACGCGGTTCGCTTCGGCTCACGACCACGACCGAGTTCTGCTGGTTCGATTCGAGCGCGATGCCGTAGCGCAGCCAGAGCAGCAAGTGCAGGCGCAGCGTCAAGTCCAGGTAATCGTCAAAGAACGCCGCGATATCGGCGCCGTAGAATTGCTCCGCCACTTCCTCCGCCACCAGCTTGCCGTTCGGGCCGGGCGCCGTGAGCGATGCGACCGGAATGAGCACGCTGTCCTGCAAGGCAGCGGCCGGATAGCGGCGCAGTATGTAGCCGAGAAACATCCGCTTGTCGACATGCGCGCCGCGTTCTTCATCCGTCAGCAGCAAGCGTGCGCCGATTGATGGTTCGCGCTGCGCGATCGCGCCCAGCAAGGTCTGGATGCTGTGACCGTCCTCGATGGTGCTCGGCTTGATGGTGCGGATATTCTTCGCGCCCAGCGTGCGTATGGTCAGCGGCAATTTCAGATGCCACTCTGGCGCATCGAGCAGCACCACGGTGCGCACCGACAGCGTCGGCGCGACCGTCAGCCAGGGCTTCGGCGCATGGATCACGCGTTCGCGCAAGCCGCCCTCGTCCAGGAACGCGTCGAGGTGGTGCCGCCATACGAAGGGATGCACCGGCACCAGCGCACGGGTTTGCGCCAATGCCGCCGGCAGGCCGACGTCGCTAAAACTTGGCCATAGCGATGGCCAGCCTTGATCGTTTGCGCGGGACGGATGGTAAAGCGAACGCGGCACAGCCAGCCAGCGCAACTGGAAGGTGCGCTGGAATTCCGGGCCGTATGCGCCTAGCGCGTCCGCATCGAAGCCAAGTTTGGCGCGCGCGGTCGGATACAGGGGATGATCGAGAAATGCACCTAACCGGTCGTAATGCAGCAAGGCGCCATGCCAGTGCGCGCAACCGCCATGCACTGTGCGCGCGTCGGCAAACCAGCGCTCGCGTTCGCGTTCGCTCACGGCACGGTGCAGTTCGGCGACCTTGCATTCTTCGGCAAATGCATGGAACAGGGCTGCCGCAGCGGCGGGCAGGCCGTGCGCAAAACAAGCGATGATTTCCTCCACCGCGTGCACCTCGCGCACTTGGTTCGCGTCCTGTAACAGCGCCGGCAGGCCGGCGCAGCACCAATCCTGCATGAAGTTCGATTCGATAACCGGAATCCACAGGCAGGCGCCACCGAAATGCGCTACCTTGAGCCAGGTGCCGGCCAGCCCTGCATGACTGGCGAACTGTGCCGGTAAGGCGTCGTTAGCCAGAAGTGCGCCCTGGCTGACGCAGCCGCGTACGTCCTCGCGCAGGAAGGCGTCCAGCACCCGGTGGCAAATATATTGCGCGTGCTGCTCGCGCACCAGTTCGGCGGCCGGCGCAATCGGGATGGTCATCGCGCTCACGCCGTGATCCCCCATGCCAGGCCCTTGCCGACGCGCTCCATTTCCATGACAAGATGCTGCGCGTCGGCTCCCGTGCCGCGCAGCACGCCGAGGTAATCCTTGTTGGAATTTGTCAGGCTGATGCTGTCGCCGGCGGCGCGCAAGGGCTTGTAGCTAAGCTGCAGGTCGTTCGCGTGCCGCACAAACGCCGCGGGCGAATCGGAAAGACGGCCCGCGGACTGCGCGGTAAAGTAGCGGATCAGGGCCGCATTCGGCGCCAATGTCAATTCAGGCAGTGGCGCGCCCAGGTAGAGCCGCAGCACGATCTCGAACAGCGGGATGGCAAGCGCGTCCTGTAACAGGAACTCACGGTAATCTCCGATATTGCGGTAGTTGATCTCGATCAGGCGCGGGCCGTTTTCCGTCATCACGAATTCCGTATGGCATGCGCCGAAGCCGACGCCGAAGCTGCGGATCATCTCGACTACCTGGGCTTCCTGCCCGTGCGTCAAGCCCGTTCCCCAACGCGCCTCGAGTTCGACAAAGTACGGCGGCGGCGACAATGTCACCTGGAAGCCGCCCAGCACGCAGAAGCGTTCGCCGTCGCCCAAGGTTTCGAGGGTGTACAAGGGACCGGCGATATATTCCTCCAGCAGCAAGGGCAGCGCGGGCTGTTCGGCCCAGACGGCCGCGCATTGCGCCTCCAGCTCATCACGGTTGTAACTCAAGCTCACTTGCTGGCTGGCCACGCCTTCCCTTGGCTTGACGATGCAGGGAAACGGCGCCCGGCCGGCTGCCTGCGCGAGCATGGACTGGTCGCAGACGACGGCATGCCATAACACGTCCAGTCCGCGGCTTTGCAGGCTTGCGCGCATTTCCGCCTTGTTTTTTGCGCGGTAAGTGACGTGCCAGTTCTTGCGCGGCAAATCGAAATAATCGGCGGCGATGGCGGTGCTCGTTTGCAGATGGTCGCTGTTGGAAAAGATCGCGGCCGGTGCCTGCGCGCGGCAGGTGAGCGCCCCCATTACCGCGAGCGGGTTGAACACATCGCAGGCGATGATTTCACTGGGATAGCCGGCCAGTCCGGCCTGGTTGAAATGATGCTGGTGCGCTCCCGCCTGGTCGGTCAGCAGCACGATCCGCAATCCAAGGCGCTGGGCCGCCGGAATGAAACCGTCGTTGACCGAATCGGTCGGCACATGGGCCAAGATGATCAGTTCTTGCATAAAGTTCTCCATAACAATCGATGCGTGGTGTCAGTCAGCCAGACGGGTCTGGCAAGAGGAAAAATCGAAGGAAATCCAAGGCGCGGCAGCGAAGGACGGCAGGTGCGTCCGCGCACATGCCGCTGCCGGCGAGGGACTGGAAAGCAACAAGGGGTGTGTATCCGCACAGAAATTATCCTGAAATGGGAAGCCGCTATACATCAAAAGGGCGGGCTGCCTATCCCGGGAAACGGGTGCGGTGGCTGGCGTTGCGCGATGAGCAGACCAAGTAATCCTGGCTGCCGCGCGTGGAGATCACGGCGCTGTTCGCGTCGAAATGATCATAATCGAAATGAGAATTATTCGCAATATGAATTCGTAACGGACGAGGTCTGCCCGGCCGCAGGATGGCGGCGGGGCATGCAGGGTCAGTTCGATGACGGCAGCGGCAATGCCTGCCGCTTGTGCGCTACCGCTGGCGAGGTGAGAAGAAGGGGCGCATCAGTGCTGGGCGACGGCGCCGCGCCATGCGCCGGTTTCCCGGCCCCGGGCTTCCAGCATTTCCTTGAAGCGCTGCAAGTTGCCCCTGGCCTCCATGCGGACCGCGCCGAAGGCGTCGCCGAGTTGTTCAAGCGTGGTTTCCGGCTGGTAGTCCATCTGCAGCATGATGCGGGTGGCCGAATCGGAGATTTTATGAAAGGTGACAACGCCGGCATTGGGTACCCCGCTGGTGCTGCGCCAGGCAATGCGCTTGTCGGGGACCTGCTCGGTGATCTCGACGTCCCATTCCTTTTCTTTCCCCGCGACGTCGGCGCGCCAATGCAAGTGGGTGTCGTCCACCTGCCGGACTTCGCGCACGCTTTCCATGAATTTTGGGAAATCTTCGAACTGGGTCCACTGGTTATACGCAGTACTGATGGGGACATTCACTTCTATCGATTCTTCCACCGATGAACTGGCACCCGACCCACGCTTCTTCTTGAGTTGGTTCGATAGCAAAATGCCGCCCGCGGCAAGCGCGGCGACTGTAACGATTCGGTTTAGCATCTTGGCTCTCCTTTGCGCTTGGAAGCTCACGGTTTGGTGTTGCAATATCCATCGCAGCACTTAATTCTTTGACTGCGACAAAACGAACGCGTTCGCTTCGCCGTGGAATTTTCATCGGAGCCCTTGCTCAGTGCGCCAACTGGCGTAGCAGTGCATCGTGTACCGGAATGCTACAATTCTTGGAAAAAATCCAACAAATATGAGAGCGCACGATCCCTCTATGCAATATGCCCTCGCCCCAAGCACGTTTCTGTTCAGCCATTATTTCTATACCGGGGTGCGGATCGCCATCGGCATCGTCGGGCTCACTTTCCTGACCTTGTTTTTGGCCGACCTGCCAAGCGCCATGGCGGTGGCGTTCGGCGCGCTGTGCACCAGCCTGATGGACATGCCCAGCCCGCTGCGCCACAAATTCAACGAGATGATGGCCGCCGTGCTGCTGTGTTCACTGGTGGCGCTCGTCGTCAGCCTGTGCACGCCGGTGCAGTGGCTGCTGATCACGGTCATCGTGCTTGTCAGTTTCCTCGCAAGCATGATGGTGGTCTACGGCAGGAAGGCCATGCCGCTGCAGTTCGCGGCGCTGTTCGTGATGATGCTGTCGACCGAAACGCCGGCCACCCCGCTCCAGGCCTTGCGCTACAGCGGCCTGTTTTTTGTGGGCGGGATAGCCTACGTTGCCTATGCCATCGCGGTGGTGTGGGCGATGCAACAGCGCCTGAAACAACAGGTGCTGGCAGAAGCGCTGTACGAGCTGGCGCGCTACACCGACATCAAGGCCGGCTGCTACGACGTGAGCAAGGAACTCAACGGCCAGCTCGAAAAGCTGGTGCGCCAGCAGATCGTGCTCGCTGAAAAACAGCAGGCGGCGCGCGACCTGATCCTGCGCGGACGGCGCACCGGCGCCGACGCCATCCTGATCCAGGTCCATTATGTGATGTTCGACCTGTACGAGCTGGTGCTGGCCAGTCACACCGATTACGCCCTGCTGCGCCAGCATTTCGCCGGGACCGACGTGTTGACCTTGCTCGGCAGGCTGGTCAGCAAGGGGGCGAGGGACATCGAATCGGTCGCCCACGCCATGATGCGCAATCGCGCCTCGCGGCGCACGGTCGACTACACCGAGGAAACGGACGCGCTCGAACACGCGCTCCGTATCGCCGGCTCGGGCGGCGGGACTGCCGGCGAGGCGAGGGCGGTGTTGCACGCGGCCGTCACCAAGGCCAACGAGATCATCCGCACGATAGCCCGGATGCACAGCGCGACCCAGGCGCCGGCTGCGGTGCTGCCAATCGTCTCCGGTTCCGACCTGACCCCGTTCCTGACGCAGCAGCGCTACGGACTGGGCATCCTGCTGTCGAACCTGCGCTGGACCTCGCCCACCTTTCGTTTTGCGCTGCGTGTTGCGCTGGCGATCCTGACCGGGATGCTGGCGAGCAAGTTGCTGCCGTCGTCGTCGTCGTACGGCTACTGGACCGTGCTGACGATTGCCGTCATCCTGAAACCGAGTTTCAGCATGACCAAGAAACGCCGCGCCGACCGCCTGATCGGCACCGTGATCGGTTGCATCCTGACGGCGCTGATCCTGCGCTTCGTGCATGCCCCGGCGGCCTTGATCGGCTTCCTGTTCCTGGCAACCACGGCCGCGCCGGCCTTCCTCTACATTAACTACCGCTACACCGCAATCGCGGTCAGCATGCAGATCCTGTTGCTGATCAACCTGACCGTGCCCACGGCCAGCCACACCGTCAGCGAACGGCTGCTCGATACTTTGGTCGGTGCGGTCATCGCCACCTTCTTCAGCTACGTATTGCCGAACTGGGAGTACCGGGCGCTGCCGCTCCTGCTTGCAGGCGTCCTGAAGGCGAGCCAGCAATATATCGACGCGGGCCGCGACTTGCTGCAGGGGCGGGTGCAAGATGATTTCCTGTACCGGCTCAGCCGCAAGCGCTTCATGGACAGCCTCGCCAGCCTGAGCGCGGCGCTGGGGCGCATGCTCGACGAGCCGGCCGCCAAGCAGCGCGCAACGGCCGAACTGAATCGCTTTACCGTCCAGAACTACCTGCTCGTTTCCCATTTCGCGGCCTTGCGCCTGCTGCTGCAAAGGCATAAGGAAGGACTTCCGCGCGAGGCCGTCAATGCGGTGCTGGACCAGGTGTGCGGCCAAGTGCAAGGTGCACTGACGCAGGCCCGGCAGGCGCTGGGAGCGGTTGCGCCAGGCAAGGAGCCGGCGCACGGAGCGACCGGCGTAGCGATACCGGCGACGCAGGCGCCCGGGTGGTCGGGCTGGCCCGTCCTGCAACGGCGTGTGGGACTGCTGTTGCAGGACGCGGCCGACATTGCGCTGGCCAGCCGGCCGATTGGCGATGCACTCGAGCGGGCGGCGCGCTGAGCTTTAGTCCGCGACCAGCGCCAGCACCCGCAGCGGGCTGCCCGAACCATTCCTGATCTTGAGCGGGGCGGCGATGATCATCGCCCCGCGCGCCGGAAGCTGGTCGAGGTTGGTCAGGCATTGCAGGCCGTAGCGATTGGCGCCGTGCATCAACGTGTGGCAGGGATACGGCACCGGCCAGCTGTACGACTGGCCGGCGTCGGTGTTGATCGTCTCGACGCCGAAGCCGAGCACCTTGCGCTCGTGGATCAGCCATTCGACGCTCGCCTGCGCCGGCCCGGGCGTATGGGCGCCATCCTCGCGCATGTTCAGGAATTGCTCGGGCATGCTGCGTTTGGACCAGCCGGTGCGAAACAGCACCCAGGCGCCTTCCGGAATGCGCCCGTGTTCCTCTTCCCATCCCTGCAGCCGCTTAACGGTCAGCAAAAAGTCGGGATCGTTTTCCACTTCGGCCGAGCAATCGACCACCACCGCCGGCGCCACGAACACGCGGGGGTCGATGCTGTCGACCGTGTTGTTCGGAAAATCCTTGCCTGTCACCCAGTGCACCGGTGCGTCGAAATGCGTTCCCGAATGTTCACCGCAGCTGAAGTTGTTCCAGTACCATCCCGGGCCCTTGTCGTCGTAGTGCGAGATGGTTTCCTGCTTGAACGACCAGACCTGGCCGAACTCGGGCGGCAACTGCAGCGATGGAAAGTCGGGGGAAAGCGTGTGCGTGAGATCGACAACCCGGGTCTGGCCCGAGGCCAGCGCGGCGGACAACTGCGTCAGGGAATTGTTAGGCATGGAGAGCTTTCAAGAGTTCGCACGGGTTTTATTCTGGTACGGATGAACGCGCGTCGCTAGCCGATAAGTGCGCCGGCTATCCGGGAAACGCGGCGGCGTGTTCGTTTTGCCTGGGTCAGCGCACGGCGCAGCCATTGCCGATATCCTGTAGCGCCTTGCGCAGCTGCTGGCCGCTGTCGTCGGCAAGCGCCGCATCGACCAGGCGGCGCAGCGCTTGCGCCGGGTCGGTGGCTGCGCGCAGTGCGGGCAGGGCGCCAAACACGGCGTCGAAGCTGGCCTTGCCGCGCGCATGCGTGTCTCCATAGCCTTTGACCAGCCGCTGGCACTGCGACAGGGCGACGGCAAACTGGTAGTTCTCGCGTGCGCTTGCCTCGATCGCATCGAGCCACTCGTCAATGCGCCGATGCTCGGCCTGGAAGCGCAGCGACTTGCGCCGCCAGCGCCGCAGCGAAGCGACCGCCTGAAGCTGGAGAAAGCCGCAGATCGAGCTTGTGCGAACCACCCGCGCGCGCCCGAACAGGCGCCATGCGGCGCCGGACCCGAGCAGCCAGCGCCCCAGCCCCGGCGGCAGGATATCGGCCACTTCTTCGACGCGCGGGTGCATGAACTCATCGATGTCGAGAAGCTGGCCATCCACCTGGCGCACCTCGCTGGCAACGCGTGCGAAGCGCGCGCGCCGGATCTTGAGGTCGGCAACCCGGATCGCATCCTCGTAGCTCATCCACAGGGCCAGATGCTGTGCGGTCGCGCCCAGCAGGCCGAAGCTGCCGTCGCCGTGATGCGTTTCGATGGCCAGGATGGGGTGCAGGCGTGCCAGGTACCCGCGAGCGTAATCCGGGTCCTGGAAGTCGGCCAGGTGCACCAGCGCGGCGCGCAATACCGGCTGCAGGCGGGCCGGGAATTCCCGCGCCGCGCGCTCGGCCAGTGCGGCCAGGGCAGGCCCGGGC
>JBAQKU010000594.1:0-7040 GCA_049301315.1 Telluria sp.
GGAGCGGGTTGCCGCCCAGGGCACGCACATCGGCCAGCAAGGCTTGCGCACTGTGGTAGGTGACCGTGATGACCTCCATATCCATGACCGGCGTCGAGAAGCCCGCCTCCACCAGCTGATCGCCGAAGTCGTGCATGTCCACGAACGGCAGCGCATGCGGCTGCGCATCGATATCCGCGAACGCGGCACGCACCTCGCGCAGGGTGTCCGGCCCGAAGGTGGAAAACATCAGCAGGCCATCGACCCGCAGCAGGCGGCGCCATTCGGCAAACACGCGGTCCGGCTGGGGATGCCAGTGCAACGCAAGGTTCGACCATATCAGGTCGACCGAGTTCGACGCGAAGGGCGTATTGCCGAAGTCGCCGCACAGTAAATCGACGCCGGCCTTGGCCGGCAGCAGGCGGCTCAGGATCTGGTTGAGCGCCTTCAGGCTCGAGGCCGGGGTCTTGGCGGCCTCGATCATCCCGGGTGCGGCATCGAGGCCGATGATCTGTGCCGCCGGGAAGTCCTTTTGCAGCGGGCCGAGGTCGGCACCCGCGCCGCAGCCGGCGTCGAGCACGCGGCGCGGCGCCACCTTGACCAGGCTCAAGCGGTCATGCATGCGCTCGGCGACTTCGCGCCGCAGGAAATCGGAAGACGCAACCTGGCGCGCTTGCGCAAACAGGGAACGCACGCGCGCCAGATCGATGGGCGCGCTCATTTTTGACGTAGACTGGGTAGACACCATGGCGACAGCGATGAATGAGATAATGTCTGCAGTGTACATCTTTGCATGAAGGCGAGTTTGACAATGGCCGATCCGCGCCTGTGGCCGCGCCACTGGCCGCTGGCGCTGGTGCGGGCCTTGCTGCCCTGCTCCTGCGCATTGTGCGGGGCAGGTTGCGGCGCAGCGGTGTGCGCGGCCTGTCACGCCCAGTTCATCGGGCCGCCCCGCTCGCGCTGCCGGCGCTGCGCCAATCCGGTCGCGCCAGCCGATGCAGTCTTCCAGTGCGGCGCCTGCCTGGCGCAGCGGCCGGCGTTCGACGCGACCCTGGCCGCCGCCGATTACGCGGCGCCGGTCGACCAGCTGGTACTGCAGCTCAAGTTCGGCGGCAAGCTGGCGCTGGCGCCGTGGTTCGCCCGCATGCTGCGCGATGCGCTGTGCGCGCGGCCGGACTTCGCGCTGCCCAATGTGCTGTGCCCGGTACCGCTCGGCCCGCAACGGCTGGCCGCGCGCGGTTTCAACCAGGCGCTCGAAATTGCCCGGCCGCTGGCCGGCGCGCTTGGCATTGCGCTGCGCGCGCGGCTGGCCACGCGCGCGCTCGAGACCCCGGCGCAATCGGGCGTGGAGCCGGGCCAGCGCCGCGCCAACATACGCAATGCGTTCGTCCTGGCGCCCGATATGCTGGCCATGGTGCGCGGCCAGCACATCGGGATCGTCGACGATGTGATGACGAGCGGCCACACCCTGAATGAACTGGCCGCCCTGTTCAAGCGCTTTGGCGCGGCGCGCGTGAGCAACCTGGTGTTTGCGCGCACGCCACCCCGTTAATCTGATGTCGTCCCCGAAGGAGAAGCAATTTGTTCCACGTCGTCCTGGTTGAACCCGAGATTCCGCCCAACACGGGCAACATCATCCGCCTGTGCGCCAACACCGGAGCCCGGCTGCACCTGATCGAGCCGCTCGGCTTTCCGCTCGACGACGCCAAGATGAGGCGCGCCGGGCTCGACTACCACGACTACGCGACCATGAAGGTGCACAAGAACTGGGAGGCCTTCATGGCCGAGGCCGCGCCCGATCCGGCGCGCATGTTCGCGCTGACCACGCACGGATCGGCGCCGTTCGCCCAGGCGCGCTTCCTGCCGGGCGACGTGTTCGTGTTCGGCTCGGAAACGCGCGGGCTGGCGCCCGCGCTGCGCGAATCGTTCCCGCCCGAGCAGCGCATCCGCCTGCCGATGCGTCCGGACAACCGCAGCCTCAATTTGTCGAACACGGTGGCGGTGGTGGTGTTCGAAGCGTGGCGCCAGAACGGCTACGCCGGCGGCGCCTGATCGCGTGTATGCCGCGAAATGGGGTTCCCGCTTTCGTGCACTGCTGTCTGGAATAAAACCGTTGACATTGTCGACGTACGCACCGCCAAAGGGCTGCTCGCCTAACCTTCAACCCGAGACGTGAATTCGTCGTTTCCGCCATTGGCGAAACCGACTTCCCGCGAAAGCGGGAATCCATTTATTGCATGAATTCCCCCCCATTTGCAAGCAAAGTGGGGGAGCATACGTATCCACTGGGCGCATGAATTGGGTTCCCGCTTGCGCGGGAACGACGTGCAAATGTCAACGTTTTTATTCCGGATAGCAGTGCGCTTTCGTGGGAACGACGAAAACCTACCCGGGAACGATGATCACGGGAACGACGAAAACCACGTCGTCCTCGCGAAAGCGAGGACCCCATTGACGCGTCCGGGAAATGACGATATTCGGCCCGCTTATGGCGTCGCGCGCACCTTGGTGAGCAGCTTGCTGGTCGAGCGGTCGTGCTCGAAATCGATCGCGACCGCCCGCCCGCCGTACGCGAGCACGGCCTGGCCCTCGGGGATCGCGTCCATCCGATAGTCGCCGCCCTTGGCGTAAATCTCGGGCCGCGCTTCCCGCACCACGTCGAGCGCGGTATCTTCGTCGAACTCAACCACCAGGCTCACCGATTCGAGCGCGGCCAGCACCGCCATCCGGTCCGCCGCCGAATTGAGCGGGCGGTCGTCGCCCTTGCCGAGCCGCTTCACGGAGGCGTCGGTATTGGCCGCCACCACCAGCGAGGCGCCCAGCGCGCGCGCCTGCGCCAGGTAGGTGACGTGGCCGCGATGCAGGATGTCGAAGACGCCGTTGGTGAGCACCACCGGCTTGGGCAGCGCCGCCACGCGTTGCTTCAGTTCGCTGCGAGGGCAGATCTTTTGTTCGAATTCTGGCATGAGTGTGGCCCGCGCAAGGCGGCATGAAAATAATCGGATATGTCGGGAGCGGCTGTCGGTCGCGCCCCCCCTTGCCGCCTGCCTCTTACTTGGCCGGCTCCTGGTCCTCCGCCTCCTCCTCGATCGCCATCGACAAATCGCTCGCCGTGGTCGCGCCGCTGTCGCCCGGCTCCTTGCGCTCGCCGCGCAGCTTGATCTGCAGGCGCAGGCCGTTGGCCGAATCGGCGTTGCGGATCGCTTCGTCGTAGCCGATATGGCCCTTGTTATACAACTCGTAGAGCGCCTGGTCAAACGTGCACATGCCGAGCTCGCGCGACTTGTGCATGATTTCCTTGATCCCCTGGAAATTGCCCTTGAGGATCATCTCGCCGATGGTGGCGGTATTGAGCAGGATCTCGATGGCGGCCTTGCGGCCCTTGCCGTCCTCGGTACGCACCAGGCGCTGCGAGACGATCGCGCGCAGGTTCGACGACAGGTCCATCAGCAACTGGTTGCGCCGCTCTTCCGGGAAGAAGTTGATGATGCGGTCCATGGTCTGGTTCGAATTGTTCGCGTGCAGCGTGCCAAGGCACAGGTGGCCGGTTTCGGCGAAGGCGATCGCGTGCTCCATGGTCTCGGTATCGCGGATCTCGCCGATCAGGATCACGTCCGGCGCCTGGCGCAGGGTGTTCTTGAGCGCATTGTGCCAGCTGTGCGTGTCGACCCCGACCTCGCGGTGCGTGATCAGGCAGCCCTTGTTCTTGTGCACGTATTCGACCGGGTCCTCGACCGTGATGATGTGGCCGGCCGAATTCGCGTTGCGGTAATCGATCATCGCCGCCAGCGTGGTCGACTTGCCGGAGCCGGTCCCGCCCACCACCAGCACCAGCCCGCGCTTGGTCATGATGACGTCCTTGAGCACCTCGGGCAGGTCGAGCTTCTCGAAGTTCGGGATCTCGGAGGAAATCGTACGCACCACCATCGCGACACACTGCTGCTGCACGAACACGTTGACCCGGAAGCGGCATACGTTCGGCAGCGCGATCGCGAAATTGCATTCCATCTCGGCTTCGAATTCGGCCTTCTGTTTGTCGTTCATCAGCGACAGCGCCAGCGCGCGGGTGACTTCGCCGCTCAGCCTTTGCCCGCTGAGCGCCTTCATCGCGCCCTGGTGTTTCATGCTCGGCGGGAAGTCGGCCGACACGAACAGGTCGGAGCCGCCCTGGTGATGCATGACGGTCAGCAGCTTGTGGATATAGACCTGGGCTTCGGCCGGGCCAAACGTCGTGGACATGCGCGCCTTTCTGGAGTGAGCCGGGCCAAAATGCCCTCGCTGCAATTATATCGACTGCATTCCGGTAAAATAGAATTTCTTTGCTGCCTCATCGGCAACAATGGCATGCTGCGAGGATGCGGCTTCGACACTCCTGCCCTGACGAACCCTATGACCCTGACTGAACTGAAATATATCGTTGCCGTTGCGCGTGCGAAACATTTCGGCCATGCGGCAGAGGCCTGTTACGTGGCCCAGCCCACGCTCTCGGTGGCGATCAAGAAGCTCGAGGACGAGCTCGGCGTGGTCCTGTTCGAGCGCGGCGGCGCGGAAATCTCGGTCACGCCGATGGGGGCGCAGATCATCGCCCAGGCCGAACGGGTGCTGGAACAGACCGCCGCGATCAAGGAACTGGCCAAGCAGAACAAGGACCCGCTGGCCGGCCCGCTGCGCCTCGGCGTGATCTACACCATCGGGCCCTACCTGCTGCCGCCGCTGGTCAAGAACGTGATCGAGCAGCTGCCGCAGATGCCCCTGATCCTGCAGGAAAACTTCACCGTGCGCCTGCTCGAGCTGCTGCGCCAGGGCGAGCTGGACGCGGCCATCATGGCGCTGCCCCTGCCCGAACACGGCATGGCGACGCAGGCGCTGTATGACGAACCGTTCGTGATCGCCCTGCCCAAGCACCATCCGTGGGCCGCGCGCAAGGCGGTGTCGGCGCAGGACCTCAAGTCCGAGACCATGCTGTTGCTGGGCAACGGTCACTGTTTCCGCGACCAGGTGCTCGAAGTGTGCCCGGAAATGTCGCGTTACTCGGCCCCCGGCAATGGCATGCAGCGCACCTTCGAAGGCTCCTCGCTGGAAACGATTCGCCACATGGTCGCCAGCGGGATCGGACTGACCGTGCTGCCGCGCGCCTCGGTGCCGGACATGTTCCCCAGGGACGGCATGCTGCGCTTCGTGCCGTTCGAGGCGCCGGTGCCCTCGCGCCGGGTGGTCCTGGTGTGGCGCAAGAGCTTCACGCGGCGCGCCGCGATCGAGGCGATCTGCTCCGTCATTGCCGCCTGCGAACTGCCAGGCGTGGACATGCTGGCGCAATAACGATGTCGATAACGAGTCCCCCACCCATGAACAAACTGGCGTTGTATTTCCGCCTGGTCAGGCTCGACAAGCCGATCGGCATCTTGCTGCTGCTGTGGCCGACCCTGATCGCGCTCTGGCTGGCGGCCGGCGGCAAGCCGGACCCGGCCATCGTCCTGATTTTCGTGATCGGCACCGCGCTGATGCGTTCGGCCGGCTGCGCGATCAACGATTTTGCCGACCGCGATTTCGACAAGCACGTCAAGCGCACCGCCGAGCGCCCCCTGACCAGCGGGCGTATCAAAAGCTGGGAAGCGGTGGCCGTCGCGCTCGCGTTCGCACTGGTCTCTTTCCTGCTGATCCTGCCGCTCAACACGCTCACCAAAGAGCTCTCGATCGCCGCGCTGGTCATCGCCGCGACCTATCCCTACTTCAAGCGCTTCTTCGCCATTCCCCAGGCCTACCTCGGCATCGCGTTCGGCTTCGGCATTCCCATGGGGTTCGCCGCGGTGCAAGGCCAGGTCCCCGCGGTCGCATGGTGGCTGCTGCTGGCCAATGTGTTCTGGGCGGTGGCCTACGACACCGAATACGCCATGGTCGACCGCGACGACGACCTGAAAATCGGCATCCGCACCTCGGCCATCACCTTCGGCCGCTTCGATATCGCCGCCGTGATGTTGTGCTACGGCGCCGCTTTGGCCATCATCCTCGTGTGCGGCTGGCAACTGGGCCTGCGCGCCTGGTTCGTCGCCGGCGTTGCGGCCGCTGCCGGCATCGCCCTGTACCACTACACCCTGATCCGCGGGCGCGACCGGATGAAATGCTTTGCGGCGTTTCGCCACAACAATTGGTTCGGTGCGGCCATTTTTGCCGGAGTGGCGTTAGACTATGCGTTAAGATAATATTGTCCTAAATGCATTGAGCGGATTTAGTTGCGTCTGCGCAAGGCACGCCCGAACGGCGCTGCCTACACTGAGCATTCAACACTTTTACATGAGGCTTCCCATGATCGAACCGATTCCCACCAAGTCCGGCGCACGCGACCAGCTGATGAATGACCTGAAATCCGTGATCCAGGATGCGGAAGCATGGCTGCGCCACGGCGGCCAGCTGACGGGCGAAGAATTCCAGGCCGCCAAGGCCAAGTTCGAACGCACGCTGCACAACGCCAAGGACGACCTGGTCCGGCTGGAAGAAACCGTGGTTGCCAAGACCCGCGAAGCGGCCAAGGTGACGGACGAGTACGTAAAGGAGAACCCCTGGAAATCGGTGGGCGTCGGCGCTGCCGTCGGCCTGCTGGTGGGCATGCTCATTTCGCGCCGCTAAGCCATGGCGATCGGGCAGCTCGCAGCGACCCTGGCGGCAATCGTCAGGACCCGCCTGGCGCTGGCCGCGCTGGAGATGGAAGAGGAATCGCGGCGCCTGCTCGGCTATCTTCTGCTGGGCTTGCTGGCCCTGTTCCTGTTCGGGCTCGCGATCGTGGTGCTTGCGTTTTTCGTGATCGTGCTGTTCTGGGACAGCCATCGCATTGCCGCGCTGCTTGGCACGGCCGGCGTGCTGGCGCTGGGCGCGCTCGGTATCGCCCTCAGGCTGCGCGCCGATTTCAGGAACAAGCCAAGGCTGCTGTCGCAGACGATGGCGGAACTGGCCAAGGACATGGCGTTCGTCAAGCGTGAGGGCCGCAGCCATGAATGAGAAAGCCGTTTGCGACGCTCGCTCGCTGGCGCAGCGGCGCGCCGCACTGATCGCGCAGTGCGCGGCGC
>JBAQKU010000595.1:0-10842 GCA_049301315.1 Telluria sp.
AGCTCGGGCAGCTCGAGCGCCTGGGCCAGCATGCGGCGCGCTTCCGGCAGCAGCGCCTGCCCGGCCGGGGTCAGCGCGACCGTGCGCCGGCTGCGCAGGAACAGCGCGGCGCCGAGCAGCTCTTCGAGCCCCTGGATGGCTTGCGACAGCGGCGGCTGGGTCATGTGCAGGCGTTCGGCGGCCCTGCCGAAGTGGAGTTCCTCGGCGACCGTCACGAAATAACGCAACTGGCGAAGTTCAAGGTTCATTGATACGTGTATCCATGTAAAGCCTGCTCCGTGATATGCGGCTCGACTCAACGACACGCACGCAAGGCATGCTGAAAGCGCAATTTTGCCACCTCAAGCCATGGTGGCCGGGCACGTGGCGCCCGAGACGTTCGAGGGCGGCGCCATTGCGCTGGTCGAAGAGGGGACGCGGTGACGATCTATGCGCACCGGCAACTAATTGAGCTGAACGTGCCGGACGAGGACATTGCGCGCCGCCGGGCCAACCGGCGGCCGCCGAAGCCGCGCCATACGCGCGCGGCGCCGGCCAAGTTTGTGCGGTAACGGACTAAGGAGCCGTTCAAAAATAACTGTAACATTTGGATCAGTTCGGGCCGGCGCGCTGCCGCGTTGCTCGTCGTCGCCATAGCTCGCTATGACTCCTCCTCGCGCCTTGCATCGCATCCCACCGGAACTGCCCAACTGTCACACTTATTTTTTCACGGCTCCTAAGGCAGGGCGCTTACTTGCGTTTCTCGAAATTTTGCTTGACGCGGTCCTTGCGGCGCTGTTCGTCGACGTTGTGCGCTTTTCGCTTGTCCAGGCCGAGGATCTTTTCGATGAACTCGAACCAGATGAAGGCGAATACCATCAGGCCAACAATGTACCACCAGGATATGTCGGCGAAGCGCCAGACCTCGAAATAACGCAGGCCAACCAGCAATACGATGATGATAATCAGTGGCATCGGGAACTCCTTTTCATACCTGCATATTACAAACAATTCGGTGCGCCGTGGCACAAAAATCATGGACCGATCCTGTTCCAGGTCAACCGCTGGGGCCGATGGGGCGTTGTAACAACAGTCACCGCCGCTTTACGGTAGAATGCAGGCAGCGGAATCGAAGCAATTTTTCACACTGGAGAAATAGATGAAACGGTCCTTGATGTTGTGCGCAGTACTGACGGCCCTGGCTTCCACGAGCGCCATGGCCAATGCCGACTTGGCAAAAGCAAAAAATTGCATGGCATGCCATGCGGTAGCATCGAAACTGGTCGGCCCGGCGTTTAAAGACGTGGCAGCGAAGTACGCCGGTCAAAAAGATGCGGAAAACAAGCTGGTCGCAAAGGTATTGAAGGGCGGTTCCGGCGCCTGGGGCGCGGTCCCGATGCCAGCTAACCCACAGGTCGCTGAGGCGGAAGCCCACACCCTCGTGAAGTGGGTCCTGTCGCAGAAGTAATTTTTGTCGGCTGAATAAAAAAGCGCGCTCGACTTCGGTCGGCGCGCTTTTTTTTATGCCGGCATCCCCCGCTTAAGAGGCTGTCGCGAAAGGGGTGACAGAGTCTGGTTAGCACTCCTAACGCCGTCGTCTTCGCCATTGGCGAAACCGACTTCCCGCGGAGGCGGGAACCTAATTTCGCCGCGTCACAGCAGCTAAATTGGGTTCCCGCCTGCGCGGGAACGACGGCTTTTCAGGCTTCGCCAAAGTCCATTTGGCGTTTTGCGACAGCCTCTTAAGCGGGGGGCCGATGTTTACTTGATCACGTCCATCTTGGTCTTCTTGCCGCCCTTGTAGGTGTACAGGGTCAGCGCGCCGTCCTTGATGTCGCCCTTGGCATCGAACTGGATCATGCCGGTCACGCCCTGGTACTTGATTTTTTGCAGTTCAGGCAGGTACTTCACAGGGTCCGCCGAGTTGGCGTTCTGCATCGCCTTGGCCATCACCATCACGGCGTCATACACGTACGGCGCGTAGATCTGCACCTCGGCGTTGTACTTCTTCTTGTAGCGTGCAACGAAGTCGGCCATGACCTTCTCTTGTTCGCCCTTGACGCCGCCCGCTTCAGCGCAGGTGACCCGGCCTTCGCCGATGCCGTCGCCGGCCAGACGCGCCAGCGCTTCGGTGCAGATGCCGTCGCCGCCCATGAACTTGGCGTCGATGCCGAGCGCCTTCATTTGCTTGAGCATCGGTCCGCCCACCGAATCCATGCCGCCGAAGAAGATCAGGTCCGGCTTCTTGGCCTTGATGGAAGTCAGGATGGCGGTGAAGTCGGTCGCGTTCGGGTTGGTGAATTCCTTGCCGACGATCTTGATGTCGCGCGTCTTGGCTTTCGCGCCCTTGACGAATTCGTCGGCCACGCCCTGGCCGTAGGCCGAGCGGTCGTCGATCACGGCGATGTTCTGTGCCTTCAGGGTCTCGACTGCGTAACGGCCCAGCGTGCCGCCCAGCTTGTTGTCGTTGGCCACCACGCGAAAGGCCGACTTGAAGCCTTGCTTGGTGTATTGCGGGGTCGTGGCCGACGGCGAAATCTGCGGGATGCCGGCGTCGTGATAAATTTTGGAGGCAGGCACCGTGGTGCCCGAGTTCAGGTGGCCGATCACGCCGTTGACGTGCGCGTCGACCAGCTTTTGCGCCACAGCCGTGCCCTGCTTCGGATCGGCGCCGTCGTCTTCCATCAGTAGTTGCAGCGTGACTTTCTTGCCGTTGAGCATGAAACCCTTGGCATTGAGCTCTTCGATCGCCATCTTCGCGCCGTTTTCATTATCCTTGCCCAGGTGCGCGCTGGCGCCCGAGATCGGAGCGACGTGGCCGATCTTCACGACGTCTTGCGCGCTGGCGGCGCCTGCAAAAGCCATCGCGATGGCCAGGGGGATAAGCTTGGTCTTGCGCTGCATAGTCATTCTCCAATGGATTGAAACATCTGGGCGCTTGTGACGCCGCTCTTAAAAGTTTTTCGTAGGCGAAAGGTACAACAAATTAAAAGGTTAGCAAAGCCGATTGTCGATATTTTCGCCCGCAGGAGAGCGATTTACATGAGTAAACGCGGCCCGGCATCGATGCGTGGACACCGGCACCGGCATTTTCGCAGCTGTTTTGTAAGCAGTTGAAAGCGCACGGCTTACTTGTGCGCCCTGAGATGGGCCAGTTCCTGCGCCACCGCGCGCGCCACCACGCTGTCGATGGTGTTCTGTAAACCTGCCCGAATCTCGCTGGTGAGCCCCGTGATGGCGTGCTGCAGCACGTCGGCCATGCTGTCGCGCAGGCGCTGCTCGAGAACGAAATCGACCCGGCCTTGCAGTTGCTGCACGATGCGCTCGCACAGCCGCCGTTCCAGCGCGGCCCATTCGGACTCGCCCCAGGCCGCGAGCGCTTCCGGCCCGCAGGGTTCGGCCGCCTTTTCGACGAGAACTTCGGTCAACACCGGGATACTTGTGTCGAACACCGGATTATTGCTCATAGTTTGTTTGCCACATGGTGGGTTAGCGGATAGGCCTGCTGCTTGTAGGCCGCGTAGCGCTTGCGCCCCGCGGCCGCGTCTTCGGGATCGGTCGAGATGATTTCGAACATGCGCTCGAAGCGGTCCAGGATGGCTGGCGTGGAACTGCTCAGGTTGATCAGCATTGCGCCCTGCGCCAAGCCGTCCAGCGCGCTGTCGGCAAGGTGGGTGACGAGAATCGGGGTGTGCGCGGCGAGCGCGTCGCCGGCCATGACGTGCGGCAGGAAATCGGTCGGGGACACGCTCCACAGCGCCTCGTCCAGTGCCGCCGCCTGGGCCGCGTCCTGCGCCAGCAAGACCAGGCTGGCGCGCGCCGCGTATGCCTTGCGCGCCAGCCTGCATGCGTAGGCGAGCTTGTCGCCGATGTTGGTATGGAAGTCGATGCGCGTCATTGACTGCTCAGAACTGGAAGTTGGGCGGCGCGTTCACCGGGGGCGGTTTCTGGAGGAGCAGCTCGGCCGCGCCCGCGGCCTTGGCTGCGTTGGCGCGCGCCAGCGTCTCGGCCGATGGCGGCGCTGGAGGAGGAGGCGGCGCCGCCGGTTCCGCCTTGGCGTAGGTATAGTCTTTAGGCAGCATGCTTTGCTGCGGATAGGCCGCAGCGCTGAGCGCCGCATTCCAGTTGCCTTCCTCGAAACCGACCAGGCTGGTGTGACCGACCTGCAACAGCGGCAAGCGCCCGAGGCTGCCGGCCTGTTTCAGTTTTTCCTGGTCGGCCGCGCTGTTGACGGTTCTTTCGGCAAACGGCACCCCGCGCGCCTTGAGCAGGGCGCGGCCCTGGTCGCAGGCGCCGCAGGTGGCGGTGGTGTACAGCAGCACCGGATGGGTGCGCGCGGCGCTGGCCAGTTCGAATGGCAGCGCCGGCGCGGATGCGCCGGACGAGGGCGCCTTGAGCTCGACCTTGGCTTGCTGCGCCGGGGGCGGCTGGTCGCTGTAGTGCACCACGCCTTTTGCGTCCACCCATTTGAACATTTGCGCGCCCGCGCTCGCGGCGCACAAGAACAGGACGGCCGCCGCGCAACGGCGCACGGTAACGATAGTTTCCAATCTCACTCATTCCCTCCTGCGGGCACGGACCTCAGGAGGACTCCATGCCGCTGTGTCGCAATAGTGCATCGATGCTCGGTTCGCGTCCGCGGAAGGCCTTGAACGACTCGAGCGCGGAGCGCGAACCGCCCACCGCCAGGATTTCTTGCTGGAAGCGCTTGCCGGTTTCTTCGGACAGGGCGCCGCCGCCCGCCAGGGCTGCCTCTTCGAAGGCGGCATAGGCGTCGGCGGACAATACTTCGGCCCACTTGTAGCTATAGTACCCGGCTGCGTATCCGCCTGCAAAGATATGTCCGAACGAGTGTTGGAAACGGTTGAATGCGGGCGGCATCATCACGGCGAATTTCTCGCGCACCTCATCGATGAGCTCCTGGGCCGATTTCACGCTGCAGGGATCGTAATCATAATGCAAATGCATGTCGATCAGCGAGAACTCGACCTGGCGCAGGGTTTGCAGCCCCGACTGGAAGTTTTTGGCAGCGAGCATCTTGTCGTACAGCGCGCGCGGCAGCGGCTCGCCGCTCTTGAAGTGGGCTGTCATGTGCTGCAGCACATCCCATTCCCAGCAGAAGTTTTCCATGAACTGGGACGGCAGCTCGACCGCATCCCATTCCACGCCGGAAATGCCCGACACGCCGATTTCGTCCACCTCGGTGAGCATGTGGTGCAGGCCGTGGCCGAATTCGTGGAACAGGGTGGTCACTTCGTCATGCGTAAACAGCGAGGGCTGAAGCGCGCCGTCGGCCATGGCCGGCGGCGTGAAGTTGCACGTCAGGAAGGCAATCGGAGTCTGCACCGCGCCGCCGGTCTCCAGGCGCCGTCCGCGCGCGTCGTCCATCCAGGCCCCGCCGCCCTTGCCGCTGCGCGCATACAGGTCGAGGTAAAACTGGCCGATCAGCTGGCCGTCGCGCTCGATGCGGTAAAAGCGCACGTCGGGATGCCAGACCGGGGCGCTGTCGGGTGCGATCGAGACCGAGAACAGGCCCTCGACCAGGTGGAACAGGCCGTCGATCACGTTCGGCTCCGGGAAATACTCTTTGACTTCCTGGGCCGAGAAGGCGTAGCGGCGCTCGCGCAGTTTTTCCGACGCGTACGTCAGGTCCCAGGCTTCCAGCTTGTCGATGCCCAGCTCGGCGCTGGCGAAAGCGCGCAGCTCGGCCAGGTCGCGTTCGGCGAACGGGCGCGCGCGCCGCGCCAGGTCTTCCAGGAAGTTGATCACGTGCTCCGGGCTGGGGGCCATCTTGGGCACCAGCGAGACCTCGGCGAAGTTGCGATAGTCGAGCAACTTGGCCTCTTCGTCGCGCAACTTCAGCAGCGTGGCGATGTTGTCGGTGTTGTCCCACTTTTCCAGCTCGCTGAACACGGCGCCCAGCTCGGACGCCTTGGTGGCGTTGGCGCGGTAGATGGTTTCGCGCAGCGCACGGTTGTCGCAGAACTGAAGGATCGGAAAGTAGGACGGGAAATGCAGCGTGAACAGAAAGCCGCTCTTGCCGTCCTTCTCGGCCGCCGCGCGCGCGGCCTGCTTCACGTCCTCGGGCAGGCCGGCCAGTTCGGTTTCATCGGCGATCAGGAGCTTGTAGTCGTTGGTGGCGTCGAGCACGTTTTCGGAGAAGCGGGTGGCCACGGCGGCATGCTGCTCCTGGATCTCGGCGAAGCGCGCTTTCTTGGCCGGAGGCAGTTCCGCGCCGCCAAGGCGGAAGTCGCGCAGGGCGTTGCAGACGATCTTCTTGCGGGCCGGCGAGAGCTGGGCGTACTCCGGGCTGGCCGCGATCGCCTTGTATTTGGCGTACAGCGCCTCGTTTTGCGCCAGCTCGGTCCAGAACTCGGTGACCTTGGGCTGGTTCTCATTGTAGGCGGCGCGCAGCTCGGGCGTGTCGACCACGTTGTTGAGGTGGTTGACGACGCCCCAGGCGCGCCCGAGGCGCTCGGTCGCTTCCTCGAGCGGGACCACGAAGTTGTCCCAGGTGACGTGCGCGGCCGGCGCTTCGAGCTGCCTGACCACGGCGCCGGCGTGTGCGATCAGGTGCGCGATCGCGGGCGTGACGTGTTCGGGCCTGATCTCGTCAAAGCGCGGCAGGTTCGAAAAATCGAGAAGGGGATTGGTGTCGGTGTTCATAGTTCGCTCATTTCCAATATTCAACAATCGCGGCCTCGTCGACGCCGCGTCAATCAGGTTCGTTCGGCCGCTTCGACCGTGTTCATCAACAGCATGGTGATCGTCATCGGCCCCACGCCGCCCGGTACCGGGGTGATGTGCGAGGCCACTTCGCGCACGCCGGCGAAATCGACATCGCCGCATAATTTTCCGTTATCGTCGCGGTTCATGCCGACGTCGATCACGATCGCGCCCGGCTTGACCATGTCCGCGGTGAGCGTGTTGCGGCGCCCGACGGCGGCCACCACCACATCGGCCTGGCGCGTGTGGTAAGCCAGGTCCGCCGTCGCGCTATGGCATATGGTCACCGTGGCATTGGCTTGCAAGAGCAGCAGCGCCATCGGTTTGCCGACCGTGTTGCTGCGCCCGATCACGACCGCGTGCTTGCCGCGCAGGTCGAATCCGGTGCTCTCGATCAGTTTCATGCAGCCGTACGGGGTGCAGGGGCGAAACCCGGGCAGTCCTGTCATCAGCTCGCCCGCGCTCAGCACCGAATAGCCGTCCACGTCCTTGCGCGTCGAGATCGCCTCGATCACCTTGTGCGGGTTGATGTGGCGGGGCAAAGGCATCTGCACCAGGATGCCGTGGATGGCCGGGTCCGCATTGAGGCTGGCAATGCGCTCGAGCAGCGCCGCTTCGGACAGATCGGCATCGTATTTCTCCAGGATCGAATGAAAACCCACGTCGGCGCAGGCCTTGACCTTGTTGCGCACGTAGACCTGGCTGGCCGGATCTTCCCCCACCAGGATCACCGCCAGGCCCGGCTGCTTGCCCTTGGCCGTGAGCAGTGCGGCGCGGCGTCCTATTTCGCTGCGCAATTGTTGGGAGAGGGCGACACCATCGATCAGTTGAGCGGACATGATTTGTAGTTAGAAGAAAGGAAAACCAAGATTATAAGGCGGCCGGCCCGTAGCGCGCGCCTCCAATCCCCGTTCGTGCGCATATTTACGGACGGGGAACCATGATCGATCCGCGCGCGCAGGGTGGCGCCCGGCGTTTGCGAATTTCTATCTCACATTATGAAATTGAATATCGCCATTTGAAAATAGATGAAAGTGCTGATAGAATCGCCATACACAAGTAAATGATCAGCAACCGTCCGACAACGATCTGGGATCGGGTGGGGCACTTACCAAACAGGAGACACATCAATGGCAGCTCAACTCGACCAGTTGACGGCGCAGGCCGCAAACGATCCCGACTCACTGGAAACCAAGGAATGGCTCGACGCGCTCGAGGCGGTGATCGAAAACGAAGGAACCGACCGCGCCCATTACCTGATGGAGCGCATGGTCGACCTGGCGCGCCGGCGCGGCGCCCACATCCCGTTTTCGAGCAACACGGCCTACGTGAACACGATTCCGGCCCACCTCGAAGAACACTGTCCCGGCAACCTCGAATTCGAAGAGCGGCTGCGCTCCTGGATGCGCTGGAACGCGATGGCGATGGTGGTCAGGGCCAACCGCGCCGACGGCGACCTGGGCGGCCACCTGGCCAGTTTCGCCTCGCTGGCCAACATGCTGGGCATCGGCTTTAACCATTTCTGGCACGCGCCCACGGCCGATCACGGCGGCGACCTGCTCTACCTGCAGGGCCACTCCTCGCCCGGCATTTACGCGCGCGCCTTCCTGGAAGGGCGCCTGTCGGAAGAACAGCTGATCAATTTCCGGCGCGAAGTCGACGGCAAGGGCTTGTCTTCCTATCCGCATCCGAAGCTGATGCCGACCTTCTGGCAGTTCCCGACCGTCTCGATGGGCCTGGGCCCGCTGATGGCGATCTACCAGGCGCGCTTCCTCAAGTACCTGCACGCGCGCTCGATCGCCGATACCGAGAACCGCAAGGTCTGGGTATTTTGCGGCGACGGCGAGATGGACGAGCCGGAATCGATGGGCGCGATCGGCATGGCCGGGCGCGAGCGTCTCGACAACCTGGTGATGATCGTCAACTGCAACCTGCAGCGCCTCGACGGTCCGGTGCGCGGCAACGGCAAGATCATCCAGGAACTCGAGGCGGACTTCCGCGGGGCCGGCTGGAACGTGGTCAAGGTGATCTGGGGCCCGGGCTGGGACGCCCTGCTGGCCAGGGACAAGGACGGCATCCTGCAGCGCGTGATGATGGAAACGGTCGACGGCGAGTACCAGAACTACAAGGCCAAGGACGGCGCCTATGTGCGCAAGCATTTCTTCGGCAAGCATCCGAAGCTGCTCGAGATGGTTGCCAACATGACGGACGACGACATCTGGCGCCTGACCCGGGGCGGGCACGATCCGCACAAGATCTACGCCGCCTTCAAGGTCGCGCAGGAAAACAAGGGCACCCCGACCGTGTTGCTGATCAAGACCATCAAGGGCTACGGCATGGGCAAGTCGGGCGAGGCGCGCAACACCGCGCACCAGACCAAGAAACTCGACGACGAAGCGGTGCGCGAAATGCGCGACCGCTTCGCGCTGCCGATCCCGGACGACCAGCTGGCCGACATTCCGTTCTTCAAGCCGGCCGACGACGCCCCGGAAATGGTTTACCTGCACGCACGGCGCCAGGCGCTGGGCGGCTACCTGCCGCAGCGCCGCACCCGCAGTGCCGAAACGCTGCCGGTGCCGCCGCTGTCGGCATTCAAGAATGTGCTCGAGCCGACCGCGGAAGGCCGCGAAATCTCCACCACGCAAGCGTACGTGCGCGTCATCTCGACCCTGCTGCGCGACCCGAACCTGAGCAAGCGCATCGTGCCGATCCTGGTCGACGAATCGCGCACCTTCGGCATGGAAGGCCTGTTCCGCCAGATCGGCATCTTCAACCAGCAAGGCCAGTTGTACGAGCCGGTCGACAAGGACCAGGTCATGTACTACCGCGAAGACAAGGCCGGCCAGATCCTCCAGGAAGGCATTAACGAAGCGGGCGGCATGTGCTCGTGGATCGCCGCGGCGACCTCGTACTCGAACAACGACCGCATCATGATTCCGTTCTACACCTTCTACTCGATGTTCGGGATGCAGCGCATCGGCGACCTGGCGTGGGCGGCAGGCGACATCCGCGCACGCGGCTTCCTGATGGGGGGCACGGCGGGACGCACCACGCTCAACGGCGAAGGCCTGCAGCACGAAGACGGCCACAGCCACATCATGGCCGCCACCATCCCCAGCTGCCTGCCGTACGACCCGAGCTTCGGGCACGAAGTGGCGGTCATCATCCATGACGGCCTGCGCCGCATGATCGCCGAGCAGGAAGACGTGTTCTACTACATCACGATCATGAACGAGAACTACGAGCAGCCCGGCCTGCAGCCCGGCACCGAAGAGGGCATCCTGAAAGGCATGTACCTGCTGCAGGAAGGCGACGCCAAGGCCAAGCAGCGTGTGCAGCTGATCGGCTGCGGCACCATCCTGCGCGAATCGATCTTCGCGGCCGAACTGCTCAAGAACGACTGGGGCGTGGCAGCCGACGTGTGGTCGGCGCCTTCGCTGACCCTGGTCGCGCGCGACGGCCAGGACGCCGAACGCTGGAACCTGGTGCACCCGGGCGAAGCGCCGCGCGTGGCGTATGTGACCGGCCTGATGGAAAAGACCAGTGGTCCGATCATCGCCACCACCGACTACATGCGCCTGTTCGCCGAACAGATCCGCGCCTTCATGCCGAAGGGCCGCACCTACAGGGTTCTCGGCACCGACGGGTTCGGCCGTTCCGACACCCGCGTCAAGCTGCGTGAATTCTTCGAAGTGAACCGCTATTACATCACGATCGCCGCACTCAAGTCGCTGGCCGACGAAGGCGCGCTGCCGGCATCCAAAGTGGCGGAGGCGATTGCGAAATACGGCATCGACCCTAACAAGCCTAATCCGGTGACCCAGTAATCGCGGGCCTCAATAACAAAGAATAACGGAGCTAACGCTATGAGCACTGTGGAAGTCAAAGTCCCGAATATCGGCGATTTCAAGGAAGTCGAAGTGATCGAGTTGATGGTCAAGCCGGGCGACACCGTCGCGCTCGACCAATCGCTGATCACGGTCGAATCGGACAAGGCCAGCATGGAGATCCCATCCTCCAGCGCCGGGGTCGTCAAGGAACTGCTGGTGAAGGTGGGCGACAAGATCAAGGAAGGCTCGCCGATGGTGATCCTGGAAGGCGACGGCGCGGCGCAGGCGCCGGCGGCAGCACCAGCGC
>JBAQKU010000596.1:0-3450 GCA_049301315.1 Telluria sp.
GGTATCGGTAAACCAGTTTCATTCAAGTTCGACACCAATTGTCGACGCTGGTTCCACTCTTGATCCTAAGGCATCGACTGCTTCGGCATGGCTTTTCATGGTGCCCGAATGCTGCGCAATTCGCAGTCGGTTCCTTTCACTCCTCGCCCTAAAGGACGAGGTTTCTCGGAGTAAATCTGATGAAGATTCGCGCGCAGATCGGTATGGTGATGAACCTGGACAAGTGCATCGGCTGCCATACCTGTTCGGTAACCTGCAAGAACGTCTGGACCAGCCGGCCCGGCATGGAATACGTCTGGTTCAATAACGTCGAGACCAAGCCGGGCATCGGCTATCCCAAGGAATGGGAAAACCAGGACAAATGGAACGGCGGCTGGGTGCGCAAGGCCAACGGCAGCATCGTGCCGCGCCAGGGCGGCAAGTGGAAACTGCTGATGCACATCTTCGCCAATCCCGACCTGCCGGAAATCGACGACTACTACGAACCGTTCACCTTCGACTACGACCACCTGCAGTCGGCGCCAGAAATGAAGTCCACGCCAACGGCCAAGGCGCGCAGCCTGATCACCGGCCTGCCCATGGACAAGATCGAATGGGGTCCGAACTGGGAAGAGCTGCTGGGCGGCGAATTTTCCGCGCGCAGCAAGGACGCGAACTTTCGCGCCGGCTTCGACCAGCTGCAAAAAGACCTGTGCGGCGAGTATGAAAACACCTTCATGATGTACCTGCCCCGGCTGTGCGAGCATTGCCTCAATCCCTCGTGCGTGGCGAGCTGTCCGTCGGGCTCGATCTACAAGCGCGAGGAAGACGGCATCGTCCTGATCGACCAGGACAAATGCCGCGGCTGGCGCATGTGCGTGAGCGGCTGTCCCTACAAAAAGATTTATTTCAACTGGAAAAGCAGCAAGGCCGAAAAATGCACCTTCTGCTACCCGCGCATCGAATCGGGCCAGCCCACCGTGTGCAGCGAAACCTGCGTCGGGCGCATCCGCTACCTGGGCGTGATGCTCTATGACGCGGACCGCATCGAGCAGGCGGCCAGCGTCGAACACGACCGCGACCTGTACCAGGCCCAGCTCGACATCTTCCTCGACCCGAACGATCCGCTCGTGATTGCCCAGGCCCGCCTCGACGGCGTGCCCGATCAGTGGATCGAAGCGGCGCGCAAGAGCCCGGTCTACAAGATGGCGATGGTGTGGAAAGTGGCGCTGCCGCTGCATCCCGAGTACCGCACCCTGCCCATGGTCTGGTACGTGCCGCCACTGTCGCCGATATCGGCCGCGGCCAACGCCGGCCATCTCGGCGTCAACGGCGAGATTCCCGACGTCACCCAGTTGCGCATTCCGGTCAAGTACCTGGCCAACCTGCTCACGGCGGGCGACACCATGCCGGTGGTGCGCGCGCTCGAGCGCATGCTGGCCATGCGCGTGTTCCAGCGCGAAAAGCATGTGGACGGGCGCGTCAACCTGGCCGCAATCAGGCAGGTGGGAATGAGCCAGGCCGAGGTCGAAGACATGTACCGCGTGATGGCGATCGCAAACTATGAAGAACGTTTCGTCATTCCAACCACCCACCGCGAGTATGCGGAACACACCTTCAACTTGCGCGGCGGCTGCGGCTTCACATTCGGCAACGCCTGTTCCGACGGCACCACCCAGACCAGCCTGTTCGGCAGCGAAAAGAAACGCACCATTCCCATCAAGGCGGAGCACTGACATGGCGCTGCTGAACCGTCCCCCCGCGGCCCGCCTCACCTTGCGCGTGCTGGCCCTGCTGCTGGGCTACCCCGAGCGCGCCTTGCTCGAGCAGTTGGGCGCCATGCGCCACGTGCTGCACCAGGAGCGCGCCTTGAGCGCGGCGCAGCTGCACGCCATCGACCGGCTGCTGGCGGCGCTGGCGAGTTCCGAGCCGCTCGAAGCCGAGGCCAACTATGTGCAGCTGTTCGAACAGGCACGCAGCACCTCGCTGCACCTGTTCGAACACGTGCACGGCGATTCGCGCGAGCGCGGCCCGGCCATGGTCGAGCTGGCGCGCACCTACCAACAGGCCGGGCTGATCCTCGCCCCGGGCGAACTGCCCGACTACCTGCCGGTCGTGCTGCAGTTCGCGTCGACCCTGGCGCCGCAACAGGCGCGCGACTTCCTGGGCGAGATAGCCCACATCCTGAACGCCCTGTTCGGCGCGCTCGCGCAGCGCCACAGCCCCTATGCGGGCGCGCTCGGCGCCTTGCTCGAGCTGGCCGGCGAACAGCCAAGCCCGGTCAGCATCGAACCCGACCTGCCGCCAGACGAAAGCTGGGAAGAGCCGAAGGTGTTCGACGGCTGTTCATCCAAGGGACAGGCCAGGCCCGACGCAACCATCCCGATCCACATCGTGCGCAACCGTGCCGCCACCGGAGTACGCCCATGAACGCCGTCCAGGATTACCTGCACATCTTCTTTTTTACCTACTACCCCTATGTTTGCCTGAGCGTGTTCCTGCTCGGCAGCCTGATCCGTTTCGACCGCGACCAGTACACCTGGAAGACCGACTCCTCGCAAATGCTGCGCAAAAGCACACTGCGCTGGGGCAGCAACTTATTTCACGTCGGTATACTGTTCCTGTTCTTCGGCCACCTGTTCGGCCTGCTCACTCCCCATTTTTTCTATTCAGGCTTCCTCAGCGCCGGGACCAAGCAACTGCTGGCGATCTACACCGGCGGCGCGGCCGGCGCGGTGTGCTTCGTCGGAATCAGCCTGCTGCTGTTTCGGCGCCTGTTCGACCCGCGCATCCGCCTCACCAGCCACCGCACCGACATCGCCATCCTGGTGATCCTCTGGGTGCAGCTGTTCCTCGGCCTGATCACCCTGCCGTACTCGCTCAGGCACAGCGACGGCAGCGTGATGCTGTTGCTGGCCGACTGGTCGCAACGCATACTGACCTTCCGCGCCAGCAACGCTGCCAATCTCGTCAGCCTCGACTGGCCCTACAAGGCCCACCTGATCCTCGGCATGACGATTTTTCTTCTTTTTCCCTTTTCCAGGCTGGTGCACGCGTGGAGCGGCTTCGGCGCCCTCGCCTATATTGCGCGGCCTTACCAGGTGGTACGCTCGCGCCGCCTGAATGTGCCGCCCGAGCACAATTTGCCGCCGAAAAAATGAGCGCCGGATGCGCCACAGAAAAAGGTTGACCGATGACACAGGAAACAGCTGACATCGCGCACGTCAACGACGTGCCGTTGCTGCGCGCAGGCGAACAGATCGACGACGCCACGCTGCGCCAGCGCGCCTGCACCGAATTGCTGCGCCAGCAGGCGCAAGCGGCAGGCCTGCTGGCGCCCGACGACCCGCCGCCCATCGACGGCGTGCCAAGCGAGGCCGCGGCCAATGCCATCGAAGCGCTGCTCGAGCGCGAGCTGGTGTTGCCCGAACCCTCTGACGAGGCCTGCCGCCGCCATCACGCGGCCCATCG
>JBAQKU010000597.1:0-2892 GCA_049301315.1 Telluria sp.
GCCGCCGCGCGCGCCATGCCGGCGGTCGTCAACATCCTCACCAGCAAGGAGCTCTCGGGCGAGCATCCCTTGCTCAAGGACCCGATTTTCCGCAAGTTCTTCGGCGACCGCATCCCCGAGGACGAGCAGCAATCGAGCCTGGGCTCGGGCGTCATCGTCAGCCCCGACGGCTACATCCTGACCAATAACCACGTGATCGACGCGGCCGACGAGATCGAGGTGGTGCTGCCCGACGGACGCCACAGCGCCGCGCGGGTGGTCGGCACCGACCCGGAAACCGACCTGGCCGTGATCCGCATCGACGTCAAGAACCTGCCCGTGATCGCGCTCGGCCATGCCGAGCAGGCGCGCGTGGGCGATGTCGTGCTCGCCATCGGCAACCCGTTTGGCGTGGGCCAGACCGTGACCATGGGCATCATCTCCGCGGTGGGGCGCAACAATCTGCACATCAACAACTTCGAGGATTTCATCCAGACCGATGCCGCCATCAACTTCGGCAATTCCGGCGGCGCGCTGGTCGACGCCAATGGCAATCTGCTCGGCATCAATTCGGCGATCTACTCGCAGACCGGCGGCTCGGTCGGGATCGGTTTTGCGATTCCGGTCAGCACCGCCAAGTCGGTGATGGATGCCATCATCAAGACCGGCCAGGTGGTGCGCGGCTGGGTCGGCATCGAGTCGCAGGACATCACCCCGGAGCTGGCCGAAAGCTTCGAGCTGGGACGCAAGTCGGGCGCCATCATCGCCGGCGTGGTGCGCAACGGGCCGGCCGACCGCGCCGGCATCCGGCCCGGCGACATCCTGCTGGCGGTCGAAGGCAAGCCGGTGTCGAACACCAGCGAGATGCTCAACCTCATCGCCAAGCTGGCGCCCGGCCACAAGGCTAAAATGACGGTGCTGCGCAAGAACCGCGAGGCCACGCTGGAAGTGACCGTGGGCAAGCGGCCGCGCCCCGAATGAGCAGCTCCCTCCCTTTTTTTCCGGAACCCGATGCATGCACTTGCGCGACCTGACGCAATATCTGAAAGAGCTTGGCGAGAACAACCGCCGCCCCTGGTTCATCATGAACAAACCGCGCTACGATATCCTGCGCGAAGAGTTTCTTTGCGTCGTGACCGAACTGATCGCGGAGCTGGGCAAGTTCGATCGGCAGGTGATTGCCTGCAATCCCAAGAAAGCGCTGTTCCGCATCAACCGCGACATCCGTTTTTCGAAGGACAAGAGCCCGTACAAGACGCGCTTTTCGGCCGGCATCACGCCGCGCGACCAGCGCCGCCCGAGCGCGGCGGGCGGGCCGACCTACTACTTCCATATCGAAAGCGGCGAGCAGGGCGGCGCTCGCCTGCTGTTCGGCGCCGGGGAATACATGCCGCCCGCGCCGCGCCTGCGCGCGATCCGCCAGCACGTCGTCAACGATGCGACAGGATTTGCCAAAGTACTGAAGAATAAGCAACTGCGACAGACCTTCGGCGACCTGCAGCCCGAAGACAAGCTGCAGCGCCCGCCCAAGGGCTTCGACCCGGCCCACCCGCACATCGAATACCTGAAGCTGAAAAGCTATTTCGTGTGGACCGAGGTCGAGCTCGCGTTGAATGCGCCGGAACGACTGGTGCCGCAGCTGGCGGGTGGACTGAAAGATGCATTCGCGCTGGTCAGCTGGCTGCGCGGCGTACCGGAAACATACAACCTACAGGAGTGAACATGGCCTTGCTACATGCGACATCGGGCGAACGGATCGAACTGCAACGCGGCGATGACGATATCGCTTATTTCACCTCGGTCGCGCTGACCAAGACGGCGCACATGGAGCTGATCCGGCTGGTGCTGCCGAAAGGGCGCGAGATGCCCGAGCATAAGGTCGACGGCGAGATGACGCTGTTGTGCCTGGAAGGCGAGATCGCGTTCGATGCGCATGGCCGCAGCACCATCCTGCATCCCCTCGAAATGCTGTTCCTGGCCGGCGGCGAGCCGCACACGGTGCGCGCCTTGAAGGATTCGGTGGCGCTGCTGACGATCCTGCTGCCGCACCCGAGGAGCGGCGAACGCACCGACGAACCGCTCGGTTCGGCGAACTAGGAACCGCACTTACGCCATTTCGTCGCGCGGATCGCGCGCCAGCAGTTGCGCCACCATCGCCTGCGCGCTGTCGCCGTCGAACAGCACGCCGGCCACCGCATCGGTGATCGGCATGTCCACCCCGCGCCTGCGCGCCAGTTCGCGCACTGCCTTGGCGCACGGCACACCTTCGGCCACGTGCCCGAGCTCGGCAACGATGGCGTCGAGCGCCTTGCCTTGCGCCAGCGCCAGGCCGACGCGGCGGTTGCGCGACAGGTCGCCGGTGCAGGTAAGGATCAGGTCGCCCATGCCGGTCAGCCCGGTGAAGGTGCTGGCCTTGCCCCCCAGCGCGACCCCGAGCCGGGTGATTTCGGCCAGCCCGCGCGTGATCAGCGCGGCCCGTGCATTGAGCCCGAGTCCGAGCCCGTCCGCCACGCCGGTCGCGATCGCCAGCACGTTCTTGACCGCGCCGCCCACTTCCACGCCGATCAGGTCGTCGCAGGAATACACCCGCATGTTGCCGCCATGCACGCTTGCCACCACGCGCTCGCGCAGTGCCTCGGATTCGGAGGCCACCGTCAGCGCGCACGGCAGGCCGCGCGCGACTTCCTGCGCAAACGAGGGGCCCGACAGCACCGCGCCGGGCACCTGCGTGCCCAGTACCTCGCGCACCACTTCGTGCGGCAACAGGCCGCTGTCGCCTTCGAAGCCCTTGCACAGCCAGACAATATTGGGAATCGGGTAGGCTTTGAGCTGCCCGAGCAGCGGGCGCAGCCCGGCCACCGGGCAGGCCGCGATCAGCAGCGGCGCCGCCGCTGGCGGGGCGCCGCTCAGGTG
>JBAQKU010000598.1:0-2912 GCA_049301315.1 Telluria sp.
CGCCAGGCCGGCGCGCCGCAGGCCGGCCCGCCGCTGCGCCTGATCAAGAGCCCGCGCCACGGCATCTTGCTGCTCGAGGCCGTCAGCGGCGCCGATCCGAACAGCGAACCGTTCGGCATGCTGGGCATTGCGCTGGAGGTCGAATCGTACCTGCGGCGCGCCATCGACGCGGCCAATTTCACGGGCTTTACCGCCGATTTCGCCGACGTGACCGACCCGGCCGCCCCGATCCCGATGCTGGCGACAATCGGGCGTGCGCGCCACCGCGACGACTACCGCAAGACGCTCAACTTCGGCGGGCGCAGCTACCTGCTGCAGTTCGCGCCGACCCCGGCCTACCTGCAGCAGCAGCGCGGCTGGCAAAGCTGGACCGTGCTGACCGGCGGCCTGTTGCTGACGGGCCTGCTGGGCGCCCTGATGCTGCTCATCAGCGGCGAGCACGCGCAGATCCAGGCCCAGGTCGAAGACAGCACCGCCAAGCTGCGCGAGCGCGAGGCGCGCCTGCGGGCCATCCTCGACAATGCGGCCGACGCGATCATCACGGTGGACCGGGACGGCACTTTGACATCGGGCAATGCCGCCACTGCGGCGCTGTTCGGCTACCCGCCGGAAAAACTGCCCGGCCTGCGTTTCGAACGGCTGCTGCCGCCCGGCGAGGACGAAAACGCAGCCCAGTTCCTGCAGCGCCTGGCGCGCGCCGGCCCCGGCGAGCGCGAACTGATCGGCTGGAACAGCAAGGGCGGCGTGTTTCCGCTCGCCATCTCGGTGAGCCAGGTCGAGCTGCCCGGCGAGAGCCTGTTCGTGTGCATCCTGCGCGACCTGACCGAGCAGCAGCGCTCGCAGCAGCACATCTACCGGCTGGCCCACCACGACACCCTGACCGGCCTGGAAAACCGCTTCTCGCTCAACCTGCGGCTCGAGCAGCTGCTGGCGCAGGCGCGCCGCACCGGGCAGTCGCTGGCGGTGCTGTTCATCGACCTCGACCACTTCAAGAAAATCAACGACTCGTACGGCCACCAGACCGGCGACCTGCTGCTGGTCACGGCGGCCGCGCGCATGAAGGAATTGCTGCGCGACGTGGACGCCATCGCGCGCCTGGGCGGCGACGAATTCATCATCGTGATGGCAGGCGCGCTGACCCCGGCCATGGTGAGTGCGGTGGCGGTGCGGGTGGTGCAGTCGCTGGCGGCGCCCTACCTGCTTGACGGCAAGGTCGCGCACAGCGGCGCCAGCGTCGGGGTCGCCCTGTTCCCGGGCGACGGCGACGATGGCGACACCCTGCTGCGGCACGCCGACACGGCCATGTACGCGGCCAAGGGCGCCGGGCGCGGCAACTTCCAGTTCTTCTCGCCGGCCATGAACGCGGCCACCCACGAGCGCCTGATGCTCGAAGAGCGCATGTGGGTGGCGCTCGAGCGCAACGAATTCGAATTGTACCTGCAGCCCCAGGTCGCGCTCGACAGCGGACGCGTGGTCGGGGCCGAGGCGCTGCTGCGCTGGCACCATCGGGAACTGGGCATGGTCGAGCCGAGCCGCTTCATCCCGATCGCCGAAGAGTCGGGGCTGATTCATCCGCTCGGCGAATGGGTGCTGCGCCGCGCCGTCGAACTGCTGGCCGAATGGCGGCAGGGCGGCATGGGCAAGCTGCGCCTTGCGGTCAACCTGTCGGCGCGCCAGTGCCACAGCGAAACCTTGCTGCCGTACCTGGACCGGCTGCTGGCGCAAAGCCGGATCGACCCGGCGCTGCTCGAGCTCGAAATCACCGAGACGGCCGCCATGCAGGATCCGGAACGCACGCGCCACCTGCTGCGCCAGCTGCGCGAGCGCCGCATCAAGGTCGCCATCGACGACTTCGGCACCGGCTATTCCTCGCTCAGCTACCTGAAGCTGTTTGCGATCGACCGCATCAAGATCGACCGCGGCTTCGTCAAGGACATCGAGACCGATCCGAACGATGCCGTGATCGTGGCGGCGACCATCGCGCTGGCCCATTCGCTGGGGCTGGGAGTGATCGCGGAAGGGGTCGAGACGCGCGCCCAGCAGCGCTTCCTGCGCGACAAGCTGGGCGACGAGGCGCAGGGCTACCTGTTCGCGCACCCGATGCCGGCGGCGCAGTTCCGCGCCTTCATCGCCGAATCGGTCGAGGAGGAGTGAGCAGCTAGGCTAGGCTAGGCTAGGCTAGGGAGTGAGCGCGGCCAGTATCTGGCCCTTGAGCGCCTTGATCAGCGAGGCTTCGTCGGGCGGCACGCCCTCGGGGGCAGGATGCACGCGGTCCGCATAGAACAGGCCCAGCTGCATCTTGCCCACCACCAGCGGCAGCACGATGAAGCTTTTCGCGTCCGGCAGCAGGCTGCGGTGCCAGGCCGGCAACAGGTCGCGGATCTTCTGGCTCGAGGCATCGGCGATCATCAGGTCGGCGTCGTTTTCCATGGCCAGGTAGAACAGGTCGCGGCCCGCGGCCATCGGGAAGGTGAAGCCATTCTGGCGCCGCTGGTGATCCTCGCCGAACGCAACGCGCGCGCGGTACTGGCCGCTGCGGCTGTCCTTCAGGCACACCGTGGCGAAACGAAAGCCCATGCTGCGGTACAGCGTCTCGAGCACCGCCAGGATCAGCTCGTTGACCTTGCTCTGCCCCGAAGCGCGCATCTGCGTGACATCCTGCACCCCGGCCAGCAGCAGCTCGCGCGCGTGCAGCGGCTTGCCGCTCGGGTGCGCCCCTTCGGGCTGGGCGTCGCCCGCGTCCATGGTGGCCAGCAGCAGCACGTTGGGCAGGCCGAGCCCCTCGCCATGCTCTTCGGTCTTCGGCTGCGGCTGCAGGTTCATGCTTTCCAGCAGACTTGTCATCTCGCGCTGCACGACGGAAAACAGCTCATCGAGCTGCGCCGCATCGATACCGAGCGCGCCCCCGTAGC
>JBAQKU010000599.1:0-6567 GCA_049301315.1 Telluria sp.
GCCCCCAGTGCGCAGGCCAGCGCCAGCGCGCTCATCTTGAAACGGATCATTGCTGTGCTCCTCTTAATGGCTCAGTGCCGCGCTGAGCTTGATCGGCCGTGTGCGCGGGAACATTCTTTCAAGCACCACCGCAAACGCAGGCAGCGCGGTCATCGCCATCACCAGGTTGACCAGGAACATGAACGACAGCAGCTTGCCCATGTCGGCCTGGAACTTGAGCTCGGAAAACGACCAGGTCGCCACGCCGATCGAGAGCGTGATCGCGGTGAAGATGGTGGCGATGCCGATCTCCTGGATCGATTTCTCCAGCGCTGACCCGATCGGCTCGCCGCAGGCCAGGTGCGCCTGCAGGCGGCTGTAGATATAGAAGGCGTAGTCGACCCCGATGCCAACGGCCAGCACCATCACCGGCAGGGTCGCCACCGTCAGGCCGATCTGCAGCTGCTTCATGAAGGCGTAGCCGATGAAGGTGGCCACCGTCAGCGGCACGCAGCACGCGATCACGGCGCGCAGGTCGCGGTAGACCGCGAACACAAGCAGCACGATCGCCGCGTACACGTACAACATCATCGGCAGTTCGGATTTTTCGACTTCCGCGTTGACGGCGGCGATCACGCCGGCGTTGCCGGCCGCAAGGCGCAGCGTCAGGCCGTTCAAGCGGTTGGCGTCGCGGTACTGGCGCACCTGCGCGATCACGCGGTTGATGGTCTCGGCCTTGTGGTCGGCCAGGTACAAGTGGCTCGCCAGCATGCTGCAGTTCTTGTTGAGGAAGCCGCGCACGCGCCCGATCTCCACGCCCAGCGCCGCGTAGTTGGCGCTGTCGAGCGGCACCACGAACATGCGCGGATTGCCTTCGTTGTAGCCTTCGTTATAGATCTTCATCTGCTCGGCGAAGGAACTGACCGACATCACGCCCGGCACATTGCGCATGGCGGCGTCGAAGCTGTCCTGGTAGCGGCCGTAGGCCACCTGTTCGCACGAGTCGGCAGGCGTCTCGAGCACCACGGTGAGCCAGTCAAGGCCGGTCGAATAATTCTCGGAGATCGATTTGGCGTCCAGGTTGTAGCGCGAATCGGCATGCAGTTCGGGCGCGCCCGGCTGCAAGGTGCCCACCAGGCGGTCGCTGCTGTACCAGGCCGAGGCGGCAAACAGCGCAAGGGTGGCGGCCACGATCGCCAGCGCGTTTCTCGGCTCGGCCACGCGCCCGAGCACGGCCAGCCAGCGCGCCCGGATCAATTGCTGGCGCATCGCATCGACGGCGTAGTCCTTGCCTACCGATAGCATCGATGCCGCCAGCGGCAACATGACGAGATTGGTGACGATCTTGTAGCCGACACCGATCGAGGCGGTAATGGCCAGTTCCTTGACCATCGGGATCGGGATCAGCACCAGCGTGACGAACGACACGAAGGCGGTCACCAGCGCCAGTACGCCCGGCACCAGCAAGCCCTTGAAGCTGGCCTTGGCCGCGTGCTCGCAGCTCATCCCGGCCGCGATGCCGCGCACGATGTAGTTGATCTGCTGGACGCCGTGCGAGACGCCGATGGCAAACACCAGGAACGGCACCAGCACCGCCAGCGGGTCGAGCCCGTAGCCGAGCAGGCGCAAGGTGCCGAACTGCCACACCAGCGACACCAGCGAACAGAGCACCGGCAGCAGCGTAAATCTGACCGAGCGGCAGTACCAGTAGACCGCGAGCGCGGTCAGCAGCAGCGCCATCAGGCAGAACTTGACGACGCCGGCCGCGCCGGCGGCCACGTCGCCGATCTGCTTGGCGAAGCCGATGATCTGCACTTCGAAGTCGGCGTCCTCGAACTTCTTGCGGATTTCATTTTCCAGGATCGCGTTGTAGGCCACATAGTCGACCTTGCGTCCCTGCGCATCCATTTCGTTGATCTCGGCGATGACCATCGCACTGTCGTGCCCCTTCGACACCAGGGTGCCGATGAAACCGCCGTTGGCGGCGGCCTGGCGTACCTGCCCGACCAGTTCCGGGGTCAGCGCTTCCGGCGTGACCGTGCCCGGGATGACCGGATCGGCGCGAAAGCCCTCCTCCGTGATCTCGTTGACATACGAGTTCGGGGTCCACAGCGACTGCACGCCGAGCCGGTTGATGTTCGGCAGGAAGGTGACGGCCTGGGTCAGAGCGTGCAGGCGCGCCAGCCCTTCCTTGGTCCAGATCGTTCCCTTGCGCGCCTTGAGCACCACGTTCAGGCGGTTCGCCCCGAGCACGTCGTCGCGGTACTGGTTGAAGGTCTGGATGTATTCGTGGCCCGAAGGCATCTGCTTCTCGAAGCCTGCGTCCATGCGCAACTGCAGCGCAAACACGGCCATGAACACGGTAAACAGGAGCAGCGCCGCCAGCACCTGCACCCGGAAGCGGAAAAGGATTTCCTGGAACCGGTTGATATTGAAGTAACGTTTAAAGAAAACCATGATGCGGCCAATCTCGAATTAAAAAGTTCGCCACGGATTACCGGCGCCTATCGAGCAGGCGCATTAAAAGGGGTCGGAGTAATTTTCGCAAGCCGCCGCGACGAAAACTCCGCCCCCAATCAGGGCCGCTGCCCCTGTTGCGCCATCCCCTGGTCGACTGCTAGAAGTTGCGCGACAAGGTCGCCCCGAAGAAGCTGCGGTCGCGCAGCGGTTGATCGAACAGCGAATCGCCGCCCCAGAAGCGCGCGTAGTTCACGCTGGCCTGCCAGGTTGCCGGATTCTTGACGAAGCTGACGATGAAGTTGGCCGACTTCGCCCCTTCCATGAAGTTGGCCATCAGGTTCGGCGTGCGCCCTTTGACGGCATGGAAGAAATACACTTCGGGGATCACCTGCCAGCCCGGAATCAGCGTGCTGTCGTAGACCCAGCTGAAGTCGAAGTTGTAGCCGTAGGAAGTGCGGCTGCCCACCGCGGCGGGAACCCCGGCCCCGGTCTGGTCGGCGCGCGCGCTGGTCTCGAAGCCCCAGCCCCAGCCGCCGGCGGCCACCGGCACCCCGGAATAGCTGCTCTGCAGGTCAGGATAGCGAATCATGACCGCCTCGGCCAGCAGGGTCGCGGTCTGGGCGCCGAGCAGCTTGAGCAGGGGACCATGGTCGCCCGGCGTCAGGCTGAGCAAACCGGTCACGTGCCACTGGTACTTCTTTTCCTCCGCATAGCATTTGCCGTCGGCCAGGCAGGACGTCACGCCGAACGGTTCGGTCATGGTGGTCGTCGCCAGTCCCGGCGCCGATGCATTGAGCGCGATCGGGTCTTTCGGCCGGTACGACAGCTCGCTGCCGATCGCCCAGTTCCCGAGCGGGAAATTGGCGCTCACGCCGTAGATCTTGCGGTCTTCCAGAAAACGGTAGGCGAAGCCGCTGCCCGAGTTCATCGAGGTGACCACCACCGGCGACTTGTCGTGGTAGTTCATCGCGTACAGGCCCAGGTTGAGCGAGGTGCTGGCCGGCTGGAAGCGCAGCGCCGCGCCATACTGGCCGCTGTTGCCAGGCTCGCTCAGGGTCGGCAAGCCGTAGGCATCGGCGCCCTTGCCCACCGAGGCGGTCGACCAGTAGCTGCCCGTCGGCGGGAAGTAGTTGCCGTTCCAGCCTTGCTGGACATACGCTTCCGCGCTCAGGCCGTTGCCCAGTCCGGCCGACAGGTTGACCATCGGCGCCGGCAGCACCGCTTCCTTCAGTTGCGTGCCTGGCTGCGACAGGCGCATGATGTCGACCGCATTGGTCTGGTTCAGGCCACCCGGCAGGAACAGGCTCTCGCCCCAGTTGACGACCTGGTTGCCGATCCGGATCCTGGCCCTTTCCTCGCCCAGCGAGAACGATTTGCTGGCCCACAGGTCAAGCAGGCGCACCTTGCTCGAGAGGTCGTCGCGCGACTCCTGCGGGAACGAGCTGGCGCTGCCAAGGCCGCTAAGGTAGCCGGTCGCGTGGGTCGCGGAAAAATCCTTGAGCCAGCTGACGCGGGCCATGAACTTGATATCTTCCGGGAAGTTCAGCAGCAGCTCGTGGGTGCCCTTCAGGTAGGTGGTGAAGCGGTCGCCCTTGGCGTAGTTCAGGTTGCCCTGGTCGTTATACGCGGAAAACACGTCGGTGCATCCGGCCGGAGCCCCGGCGCCGCTGGGCTGGGCCGGCGCGAAGCTGCCGAAAAAACTGCCGATCACGTGCGAGCATGCGGGGTCGTTGGCGCGCACGCCAACCCCGAGCACCACGGTCGAGTCGAAATTGCCGGTGACCGTCTCGCCCTTGATTTCGATCGCCTGCGCCGTCGAGGCGCACAGCATGCACGCCAGCGCAATCGCCTTGTACTTTGTTCTCATGATGATATTCCTGTAGGGTGGTTAGCGTTCGCTGATGGCGCGCAGGTTGTCGGCGCCGTAGAAGCTCGACTTGAAGCGCGGGCTCGACTTGGCGTCGGTGGCCCAGCTCATGTCCTTGCCCGCGCCGACCGAATGCAGGTCGAACACATAGCGTCCTTCGGCCAGGTTGTACTGGGCAAAGGCGGAAACGTCGCAGCTGCCGGTCTCGTAGACCGGGATCAGGTAGCCTTCCCGGTGTTTCCACAGCTTGCCCTGGGCGTCGTAGTCGTCGGCCAGCATCAGGTTCCAGCTATCCTCGTCCAGGTAGAAGGTGCGTTTCGGCGCCGAGTGGCGCATGCCTGCCTTGACGGTGGCCTCGACCACCCATACCCGGTGCAGCTCGTAGCGGCGCGCATTGCTGGCGATCGCATCGTCCTTGGCCACGTCTTCGAACTTCGCATTGAAGTTGTAGGCGCCGAAGGAAGCGTAGGGAACGTAGATTTCCTTCTTGCCTACCAGCTTCCAGTCGAAGCGGTCGATGGCGCCGTTAAATACGAACGGCTCGTCGAGCGTGTACTGGTTTTCGAAGCCGATCTGCGGCGCATCGTAGGAATAGGCCGGCATCCGGCGCACCCGGCGCTGACCGGGGAAGTAATAGAACGTTTCGCTCGATGGCTGGTTCAGGAAAAACGTGATCGCCAGCGCCTGCCCGGCCAGTGCGGTCGGCGAGGAATAGGCGAAGTAGGTGTAGTACTCGACCTGCGGCAGCGTGCTCAGTTTGGTGTTGCCCTTGCTGCCCCACGGGAAGAACAGGGTCTGCTCGGAACCGGCCTTGATCCAGTCGCTGCCGCCCTTGCGCGGCGAGACCGCGGTGGTGACGCGCTTGTAGTCCATGCCGACGCCGTGATAGCGCATCTTGGCGTTGTACATCGCTTCGGTCCCGGTCTTGGGGAACGGGAACGGCACGCCCGGCACGTTGGCCTCGGCCAGGCTCCAGCCGTCGGCTCCGATCTTGGCGCTGCCCACGTTGCTCTTGGTGTTTTCGGCCACGAAGTCAGGCGAGCTGCAGTAACGATGGCTCGGATAGACCTCCATCTTGTAGCCCTTGACCTGCTTGAGCAGGCTCAGTTGACCGGGGCTGAGCTTGTCGGCGTGCTTGTCGGCGTTGCCCGCGTCGATGGTCTCGAGCGGCTTGTCGTCCTTGTACTTGAAGTAGTCCTTGCGGTATTTCCCATAGCTCCAGCCCGGCTGCATGACCTGCTCGCCGTTCCAGGCCGGAACCGAGCGGCTCGCATTGCCTGCTTTTTCGCCGCCCAGCGGCGTCAGGGTGGTGCCGAGATCCTGCGGCGTGGCCGCACATACCGTTCCAACCAGCCCAGCCAGTGCCAGGCCGCCCCATTTTGCGCGTTTCAACATGATTTGACTCCTTGAGTATGGGCCTGCCGCCGCACCGACCGCTGGCGGCAAGGCAGGCCCCGTGATGGCTTTTACAGTACGACCGTGATGACTTTTTCTTCCGTACAGGCTTCGATGCCGCTGTAACCGAGCTCGCGCCCGATACCGCTGGTTTTCATCCCGCCCCACGGCAGGCGCGCATCGATCGGCGCCCAGCCGTTGATCCCGATCGCACCGGCCTTGATGCCGGCGGCGATGGTGTGCGCGCGCGTGATGTCCGAGGTCCAGATGGTCGCTGCCAGTCCGTACGGGCTGTCGTTGGCGATCGCCAGCGCTTCCTCGTCGCTGTCGAATGCGAGCAGGGTTCCGACCGGCCCGAAGATTTCCTCGCGCGCGATGCGCATGTTGTTATTGGCGTTGACGAACAGGGTCGGCTTGATGAACAGGCCGCGCGCGCTCTCGTGCTTGCCGCCTGCGATCATCTGCGCGCCTTCCTGCTTGCCCGACTCGATATAGCGGTTGATGTTGTCGTACTGCGAACGCTTGGAGATCGCGCCCATGTTGTTTTCCGCATCCATCGGATCGCCCACCTTGATGCCTTCGGCCGCCTGGCGCAGCCCGTCGGCGACCGCGTCGAAGATCTTGCGGTGCACCAGCACGCGGGTGCCGGCGGCGCATACCTGGCCCTGGTTGAAGAACAGTCCCATCGTGCAGCCCTGCACCGCCGCGGCGAGGTCGGCGTCGGCGAACAGGATCTGCGGCGACTTGCCGCCCAGTTCGAGCGCCACGCGCTTGAACAGGGGACCTGCGCTGCGCATGATTTCCGCGCCCACCACCGGGCTGCCGGTGAAGCTCACCTTGTCGACCCCGGGATGGGTGCACAGGGC
>JBAQKU010000600.1:0-3898 GCA_049301315.1 Telluria sp.
CGCATGTCCGAAGCTGCCGGCGCGCGCCGCCAGCGCCCCCTGGCAAGCGTGCCGGTCGCCGGCGCGCGGGCTCACTCCCTTGATTTGAAACGAAAGGAACAACATGTCCACCCTCTCCCCCCAGCGCATCGCCGACAGCGCGGCCATGCCGCGCGAATTTCTCTCCTTCACCGTGGGCTCCGAAGAATACGGCGTCGATATCCAGAAAGTACAGGAACTGCGCGGCTTCGGCGCCGTGACCCGGATCGCCAATGCGCCCGATTACATCAAAGGCGTGGTCAACCTGCGCGGCGTGATCGTGCCGATCATCGACATGCGCCTCAAGCTCGGGCTGGGCGCGCCCAACTACGACCAGTTCACGGTCGTCATCATCCTCACCGTGCGCGGCACGGTGACGGGAATCGTGGTCGACAGCGTGTCGGACGTGGCGACCCTGGCGCCGGAACAGATCAAGCCGCCCCCGGCACGCATGGCGCTCGGTGCGGGCTACCTGATCGGCATCGGCACGCTCGAACAGCGCATGCTGATCCTGGTCGACATCGACCGCTTGCTCACGGATACGGAACTGTCGTACGAGCTGCCCGCGGCGTGAAGCGCCTCAGGCGGCAGGCTTGAAGAAGGCCACCGCCTCGGCCCGCTCGCGGGTGCGCTTGAACGAGGGCAGGCTTTGCCAGATGCGCTTGCCGTAGGGCTTGGAAATGATGCGCGGGTCGCAGATCATCAGCACGCCGCGATCGGTTTCGTCGCGGATCAGGCGCCCTGCCCCCTGCTTGAGGTTGATGATCGCCTCGGGCAGCTGATGGTGCATGAAGCCGTTCATGCCCTGCTTTTCCATGACCTCGATGCGCGCCGCCAGCACCGGGTCGTCGGGCGGCGCGAACGGCAGCTTGTCGATGATCACGAGCGAGAGCGCATCGCCGCGCACGTCGACCCCTTCCCAGAAGCTCTGGCTGCCCACCAGCACCGCGTTGCCGGCGTTGCGAAAGCTCTCGAGCAGCTCGGTGCGTCCGCGTTCGCCCTGCACGAACAGGGGGAAGGCCAGGCCGCGCGCTTCGAATTCCTCGCGCAGGCGCTGCGCCACCCGGTTTACCGCGCGAATCGTGGTGCACAGGAAGAAGGTGCGCCCGCCAGCGGCCTCGATCACCGGCAAGGCGCAGTCGACCACCGCGTCGGTGTAGCCCGGCGCGTTCGGCTCGGGCAGTCCGAGCGGCACGAACAGCAGGCCCTGCTCTTCATAGTTGAAGGGGCTCGGCCAGCTGCGGGCCGGCTCGCCGGCCAGCCCCATCTGGTTGGCGAAGTGCTTGAAGTCGTTCTTGACGGCCAGCGTGGCCGAGGTGAAGATCCAGCTGCGCGGCGTGCCCTCGCGCTGGCTATTGAAAATCGGGGCGATCGACAGCGGCGTCTTGTGCAGCTGCAGCGAGGACGAAAACGCCTCCACCCACAGCACCGCCGCGTCGCCCTCGACCAGCTTGCCCTTGGCCGGCGCCTTCCAGTCGTCCAGCGCGGCGCCCAGTTCGAGCGCGCGCACCCGGCACTGCTCGATCGTCTCAAAGCGCGCGGCCTGCTCCTCGAGCACCGCGCTCATTGCCGCCAGCTGTTCCTTGAGCGTGGCCAGGGCCGGGAAGAACTCCGAGGACGGCGCGATCTGGGCCAGCGACAGGCGCACGATGTCTTGCGGGAACGTCAGGCGCAGGTCGCGCGCCGCCTTCTCGACGACGGTCACGACCTTGGCCCAGTCCGGACCGCCGCGCGCATGCGCCAGCCCTTCGGCCAGCACGTCGCGGCACAGTTCGAGCACCTGCGAGGTCGAGACGGTCTGGCCGAAGAACAGGGTGGCCGTGTCGGGCAGCTGGTGGGCCTCGTCGAAGATGATGGTGTTGGCCGAAGGCAGCAGCTCGGCCACGCCGGTGTCTTTCAGCGCGACGTCGGCGAAAAACAGGTGGTGGTTGACCACCACCACGTCGGCCTGCTGGGCCTCGCGGCGCGCCTTCATCACGAAGCAGTCCTGGTAATACTGGCACTCCGAACCCATGCAGGTGTCGCGCGTGCTGGTGACCAGGTTCCAGATCAGGGCGTTCTCGGGCACCTTGGACAGCTCGGCCTTGTCGCCCGAACTGCTCATCTTGATAAAGCGCGAAATCTCGCGCAGGTGGCCGACGTCGTCGCGCGAGGTCATGCGTCCGTTCTGCAAGGTGCGTTCGAGGTGGTAATGGCAGACGTAATTGGAACGCCCCTTGAGCAGGGCGACCGAGACCGGCGCGCGCAAAGCGGCCCGCACGGTTGGAATGTCGCGCAGAAACAACTGATCCTGCAAGTTCTTGGTGCCGGTCGAGACGATGGTCTTGCCGCCCCACAGCAGCGCCGGAACCAGGTAGGCGAAGGTCTTGCCGGTGCCGGTGCCGGCCTCGGCAATCAGGGTTTTCTGTTCGGCGATCGCCTGCGCGATCGATTTTGCCATCTCGGTCTGGGAGCGGCGCGCTCTGAAACTGCCGACGGCGGGCGCGAGCGGACCGCCGGCGCTGAACAGGCGGTCGATTTCGGCGTCGTGCGGGCCGGCGGGAAGGTCCGGCTCCCCGAGGGCGGCGGCGTTCGGGCCGGACGCCGGATGATGATCGGTCAAGGTGGCAATCAGTGAAGCGAAGACGGATCAGGCCGGAACATCCGGCACCAATTGCATTTTCAGCAGGGTAATATGGTCCTTGAGCTGCAATTTGCGCTTTTTAAGGCGCCGCAGCTGCAATTCGTCGTGGTGACCGTCGAGAATCAACATGTCTATGACCGCATCGAGGTCGCGGTGTTCCACGTCCAGTTCGATCAGGCGGCGCTGAATTTCTTCGAGATCAGTCATGTTGTAACATTTCCAAACAGTTTATTTTTAAAAACTTCATGGGTACGCCGACGGATCCGCATACAATCTGAGTCAAATTGTTTCGCTGAGTCAACAGTCTCAGCTTGCAACATTACAGCATCTCGGTGCATAGTTTAATCTACGACGACGTTGCCGCCAATACAGATCGATGTCATGGGCCGCGAAAGCGCATGGTAACGCAGCCAGGATCCAGGCCAAAGTTTATGAATTCATACAAGATCGAAGCGGGAACGGCCCAGCATATCGGCAACCGCGCGCAGCAAAACGACCGTGCCGCCCTGTTTTCAGGGGCGCGCGCCCCGGGCTACATCCTGGCGGTGCTGGCCGACGGCATCGCAGGGGGCGCCAGCGCGCCCGAGCAGGTGCTGCACAGCGCCAAGCAGTTGTTCGACGAATTCAAGCCGGGCGAGCGCGCCGGCACCGAACGCCTGTCCGCACTGCTGCTCGCGATGGTGCATGAAACCCATGCGATCATCAAGTTGAACAGCTTCACCGCCGAGGCAGAGGCGCAGTGCAGCTTCGTCGCCCTGATCCTCAGTCCGCACGGCGAGGCGGTCTGGGTCCATGTGGGCGATTCGCGCCTGTACCGCTTCAAGGCCGGCGCCTGCCAGGCGCGCACCGGCGACGCCGCGTATGTCGAGCATCTGGTGGTAAACGAAAAGCTGCCGCTGGAAGCGGCCAAGAACCACCGCCGCTCCAAGCTGCTGATGAATGCGCTTGGCAACAGCAGCAGGCAACCGTACGCCAGCGTCGGCAGCTGCGAGCATCTGGGCGCGGGCGACACTTTCCTGCTCTGTTCGGACGGTCTGTGGAGTCTGTTTACCGACGCCGAACTCGGCGCCGCGACTCACAAGAACACGCCGCGCCAGGCTTCCGAACTACTGATCGGCAAGGCCGGCGAGCGCTCCCAGGGCAAGGGCGACAACTGCACCATGGCCATCATCAAGCTGGTCAAGCCGCCCAAGGAAGTGGCCAACTACAAGGTCCAGAAAATGGGACGCGCGGTGTGACGCACTGAGCGCGCCGGGG
>JBAQKU010000601.1:0-4816 GCA_049301315.1 Telluria sp.
CCTACAAGGTGAGCGTGTCGGTCCCGGCCGGGCAGCGCGCGCTGGTGGCCGGGCACCTGTTGTCCGAGCACGTGCCGGCCGACGATACCGACCGCTACCGCGCCAGTTTCGAGTTCCTGCACAGCGCCGACGGAATCGACCTGATGGCCGGGCCATGGCTGGTGCGCGAGCACAGCATGCCGCGCGCAGACGGCAAGCCGGTGCGTTTGCGGACCTATTTCACGCACGAACTGGACGCGATCGCCGGCCTGGCGGATGCCTACCTTGACGATACGCGGCGCTACATCGAGCTGTACAGCGCGCAGATCGGGGCCTATCCGTTTACCGAGTTCTCCGTCGTGGCCAGCGCGCTGCCGACCGGCTTTGGCATGCCGACCCTGACCTACCTCGGGGCCGAGGTGCTGAAGCTGCCTTTTATCCGCGCCACCTCGCTCGGTCACGAAGTGCTGCACAACTGGTGGGGCAATGGCGTGTATGTCGACTATGCCAGCGGGAACTGGTGCGAGGGCCTGACCACCTTCATGGCCGACTATGCCTACAAGGAGCGCGAGTCGGACGAGGCCGCGCGCCAGATGCGGCTGGGCTGGCTGCGCGATTTCGCCGCGCTGCCGCCCGGCGGGCAACAGCCGCTGGCGGCGTTTCGTTCCCGCACCCACGGGGCGAGCGCGGCGCTCGGTTACGGCAAATCGGCCATGGTGTTCGTGATGCTGCGCGATACGATCGGTAACGCGGCGTTCGAGCGCGGCCTGCGCGCTTTCTGGAGCGGGCATCGTTTCACGACAGCGTCCTGGGACGACCTGCGGCGCGCATTCGAGCAGGCCTCCGGGCAGCCCTTGACGGCATTTTTTGCGCAATGGCTGAACCGGAGCGACGCACCGGCCGTGAAGATCGCCGCTGCCCGCCTCACGGCGCAAGGCGGCAAGCCGGGCCTTGTACTGGAACTGGAGCAGGGCAGAGCGCCCTATGCGCTGCGCCTGCCGCTCGAGATTGTCCGTGATGGCCGCAGCGAAACGCGCTGGATCGACAGCCGGCGCGAGCATGAGGCGGTGACACTGGCAGTGGACGGCGCGCCGCATGGGGTGCGGCTCGACCCCGGCCTGCGCGTATGGCGCCTGCTCGAGCGCAGCCAGTTGCCGCCCATCCTGCGCCAGTGGATCGTGGCGGCAGCGCCGCGCGTGATGCTCGCGTCCTCGTCGGCCGAGGTGCGCGAGGCCGCTTCCGCCCTGGCGCGGCGCCTGTTCGAGGCCGCGCCGCAGACGGTGGGGCCAGGCGAGCTGGATCGGGAAGGCGGCCCCTTGTTGTTGGCCGGACTGCACGCCGATGTCGATGCCGCGCTGGCGGCGGCCGGCTTGCCGCCCCGTCCGCCCAGTCTCGCGGCCTTCGAAGGCAGCGCCAAGGTGTGGACCATCGCGCGCGCCGGCAGGGCGCCGCTGGCGGTCGTGTCGGGCGCCGACGCGAACGCCCTGCGCGCATTGCTGCGTCCGCTGCCGCATTACGGCGCCAGGAGCTGGCTGGTTTTCGACGGCAGCCGCATGCTGGCGGGCGGGGTATGGCCGGCGTCGGTACCGCTGATCCCGGTACAGGACCAGTGACGGGCAGGCAGGGTTCGCATTTCGACCTCGGCAATGGTATGCTCAGGCCCCAACAAAGCGGCTTGAGCGACCATGAAGCACCTTCTCGATAACATTTTCTGGCATACGCTTGCCGGGCCTCACGCCAGGTATGCAAGCGGCACGGGTGATGCCCGCCGCTACGCGCGCGGATTCTCCCCGATTATCGGTTTCGCCGATCCGGCACAGCCGAATTTCGCGGCACTGGCTTCCTTTTGCGAGCTGGGCGAGCACTTCTATTGCGATGGCTGGGCGGGCAGCGCGCCGGCCGGCTGGCGGGTCGATATGGAGTCGACCATGTTCAGGATGGTCTGGGATGCGCCGGTGCCTGCGGCCGACGAGGCTGCGGACGCGGTTGTGCTGGGGCCTGAGCACGCCGCGCAGGCGCTCGAACTGGCCACGCTGATGCGGCCCGGGCCGTTCGGTTTGAGGACACTCGAACTGGGCGACTACTTCGGCTATTTCGACGGGCCGCGCCTGGTGGCCATGGCGGGCGAGCGGATGTGCGCCGCCGGACTAAGGGAAATCAGTGGCGTATGCACGCATCCGGACTTCCAGGGCCGCGGCTTCGCACGGCGCCTGGTATCGAAGATCGTGCGGCGCCAGCTGCAGCGCGACGAGCAGCCATTCCTTCACGTCATGCGCGACAACGAGGCGACCCACCGCCGCTACCAGCGGATGGGATTTTGCGACCATCAGGAGTCGGTGGTGCGGGTGGTGTCGGCGGTGTAAAGCTGCCGTCAGATGCATTCTTTTACACCATAAAAGCGGGCTTCGGATTCCCGGAAGATGGATTTGACCTGCTCGACATCCCAGGCCTGCTCAACCAGGGTTTCGTGGTCCCATTGGCTTCTCGGTTCGGCCGGTGCAAAAAAATCGCCGCCGTACACGTGTATGGCGCATGTCATTTTGCCGATCGGATTAAGCACGGAATGGATAACGTCGCGGTCAAGTTCGGCCACCTCACCTGCGCCCAGCGACCTGGCTCCTGTCGCCTCGATGCTGTTTGCCGTCCTGCGCCAGAAAATGTTGTCTTCCCTGCCTGAATAGATGCCGATCACCGCGGGCATGCGGTGGTTGTGCGGCATGAGAATCATGCACGGCGCCCAGACGAAGTTGATGACGGTGAGGTCACGCGATCTGTAAAGCGGTATGACGCCTGCATGCTCCGGTTCGCCAAGCGCGGACATCAGGCCTGCGCCATTGGAAACCGCCTCTGCCACGAGCTCGCGAATTGCCCCCTGGCCCTCGGCGAGGGCGTTCATGCAGTCGTGGATGAACTGATCCTTATCGAACATGATTTTATCCTTGGATTAAATCTTGAATCGAAGCGCCGCGATGGCGCTGGAAGGTCAGTGTAGGTCCGGCTGCGAGGCCAGTCAAACATGAAAGGCGGCTGGCGTGCGCCGGCGCCCGGCATCGCCGGTCGTCGAACAGGCGCCTGCCTCTTCAGTCCTCGAAATACCAGTAGCCGCCATTGGTCCATCGGGTCAGCGCGTCCACGAACGCGCTCTCTTGCAGCCATGGCGCTAGCATGGCGTGGCTCAGGCGCTCGTTGTCGCATAGCGCCAGCACGGCGTCGCGGCAGGCGGCGCCGAACTCGAAACGCTCGCCTTCGATGTAGCAAACGCCCTGGCCTACGGTGTCGTCGACATAGAAACAGCGCAAGCCCCCGGTCCGGATCAAGCTTCGCGTTGCCAATTCATCGACCAGCCCGGCCTCGCTGAAAGGGTATTCCAGCTCTTGCAGATCGAGGTTGCACTTGGTCTTTGAAAAGTAGCTGCCGGCAAAATCGGCGATCAGGGCTGTATCGTCGAGAATGCCCTGAAGCTGCGCCCTGATGCGTGCAAGATCGCTGCCGTCGATGCGTCCCTGCTGATGGTGCACCGGGCGTTGCGGATCGCAGATGAGCGCGCTGCCCAACTCATTGTCGATCAAGTGATCGGCCAGGCCGCTGAACAGGGCGCAGGCCGACTTGGCCCTGTAGCCGACCGAGAAACTCATGGAATGTTCGAGCGTGACGCCGTCGTGCGGAAAACCGGGCGGTATGTACAGGATGTCGCCGGGTTCGAGTTCGACATCGATGATCGCCTCGAAGGGATCGGTATGGAGCAGCGCCGGATGCGCCGCGAACTGGCGGTGCTCGCCGAGCGCGCCGACGCGCCAGCGGCGCCGTCCCGAGCCCTGGCAAATGAACACGTCGTAGAGATCGATATGCGGCCCGACCCCGCCGCCCGGCGTGGCATAGCTGATCATCACGTCGTCAAGGCGCCATTTCGGGAGGAAGGAAAACGGTTCGACCAGCGCCGCCACTGCCGGCGACCAGTGGTTGACCGCCTGCACGATGAGCGACCAGTCGCGCTCGCCAAAGCGCTCGTACGACTCGAATGGGCCGAGCTCGGCCTGCCATTGGCCGTCCGTCCTGTACACAAGGCGCGATTCGACCTGCGCTTCGCACGCCAGCCCGGCCAGTTCGTCGGGGCTGATCAGATCGGAAAAGTGCTCGAATCCCTGGCGGATGACAAGCGGCTTTTGTTGCCAATAATGTTGTAGAAAGTGTTCAATGGAAAAATCGGCTAGATGAAGTTTTAACATGGTCTGTGCTGTGAGGAAACGAACCACTCTTTTACCAGCGACAGGCAGGCATGGATACCGTCTGGATTAAGAAAACCGAATCTCGCATGGCCTCATTGCACCAGCGGGGTCGCGCTTGCGGTGAGCACCACGCCCTGTATGCGGGCCTGTCCAGCCAGCAGGGACAGGTACTGGCGCAGCGCCGCCACGTAGGTTTGCTGTTGCAGCGCCAGCGCGACTGCCGCGCGCACCGATTCGAACGGCTGCGCGGTGCCGGGATCGCGCGCCAGCACGTCCACGATGTGCAGGCCGAAGCGGCTGTGCACCAGGCGTGGCAATACGCCGACGTCGGCATGGTCGAACAATTCACGCGCAAATTCGGGGGCGCAATCGGCGCTGCTCAACCAGCCGAGGTCGCCGCCTTCGGCGCTGCTCGGGCAGTTCGACCATGCTTTGGCGGCGGCGGTGAAGGCGGCATCGGCATGGCCGCGCCCGCCGTCATGACAGCGTAGCTCGAGCATGAGGTGCTCGGCGCGCTGGCGCAGCGCGGCCACGTCGACGCCGGGCGTCACCGCGAACAGGATGTGGCGCGCGTGTACCCGCGCCCCGGTGCTGTAGCGGGCGCGATGGGC
>JBAQKU010000602.1:0-2776 GCA_049301315.1 Telluria sp.
GTCCTATCCCGAGCGCATGAACTGCGCCGCCGAACTGCTCGACAAGATGGTCGCCGCCGGCCACGGCGACTCGCCCGCGATTCACGGCGCCCACGGCAGCTGGACCTACGCGGCACTGCTCGAACAGGTCAACCGCATCGCCAACGTGCTGCGCGACGACCTGCGCCTCTCCACGGGCAACCGGGTGCTGGTGCGCGGCGCGAATAACCCGATGATGGCCGCCTGCGTGCTGGCCGTATGGAAGGCCGGCTGTATCGCGGTGCCCACCATGCCGCTGCTGCGCGCCAAGGAGCTCGGCACCATCATCGAACTGGCCCACGTCAACGCGGCGCTGTGCGCCTGGGACCTGAAGGACGAACTGGAGCTGGCCTGCGCCGCGCTAGCCCAGGCGCTGCCCGTGCTGCACTTCAACCACGACGCGCCCGGCGCGCTCGAGCAGTTGATGGCCGCGCGCCCGTCCGGTTTCGACAACGTCCCGACCGCCGCCGAGGATGTGTGCATCATCAGCTTCACTTCCGGCACCACCGGGCGCCCCAAGGGCACCATGCATTTTCACCGCGACATCATGGCGATCTGCGACTGCTTTCCGCGCTCGACCTTGCGGGTGCGAAGCGACGACGTGTTCATCGGCACGCCGCCGCTCGCGTTCACCTTCGGCCTTGGCGGGCTGCTGCTGTTCCCGCTGCGCTTCGGCGCGGCCACGGTGCTGCTCGAGAAGCTCACGCCGGACCTGCTGCTCAAGGCCGTCGGCGACTACCGCGCCACGATCTGCTTCACCGCGCCGACCTTCTACCGCCAGATGGCGCCGCTGGCGCGCAACCACCGCCTGGCCAGCCTCACGCGCAGCGTGTCGGCCGGCGAAGCGCTGCCGCTGGCAACGCGCGAGGCCTGGCACCAAGCCACCGGGCTGGCCATGATCGACGGCATCGGCGCGACCGAAATGCTGCACATCTTTATCTCCGCCGCCGAACCCGAGATCCGGCCCGGGGCCACCGGCAAGCCGATTCCCGGCTACCGTGCCTGCATCCTGGACGACGAGGGCAATCAGGTGGGACCGGGCGTTACCGGGCACCTTGCGGTCAAGGGACCGACCGGCTGCCGCTACCTGGCCGACCCGCGCCAGCGCGACTACGTGTGCAAGGGCTGGAACCTCACCGGCGACGCCTACCAGGTCGACGCCGACGGCTATTACTGGTACCAGGCGCGCACCGACGACATGATCATCTCGGCCGGATACAATATCGCCGGACCGGAAGTCGAAGAGACGCTGTTCCTGCATCCGTCGGTGGCCGAGTGCGGCGTGGTGGCGCGCCCGGACCAGGAGCGCGGGCAGATCGTGCTCGCCTTCGTGGTCCTCAAGCCCGGGCTCGAACCGAGTCCCGAGCTGGCGCGGGAACTGCAGGACTTCGTCAAGCGCACGGTCGCGCCCTACAAATATCCGCGCAGGATAGAATTTCGCAGCGCCTTGCCGCGCACCGAGACGGGCAAGCTGCAGCGCTTCAGGCTGAGGCAAGAAGCGCGCGAGCTCGATTAAGCACCGCATGTCCCTTGATTTTCCAACCAGGAGTCGCCCTTGAAATTACTACGCCTATCCGCCACCGTGCTTGCCTTGAGCGCCGCCTGCGCCGCCCACGGCGCCGATAAAGTCAAAGTCGGCATGCTCACGACCCTGTCGGGCGCGGGCGCCGGCCTCGGCATCGACATTCGCGACGGCTTCTCGCTTGCCGTCAAGCACCTGGGCAACAAGTTCGGCAACCTGCCGGTCGAGGTCGTGAGCAGCGACGACCAGCAAAACCCGGACGTCGCCAAGCAGATGACGGAACGCCTGCTGAAGAAGGAAAAGGTCGATTTCATGACCGGCATCGTGTTCTCGAACCTGATGCTGGCGGTCGGCCCCAGCGTATTCGCATCGAAAACCTATTTCGTGAGCGCCAACGCCGGCCCCTCGCAGTATGCCGGCGAGCAGTGCAATCCCTACTTTTTCAACGTCGCCTGGCAGAACGATAACCTCGACGAAGCGGTCGGCAAGCAGGTGAGCGAGCAAGGCTACAAGAACGTGGTGCTGGTGGCGCCGAACTACCCGGGCGGGAAGGACGCGCTGACCGGCTTCAAGCGTTACTACAAGGGCAAGGTCGCCGACGAGATCTACACCAAGCTCGGACAGCTCGACTACGGCGTCGAGCTGTCGCAGATCCGCGCGGCCAAGCCGGACGCGGTCTTCATCTTCCTGCCGGGCGGGATGGGCATCAACTTCATCAAGCAGTTCGTCGATGCCGGGCTGTCGACGTCGGCGCGCCTGTTCGGCCCCGGTTTTTCGGCCGATGAAGACATCATCAAGGCGGTGGGAGCGCCGATGCTGGGCATGTTCAACGCCTCGCAGTGGGGACACGACATGGACAATGCGCAGAACAAGCGCTTCGTGGCCGACTTCACCAAGGAGTACGGCAGGCTGCCGTCGCTGTACGCGTCGCAGGGCTACGATGCGGCGATGCTGATGGATTCGGCGGTACGCGGCGTGAAGGGCAAGATCGAGGACAAGGCCGCCCTGGGCAAGGCGCTCAAGGCAGCCAATTTCAAATCGGTGCGCGGCGCCTTCAAGTTCAACAACAACCACTACCCGATCCAGAACTACTACGGGCGCGTGATCGGCACCGACAAGCAGGGACGCATCACCAACCGCACCATGGGTGCGATCCTGACCGACCACGGCGACGCCTATTCGGCCGCCTGCAAGATGTAGGAGCCGGCCGCGGCGCATCCGCTCCGAGGAAAAACG
>JBAQKU010000603.1:0-3048 GCA_049301315.1 Telluria sp.
GGCCCTGGTCGTGCGGCTCGCCGCGCACCCAGTCGCGCAGCAGGCGCTGCTCGTGCAGCGGCTTGGCGCCGAGCGCGCGCAGGCGCTGGCGAATCGCGTCGATCTGCAGATGGCGCTCCGGTGCTTAGTCGTTCTTGACGACGATGCTGGGGAACTTGCTGCTCAGGTCCTTGGCCTTTTCGGCGATCTTGACGGCGACCTTGCGTGCGATGTCCTTGTAGATCGCCGCCACCGGGCCGTCCGGCTCGGCCACCACGGTCGGACGCCCGGAGTCGGTCTGCTCGCGAATGGCCATCGTCAGCGGCAGCGCACCGAGGAAATCGACGCCGAAGTCGGCGCACATCCTGGCGCCGCCGCCGGCCCCGAAAATGGCTTCGTTGTGGCCGCAGTTCGAGCAGATGTGGGTGCTCATGTTCTCCACCACCCCGAGGATCGGGATGCCCACCTTCTCGAACATCTTGAGGCCCTTGCGCGCGTCCAGCAGCGCGATGTCCTGCGGCGTGGTGACGATCACCGCGCCGGTGACCGGCACTTTCTGCGACAAGGTGAGCTGGATATCGCCGGTGCCAGGCGGCATGTCGACCACCAGGTAGTCGAGCTCGCGCCAGTTGGTCTGCTCGAGCAGCTGCTGCAGGGCCTGGGTGACCATCGGGCCGCGCCACACCATCGGCTCGTCCGGGTCGATCATGAAGCCGATCGACGACACTTGCAGGCCGTGGTTCTCGAGCGGCTCCATGGTTTTGCCGTCGAGCGACTCGGGACGCCCGCTAATGCCCAGCATCATCGGCTGGGAAGGACCGTAGATGTCGGCGTCGAGCACGCCCACGCTGGCGCCCTCGGCGGCCAGCGCCAGTGCCAGGTTGACCGCCGTGGTCGACTTGCCCACCCCGCCCTTGCCGGATGCGACCGCGATGATGTTCTTCACGTTCGGCATCAGCTTCACGCCGCGCTGGGCGGTGTGCGAAATAATCTTGAAATACACATTGGCGCTGATATTGCCGGCGCCGGGAATGGTTTTCAGCGCCGCGATCACGGACGCGCGGATCGGCCCGATCTGGCTCTTGGCCGGATAGCCCAGTTCGATGTCGAGCGAGATATCGCTGCCGTCGACCTTGATATTCTTGACCGATTTGGAGGAAACGAAATCTTTGGTGGTGTTGGGGTCGATTACTGTTGCCAGGACTGCCTTGACGTCTTCTGCTGAAATGCTCATTGAAAGTCTCCGTGTGTGAACCCGAAGTCTAGCGCAAAATTGACCAAATATCAGCAGCGCCGCTTAAACCCCTCTGCGTAGTAGGGCATCCACTGGTAAAATGCTTTTTTCCATCTATCAATAAGCGCATTTCGACCATGACCCGCAAGCTGTTCGTCACCACCGCCCTGCCTTACGCCAACGCAGCGTTCCACATCGGCCACATGATGGAATACATCCAGGCCGATATCTGGGTCCGCTTCCAGCGCATGCAAGACGATGGCGCGGGTCAGCGCGAGGTCCATTTCGTGTGCGCCGACGACACCCACGGCACCCCGATCATGATCGCGGCCGAAAAGGAAGGCATCACGCCGCAGGAGTTCGTGGCCAAGATCGCGGCCGGGCGCCAGCAGTACCTGGACGGTTTCCACATCGCCTTCGACAACTGGTACTCGACCGATTCGCCGGAAAACGTGGAACTGTCGCAGGGCATCTACCGCAAGCTGCGCGAGACCGGCCTGATCGTCACCAAGACCGTGGACCGCTTCTTCGACCCGGTCAAGGGCATGTTCCTGGCCGACCGCAACATCAAGGGCGAGTGCCCGAAGTGCCACGCCAAGGACCAGTACGGCGACAACTGCGAAGTGTGCGGCGCCGCCTACCAGCCGACCGAACTGATCAACCCGACCTCGGTATTTACCGGCTCGACACCGATCCTCAAGCCGTCCGAACAGTATTTCTTCGCGCTGTCGGACCCGCGCTGCTTCACCTTCCTGAAACAGTGGCTCAACACCCCGGGCCGCCTGCAGCCGGAAATGGTCAACAAGGTCTCCGAGTGGCTGGGCGAAGCGGGCGAGAAGCTGGCCGACTGGGACATTTCGCGCGACGCGCCCTACTTCGGCATCCCGATCCCTGACGCGCCGGGCAAGTTCTTCTATGTCTGGCTGGACGCGCCGGTGGGCTACCTGGCCAGCCTGAAAAACTACTGCGGCAAGAAAGGCATCGACTTCGACGCCCTGCTGCGCGACCCTGCCACCGAACAGGTGCACTTCATCGGCAAGGACATCGTCTCGTTCCACCTGCTGTTCTGGCCGGCCATGCTCAATTTCGCCGGGCACCCGATCATCGACAAGCTCAAGGTCAACGTGCACGGCCACCTGACGGTCAACAACGAGAAGATGTCGAAGTCGCGCGGCACCGGCATTTCGCCGCTGCGCTACCTGAACCTGGGCATGAACCCGGAGTGGCTGCGCTACTACATCGCCTTCAAGCTCAACTCGAAGGTCGAAGACCTCGACTTTAGCGGCGACGATTTCGTGGCGCGCGTCAACAGCGACCTGATCGGCAAGTACGTCAACATCGCCAGCCGCTGCGCCGGCTTCATCTCCAAGAAATTCGACGGCAAGCTGGCCCCTGCCCTCTCGGCCGGCGCCCGGCAGTGGATCGGGCGCGCCCTGACGGCCGACGGCGCCGAGCGCCAGGCCAGCATCGCCTTTCATTTCGAGCACCGCGAATTCGGCAAGGCGCTGCGCGAGATCATGGAAATCGCCGACATCACCAACCAGTACGTCGACGAAAACAAGCCGTGGATCCTGGCCAAGGACCCGGACAAGAACGCCGAACTGCACGAGGTGTGCACCACCGCGCTGATCCTGTTCCGCCAACTGACGATCCTGCTCTCGCCGGTGCTGCCGCAGGTGGCCGCGCGCGTGGCCGAGTTCCTGGGCGACACCCGCCTGGCCTGGAGCGACACCCACGGCGAGGCGGTCCACCAGTCGATGCTGGGGCGCTCGATCGGCGCCTACAGCCACCTGATGACGCGCATCGATCCGAAGATGGTCGAAGATCTGTTCGAC
>JBAQKU010000604.1:0-20243 GCA_049301315.1 Telluria sp.
GTAGGTATGGTTGATGCGCGCTTCGATGCGGTTCAGGTCCGCGGCCAGCGACTGGGCCGGTCCTGCCGCGCGCCGGCTGAAGTCGCCCGCCGCCATGCGCGTCATGAGCTCGACGATCTGGCGCAGCGGGGCCGAGCAATGCAGCGTGACCAGCAACAGCAGGATTTCGAATGCGATCAGCAGGCTGGCCAGCGCCAGTACGCCAAGGTCGGCGTGCGGCAGCTGCATGCGCGACGTGACGAAGCGCCGGTCCACGCCGACATGCACGGCGCCGTATTCGACGTAGCGATGCACGATCGCGGCCGAACTGTCGAGGAAACGCTCCGGTTCGATCACCTCGGTGCCGGCGCCGCTGCGGTACAGCACCTTGCCGTCGACCGCCTTGAGCAGCACGTAGGCGATATCCTGGTTCTCGCTGAGCATGTCGTCGAAGGATTGGGCCACCCCTTCGAGCCGCTCGAACGGTACGCCGCGCGCCACGGCGCTGGTCAAGATGCGCGACTGCGAGGCGGCCGCCAGTTGTGCCTTGCGTTGCAGCTCGGGGGCGAGATCGGTGCCGGCAAGCTGCCATGCGAAGGCGGAAATTGCCAGCTGCGCGAGCACGATCACGGCAAGCGCGAACAGCAGCAGGCGCCGCACCGGCCAGGTGAACAGGAGCAGCTGGTGCGGGGGCGCCGGCTTCATCGGAATACGTCCTCGGACGCCAGCGCCTGGCGCGCGTCGCTCACCTCGTACAGTGCGCTCTTCGAGGTGAGCCTGACCTGTCCGGCCAGCGCCGCCTCCTGGCCCCTGCCTGCGGCGCCGGGGCGCAGCTCGCCGAGCGCCATGTCGAGCGCACCGAGGGTGGCATCCATGCGGCGCGCCAGCGCTTCGATGGCGAACACGAAGCAGGCGGCGCAGGCCAGGACCGCCGCCAGCGCCGCCAGCGTCAAGCGGCGCGCGGCGCTTGCGACGATCGCGGCGTGCCTGCGCAGCGAGTAGCGAATCACCAGCTCTCCGGCGCCATCGGCGAGCGCGGTGCGGGCCGTGATGAAGCCGGCGTCGCGTGCGAAGGGCTCCTGATGAAGGCGGGCAGGGGGCGCGGGCAGCGCTGCGCCGGTATGGAGCAGCGCTGCGCCGGCGCCATCGGTCACGCTGATCGATGCGATGTCGGGGTCGCGCCTGGCCGTGAAGTCGAGCGCGGCCTGCCCCTGGCCCGGGGCGGCGAGCCTGGTGCGCAGCTCATCGAGCGTGAAGCGCAGGCGCGATTGCTCGATGTCGGCCAGCGTGCGTTCCAGCGCGCTGAGGTTGAAGTACACCGCCAGGCCGGCGGCCAGGGCCGTGACAAGGACGACCGGCGCTACTATCCTGAAGCTGAGTCGGAATGTCGGCATACACTGGAAGCATTGAAAGTAATGTTCAATTTGCAACAAGTGTAGCATTGAACCGCGCGCCCAATCGCACGGTTGGCGCAACCGGACGCCCGCTAGTTCTCGGCCGGGGGCCAGGGCGGCGTCGCTTCGGGCTCGGGCTCGACGTCGATGCTGCGAAATTCGGTGGTGCCGGCGTATTCACTATAGATCCAGTCGCCGTTGTCGAAGGTGACGCCTTCCGGCGCCGCGCGCTCGAGCTGCGCCCGTTTAGCCAGGACCACGCGCATGTAGTCGATCCAGATCGGCATCGCCAGCGTGGCGCCGAATTCGCGCCCGCCGAGCGAGCGCGGTTCGTCGTAACCCATCCACGCGACAGCGACCACGTCGCTGCCGTAGCCGGCAAACCAGCCGTCGATGGCGTCGCTGGTGGTGCCGGTCTTGCCGGCGATGTCGGAACGGCCCAGCTTATGGGTCGTCGCCGCGCCGGTGCCATAGCGCGCCACGTCGCGCAGCATGCTGTCGACCACGAAGGCGTTGCGCGGGTCCAGCGCGCGCGTGCTTTCCCGGTCGGGCGCCGGCGCCGGGGCCTGCGCAATCACCGTGCCGCGCGCGTCCTCGATCCTGGCGATCAGGTAGGGTTGCACCCGGTAGCCGCCGTTGGCGAACACCGCGTAGGCGCCGGCCATCTGGAGCGGCGTGACCGCGCCCGTGCCCAGCGCGAGCGTGAGGTTTTTCGGATGCCGGGCAAGGTCGAAGCCGAATTTGCCCAGGTAGTCGTGCGCATACGGCACCGACATGGCGCGCAGCAGCCGTACCGAGGCCACGTTCTTGGAGTGGGCCAGGGCGAAGCGCATCGTGATCGGGCCGTCGAACACGCCGTCGTCGTTTTGCGGCGACCAGGTCGCGCCCGCATTCTCGCCCGGCAGGTCAAGCGGCTGGTCGAGGATCAAGGTCGCCGGCGAGTAGCCTTTCTCGAGCGAGGCCGAGTAGACGAAGGGCTTGATGGCCGACCCCGGCTGGCGCCACGCCTGGGTGACGTGGTTGAATTTTTGCATGTTGTAGTCGAAGCCGCCGACCAGCGCCCGGTAGGCGCCGCTGGCCGCGTCGAGCGAGACGAATGCGGCCGCCACCTGCGGCACCTGGGTGATGGCCCAGCCCTTCTGGCCTTGCCTGGCAATGCGCACCACCGCGCCCGGGCGCAGCTTGAATTGCGCACGGGCGTTGGGCGCCAGCGCGCGCGCCGGGAACTTGAGGCCGTCGCCGCTGATGTCGATCGCGTCGCCGTCGATGGTTTCGACCCGCACCCGCGTGGGCGAGGCAGCCGTGACGACCACCGCCAGCAGGCGGTCGACCGAAGGACGCTTGCGCAGCGCCTCGTCGATGGCGTCCTCGCGCGCCTCGGGGTCAAGGGGCAGGTCGATGAACGCTTCCGGGCCGCGGTAGCCGTGGCGCTGGTCGTAGTCGAGCACATTGCGGCGCACCGATTCGTAGGCCGCGTCCTGGTCGGCCTTCATGATGGTGGTGGTGACGATGATGCCCTTGGTGTACGCGTCTTCCTTGAAACGGGCGAACACTTCCTGGCGCGCCAGTTCGGCCACGTATTCGGCGTGCGTGTCGAATTCGAGGCCGCGCGTCTTCACGCGCAGCGGCTCGCGCAGGGCCTGCTGGTATTGGGCTTCGCTGATGTAGTCCAGGCTGCGCAGGCTCTTGAGCACCACGTGCTGGCGTTGCCTTGCGCGCTTCGGATTGACCGCCGGGTTATGGCGCGCCGGATTTTGCGGCAGGCCGGCCAGCATCGCCATTTCGGCCACCGACAGCGTGCTCAAAGGCTTGCCGAAATAGGTCCTGGCCGCGCTGCCGAAGCCGAACGAGCGCTGGCCGAGGTAGATCTGGTTCATGTACAGCTCGAGGATCTGGTCTTTCGACAGCGCCGCCTCGATCTTGTAGGCGAGCGCGATCTCGTTGAGCTTGCGCGCCACCAGCTTCTCGCGGCTCAGGAAGAAATTGCGCGCCACCTGCATGGTGATGGTCGAGGCGCCTTCGCGAAATCCGCCGCGCAGGTTCGACCTGGCCGCGCCCATTGCGCGGATCCAGTCGATGCCGCCATGTTCGTAAAAACGTTTGTCCTCGATCGCCAGCACGGCTTTTTTCATCATGTCGGGCATCTGCCCGATCGGGATGAAGTCGCGGTGCTCCTCGCCGAATTCGCCGATCAGGACATGGTCGGCGGTGTAGATGCGCAGCGGGATCTTGGGCTGGTAATCGGTGACGGCGTCCAGCGCCGGCACGTTCGGCGCAACGCCAATGAAGTAGTAGCCGACTGCCGCGAGCGCCGCCAGCAGGGCCGCTGCCAGCAGCAGGGCGAGCGCGGCCAGGATGAAGATGCCGCGCTCGCGCGTGCGGCGCTTGCCTGAAGACTTGCCGGATGTTATCAAAGAGCTCTTTCCATGTGTCTGGCCCCAAGCAGAGGCCGCAGAGCGGGCATTATAAGCCGCACTTTGCGCGATTGCCGACGCGTTCCGTGAATCGCTTTCAATCGTGCCGGGCTTGTGCGATAGTCTCGCCTGCGCAGTCCGGCTGCTGGTGCCGGGCGTCAATACATCCCCGTCATAAGGAAACAGCGATGCCATACGATCCGACAGCGGCCGCGGTAAAGCCCTACATTCCGGCCTCGGCGCAGCTTCCCGAAATGACCTTGCGCGCGCTCGTCATGGGCGTCGTGCTCGGCATGGTGTTCGGCGCATCGTCGCTGTACCTGGTGCTCAAGGTGGGACTGACGGTGAGCGCGTCGATTCCGGTGGCGGTGATCGCAATCACGCTGTTCGGGCTGGCCAAGAAGGCCGGCGGGCGCGATTCCACGATCCTCGAAAACAGCATCACGCAGACCGCCGGCTCGGCCGGCGAGTCGATCGCGTTCGGGCTCGGGGTGACGATGCCGGCGATTATGATCCTCGGCTTCGACCTGGAAATCTCGCGCGTCATGCTCGTTGGCGTGCTGGGCGGCCTGCTCGGCATCCTGATGATGATCCCGATGCGCCGCGCGATGATCGTGGACCAGCACAAGGAGCTCAAGTACCCGGAAGGCACCGCCTGCGCGGAAGTGCTCAAGGCGGCGGCCACCGAAACCTCGCGCGAAGCGGCCGGCGAGAGCCGCGCACCCGGTTCGGTCGCGGCGCGCGACGCCGCACGGCGCGCCGCCATCATCTTCGGCGGCTTCGGCCTGGGCCTGCTGTACAAGGTGGCCAACCTCTCGTTCAAGGGCTGGAAGGACACCGCCAACTTCGAGTTCGGCGCGCCGCTCAAGGCCGGTTCGGTGGGCGCCGAACTGTCGCCCGAGCTGCTCGGCGTGGGTTACATCATCGGGCCGCGCATCGCCGCGATCATGGCCGCCGGCGGCGTGCTGTCGTATCTGCTGCTGATCCCGATGATCAAGTTTTTCGGCGACCAGCTGAGCGTGCCGGTCTCGCCGGGCACCATGCTGATCAGGGACATGAGCCCGGACGACATCCGCAGCGCCTACGTGCTGTATATCGGCGCCGGTGCGGTGGCGACGGGCGGGCTGATCAGCCTGGCGCGCGCGATGCCGACCATCTGGAACGGACTCAAAGGCGGGCTGGCCGGCATCGGCAAGGGCAGCGCGGGCGACGCATCGCTGCGCACCGATCAGGACATCCCGCTCAAGTGGGTGGTGATCGGCTGCCTGGCGATCATCGCGGTCATCACCGTGGCAACGCCGCTGCACATGAATTTCCTCGGCGCGCTGCTGATCCTGGTGTTCGGCTTCCTGTTTTCCACCGTTTCCTCGCGCCTGACCGGCGAAGTCGGCTCCTCCTCGAACCCGATCTCCGGCATGGCGGTGGCCACGCTCCTGTTTACCTGCCTGATTTTCCTGTTCATGGGCTGGACCGGCGGCCAGTATTACGTCACCGCCTTGTCGGTCGGCGCCATCGTATGCATCGCGGCCAGCAACGCCGGCACCACCTCGCAGGACCTCAAGACAGGTTTCCTGGTGGGTGCCACCCCGCGCCTGCAGCAGTACGCGATCCTGTGCGGCGCGCTGGCGTCGGCGCTGATCCTGGGGCCGATCCTGCTCAAGCTCAATGACGCGAGCACGGTGTATGTGCCGGCGGCGCAGGTGGCGCCGGGCGTGAAGGTCAATCCGGCGACCCTGAGCGCGACAGCCCGGTTGCAGGGACCGCAGGCGGCGACCGATAACAAGACCTACAAGGTGTGGCAGAAGACCGATACGGTGGGCGGGCCGGCCGGCAAATACCTGGTCGCCGACGACGGCAGCCTGGCCTACCTGGTCGACCCGGGCATCAACGGCACCCACAACAAGCGCCCGGACGGATCGGAAGTGAAGAAGTACGATGCGCCCAAGGCGGTGCTGATGTCCTACATTATCAAGGGAATCCTGGACCGGCAACTGCCATGGACGCTGGTGCTGTTCGGCGTGATGATTTCGGTCGTGCTCGAAATGGCCGGCATCGCCTCGCTCGCGTTTTCGGTGGGGGTGTATTTGCCGCTGGTGTCGACCGCGCCGATCGCCGTCGGCGGCTTCGTGCGCTGGCTGGTCGACCGGCGCAACAGCAAGCTGGCGCAAAACGCCAGCCTGACGCCGGAGCAGCAGCAGGCGGCGGGCGACCGCAGTTCGGGCGTGCTGCTCGCTTCGGGCTATATCGCCGGCGGTGCGCTGGCCGGCATCGTCATCGCCATCACCTCGGGCGTGCTGACCGATTTCGACACCAAGATGGCGACCTGGGCGAAGGCGTTCAACCCGTTCTTCGCCGGCGCCAGTGCGGACCTGCTGTCGTTGCTGCCGTATGCGGTGCTGGTGGTGCTGCTGTACGCGATTGCGCGCGAAAAGAAGGCCTGAGACTTAAACGAACGCCAGGTCGTGCTGGCGGATCAGGTTCTCGATCCAGTCGTCGCTGTGGCCGAAACGGTAGCCAAGCTCGCTGGCGCGGGTGGTGTCGAGCCTGAACGGGAACGGGTAGTCGAAAGGACTCAGTTCCCCCGCACGCGTCAGGCTCGTCACCGGCAGCGCGCTGGCCGGCGCGTCGAGCACGATCGCGGCCTGATGGTAAATGTCGAATGCCGACAGCGCGCCGTCGCAGGCCGCGTTGATCGGTCCGTGGAACTGCTGCGCCCCGACCCACACCAGGAAATCGCTGATTGCCTGCGGATTGAGGAAGGAACTGGCGGCCGAGGCGTTCGAATAGCGCAGCGGCGCATTCTGGCGCACCAGCTCGACATAGTACGCAAGGCGCCCGGTGAAATCCTCCGGCCCGCCCAGCACGTGCCCGATACGCACCGTCACCAGCGGCAGCGATCCGTCGCGGTACAGGTAGGCTTCGGCCTGCAGTTTTCCCGCCACATAGCTCCTGGTGGCCAGGGCCGCGTCATGCCACGGGTAGTGCGTGTCGATCGGCTGGGCCAGCACGTTGACGTCGGTTTCGGCAAAAGGGTCGTCCTGCTGGCCCAGCAGGCCGCGGTAAACCTCGATCGAGGAAGCCATCACGTAGCGCTTCACCTTGCCCGCGAAGACCTTGACCGCAATGGCGGCATCGAGCGGGTTGTAGCACATCTGGTCATACACGATGTCGTAGGGGGCCGCATCGGCGAAGGCGGCCAGCATGGCGTTCTGGTCGCGCCGGTCGACCCGGATGCGCCCGATGCGCGCGCCGAACGGGTCTTGGGCCAGCCCGCGCGTGGCAATGGTGACCCGATGGCCGGCGCTGAGCAGGCGTTGGACCAACAGTTTGCCGAAATAACGGGTGCCGCCAATAACCAATATATTCTTGCGCATGGTGTTTCCTTGTCGAATATCGTATATTTTCTACTTCGTGTCCAAATTCATCAAGCGAGAAAAATTCACGGTATGAGCAAGAAAAACTTATGCATGGAGGCGCAATGAGGCAATTGCGGAGCCTCTCGGGCCTGATCGACTTCGAAGGCGCGGCCCGCTGGGGCAGTTTCAAGCTGGCCGCGCAGGAGCTGCACAAGACACCGGCGGCGGTCAGCCAGCAGGTCAAGCAGCTCGAAGAAACGCTCGGTTTTGCGCTGTTCATCCGGCATCCGCGCCACGTCGCATTGACCTTGAAAGGGCAGGAACTGGCCATTTCGGTGGGGCGCATGCTCGGTGAGCTGCGCGCCAAGATCGGCGCCCTGCAGCGCGGCGACGAAGAGGCCATCCTGCGCATCTCGACCACCCACTCGTTCGCGATCAAGTGGCTGGTGCCGCGCATGCACCGCTTCACCAAGCTGTACCCGGAGCTCGACATCAAGCTCGATTCGAACGATGCGCAGGTCAACCTCGAAGACGACAGCATCGACGTCGCGGTGCGTTACGGCCCGGTGAGCGATGGCGACCCGGCGCTGCTGTTTCGCGAGCGCCTGATCGCGGTCTACAGCCCCGACCTGCTGATGCCCGGACAGGCCGAACTGACGCTGGCCGACCTGCCCAAATTTCCGCTGCTGTACGAAACCTCGACCGAATCGTGGCTGCAGCTGCTCAAGGTGAACAAGGCGCTCAAGGGCAAGTACGATTTCTCGCGCGGCTTCAGCCATTGGGGCGTGCTGGCGCAGGCCGCGGTGGCCGGGCAGGGCATCGCGCTGGTGGCCTACGGGATCGCCTTCCAGGATATCCTGAAAGGCTCGCTGCGCCAGATTAACTGCCGCAGCCCGGCCTTTGGCAGCGGCTACCGCTTCCTCGTCAACAGCAGGAAGGAGAGCATGCCCAAGGTGCAGCGCTTCCGTGCCTGGCTGGAGGCGGAAATGGCCGACATGCGGCGCATCCTGGAGCAGGGCGTGTAAGGGGCGTCGAGAAATGAAAACGGCGGCCCGCGGGCCGCCGTTTTCATTGGGATCGGAAGATTTACTTTACGCCGTGCATCAGCTTCTGGATCAACGGCGCGATCAGGAACAGCACGATGCCTGCGCCCAGCAGCGAGTAGAAGCCGAAGGTGTAGCCGTCCAGCGCGGAGGTCACCGACAGGCCCGATTCGCCGCTCACGTGGCTGGCGAACATGCCCGACAGGTTGTTGCCGATGCCGGTCGAAAGGAACCAGCCGCCCATGCCCAGGCCCACCAGGCGGGTCGGCGCGAGCTTGGTCACCATCGACAGGCCGATCGGGGACAGGCACAGTTCACCGACGGATTGGACCACGTAGACCATGAACAGGGTCCAGAACGGGATCTTGCCGGAGTTGTCGACCAGGCTGGAGAGGGCATACATCAGCAGGCCGAACGCGAGTGCGTTGCCGATCAGTCCCAGGCCGAATTTGCGCGGGATCGAGGGGTTCGAGTTGCGGCGCCCGAGCATGACCCAGACGTAGGCGATGATCGGTGCGAACACGATGATCGCAATCGAATTGACGCTCTGGAACCAGGCGGTCGGGAACACGAAGCCATCGAGGTTGCGGTCGACGATATTTTCGGCCAGGAAGGTGAACGAGCTGCCGGCCTGTTCGAAGAACATCCAGAACAGGATATTGAAGGCGAAGATGATCATCATCGCGATGGTCTTGTCGCGCGCGATCTTGCCTTCGCGGATACCTTCGAGCATGAGCATGACGGCCAGTGCGATAAACAGCACGGTCAGGACGCCTTGCAGCTTTGCGGCGCCGGCCTTGAGCAGGAAGTACATGACCGGGATGACGAACAGCGCGCCGATGGTCACGTACAGGATCCGCATCCTGCCCTGCGCATCGGCTGGCGGAGCGCCAATCCCCTTCAGCATCTTACGGCCGAGTAAGAACCATACAAGGCTGATCAGCATGCCGACGCCGGCCGCGAAGAAGACCACCTTGTAAGCCGGCGTGTCGCCGGTGTTGAACACTTTTTGCGCCAGGATCTGGGTGAAGATCGGGGCCAGGAAGGCGCCCGCGTTGATACCCATGTAGAAGATCGTGAAACCGCTGTCGCGCCGCGTGTCGTTCAGGCTATACAGCTTGCCGACCATGGTCGAGATGTTCGGTTTGAACAGGCCGTTACCGACGATGATGGTGGCCAGGCCAAGCTTGAACAGGTCGGGATCGGGCAGGGTGATGGCGAACAGGCCGACGGCCATGAAGGCCGCGCCCACCAGGATCGAGCGCTGGTAGCCGATGATGCGGTCCGCGACATAACCACCGAAGATGGCGCCGGCATACACCAGCGCGAGATAAGAACCATACGTCAGGTTGGCGTCCTGCTGGCCGACCGCATCGCCGCCGTAGAATTGGGCCACGATATAGAGCACCAGTGCCCAGCGAATGCCGTAGAAGGCGAATCGCTCCCAGAATTCGGTCATGAACAACATCCATAGCGGACCTGGATGCCCCAAGATCTGCTTGAACTCCGGAATTACAGCTTCCTGCGTAGGTGTGGTAGCGGCACCGCTCATGCGGTTTCTCCTGAATATAGTTATGAATGAATAAATCATATGGAAGGCTTCAACTACCCGCCCGGCGGGTTTGCTGCTTGGGGCGATATTGAAATTCCACTGGGCGCATTTTAATGTAATTCGCTCATCTTCTGCGAATTTTTGCCGGGTGTGGTATTTCATCGCGCGCCATGAATGGAAAACTGTGCCCCACGCGGGCACGAGTTGTCGTATATTGGCATTGCAGGCTTGTTGGTTACACCGAAATCTGAAAAGGAATTTGCATCATGGACCACGACGTTGTCGATACCCTTATTTCGCCCGAGGGCCGGATGGAGGTTCTGTCGAAAGCGGAAGTAAATAAGCTGCTCGACACCTCCCAGGGTGGCCTGTACCAGGTTTTCCGAAGTTGCGCGCTGGCGGTCCTGAACTGCGGCAGTTCGATCGACGACGGCAAGGAACTGCTCGAGCGTTACAAGTCGTTCGACATCAGCATTGTGCAGCGCGAGCGCGGCATCAAGCTCGATATCAAGGGCGCGCCGGCGATCGCTTTCGTCGACGGCAAGATGATCAAGGGGATCCACGAGCACCTGTTTTCCGTGCTGCGCGATATCGTCTTTGTCAGCAACGAGGTGACCGACAATCCGAAGTTCGACATGACGCGTACCGACGGCATCACCGATTCGGTATTTCACATCCTTCGCAATGCGGACGTGCTGCAGCCGCAACGCAATCCGAACCTGGTCGTATGCTGGGGCGGTCATTCGATCAATCGCCTCGAGTACAACTACTCGAAGGAAGTCGGCTACCAGATGGGATTGCGCGATCTCGACATCTGTACCGGGTGCGGTCCGGGCGCGATGAAGGGGCCAATGAAGGGCGCCACCATCGGGCACGCCAAGCAGCGCCTGACGGGCGGGCGTTATCTCGGTATTTCAGAGCCGGGCATCATCGCCGCCGAATCGCCGAACCCGATCGTCAACGACCTGGTGATCATGCCCGACATCGAGAAGCGCCTCGAAGCGTTCGTGCGCACCGGGCACGGCATCATCGTGTTCCCGGGCGGCGCCGGCACCGCCGAGGAGATCCTGTACATCCTCGGGATCCTGCTGCATCCGGATAACGCGGATATGCCGTTCCCGCTCCTGTTCACAGGTCCCGCCACCTCGAAGGAATACTTCGAACAGATCCATCACTTCATCGGCGAGACGCTCGGCGAGCGCGCGCAGATGCGCTACAAGATCATCGTCGACAATCCGGAACTGGTGGCGCAGGAGATGCTGACCGGGATCCGCCAGGTGCGCGAATTCCGCAAGTCGCGCAGCGACGCCTACTACTTCAACTGGCTGCTCAAGATCGACGAGGAATTCCAGCGCCCGTTCAAGCCGAACCACGAAAACATGCGCAACCTGAGCCTGCACAAGAACCAGGAAGTGCACCTGCTGGCGGCGAACCTGCGGCGCGCCTTCTCCGGCGTGGTGGCGGGCAACGTGAAGGACGAGGGCATCCGCGCGATCGAGCAGTACGGTCACTTCGAGATCCACGGGGACGCGGCCATCACCGGACCGATGGACGCGCTGCTGGCCTCGTTCGTGGCGCAAAGCCGCATGAAGCTGCCGGGCAAGGCCTATATTCCTTGCTACCGGGTCATTCAATAAGGCCAAAGGTAGTTGATGCCAGTCAAGCGCAGGCAATGTGCGGCGCTTGACAATGCCCGTTCGATTTTCCATCATCATGGGATGGATATCGAAACGCGGATGTCGGCGGTGGAGGCGGATCTGGCGTCGGTGAAAACCGACCTGGCGGTGATCCGCTCGAACTACGTGACCAAGGCTGATCTGCAAGCGGTACGGCTCGAGTTGAAGGTTGAAATCGAGGAGCTAAGGCTCGAAATCGCGAAGTTGCGAGTTGAAATGCAGGCAATGAGGGCCGAATTCCACAAAGAGCTGAATATGCAGACCTGGAGGCTGTACGGATTTGCAGTAGTTCTCGTCGGTGCGGTCCATCTGCTCAGCCGCTACGGATACTGAACCGGGGGAGCGGCTCCCCCGGAACATGCTGCTTAATCTTCGCGGCGCAGGTGCGGGAACAGGATCACGTCGCGGATGTTCGGCGAATCGGTGATCAGCATCATCAGGCGGTCGATGCCGATGCCGCAACCGCCGGCCGGCGGCATGCCGTACTCGAGCGCACGGATGTAGTCGGCGTCATAGTACATCGCCTCTTCGTCGCCCGCGTCCTTGGCCGCCACTTGCGCCAAAAAGCGCGCCGACTGGTCTTCGGCGTCGTTAAGCTCCGAAAAACCATTCGCGATTTCGCGGCCCACGATGAACAGCTCGAAGCGCTCGGTGATGCCGCGCACGGTATCGGATTCGCGCGCCAGCGGCGACACTTCCACCGGGTAGTCCACGATGTAGGTCGGCTCCCACAGCTGCGCTTCCGCGGTCTCTTCGAACAGCGCCAGTTGCAGCGCGCCCAGGCCGGCGTTGGCGAACGGCTTGACACCGAACTTGAGCAGTTCGGTCGTGATGAATTCGGCGTCGTACAGCTGCTCGTTGGTGTACTGCGGCGCATACTTGTTGATCGCACCGACGATCGTCAGGCGGTGGAAGGGCTTGGACAAGTCCAGCTCGCGCCCGCCATAGGTCAGCACTGCGGTGCCGTGCGCGTCGACCGCCGCCTGGCGGATGATCGCCTCGGTGAAATCCATCAGCCACTTGTAATCGACGTAAGCGGCATAGAATTCCATCATCGTGAATTCGGGATTGTGGCGCGGCGAGACGCCCTCGTTGCGGAAGTTGCGGTTTACCTCGAACACGCGTTCGAAGCCGCCCACCACCAGGCGCTTGAGGTACAGCTCCGGCGCGATGCGCAGGAACATCTGCATGTCGAGCGCGTTGTGGTGGGTGATGAAAGGCTTGGCCGCCGCGCCGCCCGGGATGGTGTGCAGCATCGGCGTCTCGACTTCCATGAACTCGTGCTTTTCCATGAAATGGCGGATCGACGACATCGCCGCGGTGCGCGCCTTGAAGGTGCGGCGCGTCTCTTCGTTCATGATCAGGTCGACGTAGCGCTGACGGTACTTGGTCTCCTGGTCGGCCAGGCCGTGGAACTTGTCGGGCAGCGGGCGCAGCGACTTGGTGATCAGGCGCAGCGAGGTGACCTTCACGGTCAGTTCGTCGGTCTTGGTCTTGAACAGCGTGCCCTCGACGCCCAGGATGTCGCCCAGGTCGTAGTGGTGCAGCGCTTCCATGGCAGCTTCGCCGGTCTTGTCGAGCGTGACGTAGATCTGGATGCGGCCATCGGCGCGCACGCCCGATGCATCCTGCAAGGTCGCGAACGCGGCCTTCTTGCCCGCTTCGCGCTTGAGCATCATGCGCCCGGCCAGTACCACGTGGACTTCTTCGGTTTCGAGCTGCTCGCGGTTCATGCCTGCGAATTGCTCGTGCAGGTCGGCCGCCTTGTGCTCCGGACGGAAGTCGTTCGGGAATGCGACGCCTTTTTTGCGCAGCGCGGCCAGCTTGGCGCGGCGCTCCGCAATGATCTTGTTTTCGTCAGCCGGTGCTGCGGCGTGTTCCTGGGTGTCCGTTGTCATGGTAGGTATCGGGTAGGTATGAAGTGGTTTTATCAGGCGGCAAACAGCTCGTCGATCGTCAGCTCGGAAAAATCGCTGGCGATGTGGATGACGTTGTCGAATTCGGCGAACGCGGCGGCGGGCAGGGTGGTCGTCAGCACCACCGCGCGCATGCCGGCGCGGCGTGCCGCTTCCACGCCCAGCGGCGCGTCTTCGAACACGATGCAGTTCTCGGGCGCGGCGCCGCAGCGCTCGGCCGCGAGCAGGAATACGTCAGGATTCGGCTTGCCGCGCGCGACATCGGCGGCGCCGACCACGGCGTCGAAATGACGGCGCAAGTCGAGGCCGTCGAGCGTGAATTCGATGTTCGCGTTGGGCGCGGCGGTGGCCACCGCCAGCGCCACGCCGCGCAGCTTTGCCTGCGCGATCAGGTCGTCGAAGCCGGACACGGTCTTGCGGTGCGGCTCGTACAGTTCGCGGTAGACCGATTCTTTTTCGAGGTTGAGCTCAAGGTTCTCGGCGTCGGGCAAATCCTCGCCCAGGTAGGCGCGCATGATCTCCTTGCCCTGGCGCCCGGCGGTGCGCCGGAAAAACTCCTCGGCATCGATGTCCTTGCCGCGGCGCTTGAAAAACGTCATCCAGGACTTGCTGTGGAAGGCCATGTTGTCGACGATGGTGCCGTCCATGTCGAAAATGAAGGCGCGTCTGTTCTGTGCCATCGGTTACACGCCCTGCTTGAGCGAGGCCGAAATGAAGTCGTCCAGGTCGCCGTCCAGCACGCCCTTGGTGTTGCCCGTTTCGAAATTGGTGCGCAGATCCTTGATGCGCGACTGGTCGAGCACATAGGAACGGATCTGGTGGCCCCAGCCCACGTCGGTCTTGGAGTCTTCCAGCTTTTGCTGCTCGCTCATGCGCTTGCGCATTTCGTGCTCGTACAGGCGCGACTTGAGCATTTCCATGGCCTCGGCGCGGTTGCGGTGCTGGCTGCGGTCGTTCTGGCACTGCACCACGATGCCGCTCGGGGCGTGCGTCATGCGTACCGCGGAATCGGTCTTGTTGATGTGCTGGCCGCCGGCGCCGGATGCGCGATAGGTATCGACGCGGATATCGGCAGGATTGATGTCGATCTCGATCGAGTCGTCGACTTCCGGATAGACGAACAGGCTGGTAAACGACGTGTGGCGCCCGTTGGCCGAGTCGAACGGCGATTTGCGCACCAGGCGGTGCACACCGGTCTCGGTGCGCAGGTGGCCGTAGGCGTACTCGCCCTCGACCTTGAGCGTGGCGGTCTTGATGCCGGCCACCTCGCCGTCGGACTGTTCGAGGATTTCGACCTTGAAGCCCTTGCGTTCGCAGTAGCGCAGGTACTGGCGCAGCAGCATCGATGCCCAGTCCTGCGCTTCGGTGCCGCCGGCGCCGGCCTGGATGTCGATGAAGCAGTTATTCTGGTCCATCGGGTTGCCGAACATGCGGCGAAATTCCATGGCCTCGATGACCAGGCGGATCGCGTCGGCGTCGGCGATGACCGCTTCGAGCGTGTCGTCGTCGTTTTCCTCGCGGGCCATCTCGAACAGGTCGTGCGCGTCCTTCAGGTCGGCGTCGGCCTTTCGCAGGGTATGGACGACCCCTTCCAGCGCCTTCTTCTCCTTGCCGAGATCCTGGGCGCGTTTCGGATCGTTCCAGACGGTCGGATCCTCTAGTTCTTCATTGACTTGTTCGAGCTTCTCTGACTTTTTATCGAAGTCAAAGATACCTCCGAAGTTCGGCTTCGCGACCGGTCAGGTCGTTGAGCAGGGCGGAGAGGGCGTTGATGCGTTCGGCTTCCATGGCGTTCCGGTCTTCTTGAATGGGTTAAATCGAACCTTCGATTATACCCCAGCGCGGCCCTCGGCCGGGCCCTGCCATGCAGGGGCGCTTGATATGGCCGGCGGCGCTGCCGTATGATTGCTGTCGATTGTTCTCATCAGGGGCCCGTCCATGCGTTGTCAATGCGGCGCGCGGACGACGGCCTGGGCAAAGGCCAGGCGCCGTACGGGATCGACCTGTCGAAGTGACGCTGGATCAGTGCAGCGTCGATTTGTCGGGCTGCACCAGCACGAACGGACTCACCACCGAGGTCCACAGCGAGGCGTCCGCTGCCGCCCAGGCTTGGGCCTGGGCATCGGACGCCTTCGCGATCTTGCCATCTAGCATCCAGCGCGTGATGCTGTCCTTGTCGTCATGCGAAATGCGCACCGCCACATCGATCAGGTCCAGCTCGGCGCTCACGAACACCACCGAGCCCTGGGCGAAATGGCGCTCCAGTTCGGCCCACGGCAGGCGTGCCGTTTCGCGGTTGATCTTCATGCGCAGGTCGGTATCGTTTTCAGGCTTGGTCTTCATGTTGAATCGAAAAAGGGTCAAATGGGTTCGACGGCGGGATCCGGCGAACCCGCCCATGTTAACCGATAGGCCTGGCCTTTGCGCACATTGCCCACCAGCGCGGGCCGAAAGCAGGCAAGGTTGGTGCCGCCCGCGCGCCGCACGCTCGGGAAAATGAGGCCCATCGAACCGGCTTCGAGCAGGCGCGCAGCGAGCTCCTGCGACAGGATGTAGCTGTGCGGGTCGAGGCATTTGGCGAAGGCGCGCGCCGCGCGCAGGTCGTGGAAGGTGCTGGTGAAATCGGCCAGCATCGCCTGGTAGGTGACGCTGTCGTCGAAACGCTCGATTTCCTGGTACTCGACGCTCTTGTGGAAGATGATCTCGGCCAGCGCGGTGGCCGGCTCGAAGGCGCAATACCAGACGCCGCGCTCGCTGTCGTTGAAGCGGCTGCCTTCCGGGCGCGCATAGGTGAAAGCGGCGTTGATGATGCGGAAATTGGGAACGCCGAACACCAGCTCGTCGACCCCGATGCCGGGCAGGCCGCCGTATTCGCCGCGCAGGCGCTCGTTGGTGGCGTTATCGAGGTCGAACAGGTCGCGCAGCATGTCGTCGTTCCCGGCCAGCGGGGCCAGCACCGAATCCTCGACGTCGGCAAAGCGCGAAGGGATCAGGCGGCAGGTGTCGAACTGGCGCAGCGCGGTCAGCTTTGGTACGACAGCCAAGATCAGAGGCCCCCGCGGCGCGCGTCGAGCAGTTTGCGCACGGTCTGCATGGCCAGCAGCCCGCCGGCCAGCATTTGCGACAGCGGCGTGCGCCCGCCGAATACCGGATTCTTGTTCGGCAGCCCGATCCATTCGTCGGCCAGCTTGTCGCCGTACAGGATGTGCAGCGCCTTGTAGATGCCGAGCAGGTAGGAAATGCGCGTGATGCGGTCCACTTCGAGCACCCGGTCGGGGTGCTTCTTCCACTCGTAGAAGGTGGACGAGGACAGCCCGCCGAGCAGTTCGCGCGCGTCGTCGTCACGCAGTTGCCATGCCGCCGCCAGCTTGAAAAAGCCCTTGAGGGCGGACTTGGACAGCCGCTCGCGTTCGGCCCTGGCGTTCAGGTCGACCAGCACGGCCGGTTCGAAGCGGCTTTTTGGGTAGGCGTAGGCGAGGTTCATGATGGCTCCAGTAATGGATTATTTATACTCCGTTTTCGTTGGTTGTGCAAGCGGGTGTTTGCATTTCGATATTGCCGTGTCACAATGCCGGCGGGAGGTTTCCGCTCATTTACTCACTGAAAGGAAGTGCGATGGGTCGTCTCAAGAATGCGGTTGCCGCCCTGTGGATCGGCCTGTTTTCTCTCAGTGCGCTTGCCGCGCCCCTCACCAATGCCGAGCTCAGGCAGCAGGTCGCCGACACCGAGCGCGCATTCGCCGCGACCATGAAGGCGCGCGACCATGCCGGGTTCACCAGTTTTGTATCGGAGGAGGCGGTGTTTTTTTCGGGGCCGGCCAGGCTGCGCGGCAAGGACGCCATCGCCAAGGCGTGGAAACCGTTTTACGACAAGCCGGCGGCCCCGTTTTCGTGGGAGCCCGACGAAGTCGACGTGCTCGACTCCGGCACGCTGGCCATCAGCTCCGGCCCGGTGGTTGACCCGAGCGGCAAGCTGATCGCCCGCTTCAGTTCGATATGGCGCCTGGAAGCGCCGGGCACATGGCGTGTCGTGTTCGACCGCGGCACGGATGTGTGCGATTGCAAGAAAGCGGCGCCCTGAGTCTTCACGCCGGTTCGGCGTGCTCCACCATCAACTGCACGCGCGTCACGCCGTTGTATTCGTTCGCGTCGAGCCGGAACGCGACGCGCGCGCGTTCGCCCACCGCCGCGGTGTGCCCGAACCAGATCGCGTCGTAACGCTGGCCATTGCGCTCGAGCAGCAGCTTGAGGTGGCGTTCCTTGAGGATGCGCTGGCTGACCACGCGAAATTCGTCGCAAAACAGCGGCGGCGCAAAGCCCTGGCCCCACACCTGGCTGTCCATCAGTTCGATGAACTGGGTGGTGTAGTAGGCGTCTTCGAGCGGGCCGTCGGTTTCGATCACGCGCTCGAGCTGGTGCGCGCTCAGCCACGCGCGGCCGACCGCCTCGAACGCCTCGCAAAACGCATCGAAGGCGTCGGCGCGGATGGTCAGGCCGGCAGCCATCGCATGGCCGCCGAACTTGTCGATCAGGCTGGGCGCGCGTTTCGACACCAGGTCGAGCGCGTCGCGCAGGTGAAAGCCGGGAATCGAGCGCCCCGAGCCCTTGATCCAGCCGTCCGCGCCCGGCGCGAAGGTGATCGTGGGACGGAAGAATTTCTCTTTCAGGCGCGAGGCGACAATCCCGATCACGCCCTGGTGCCAGGAGGCGTCGAACACGCTGATGGTGCTGCTGTTGGCCGGCTCGAAGGCATCGAGGTGGAGCAGCGCCGCATCCTGCATTTCGGCCTCGATTTCGCGCCGCTTCAGGTTGATTTCGTTGAGCTGCTGCGCAATCGCCCAGGCCCGGCCTTCGTCGTCGGTGACCAGGCATTCGATACCGAGCGACATGTCGTCCAGCCGTCCGGCCGCGTTCAGGCGCGGACCGAGCGCAAAGCCCAGGTCGAACGGCGAGGCGCTGCGGGCCTCGCGCCCGGCCACGCGAAACAGCGCGGCCACGCCCGCGTGCATGCGGCCGGCGCGCATGCGCTTGAGGCCCTGCGCGACCAGGATGCGGTTGTTCGAATCGAGCCGCACCACGTCGGCCACGGTGCCCAGCGCCACCAGGTCGAGCAGGTGGTCGAGCTTGGGCTGGGTTTGGGCGTCGAATACACCGCGCCGGCGCAGTTCGGCGCGCAGCGCGAGCAGCACGTAGAACACCACGCCCACGCCGGCCAGGTGCTTGCTCGGAAAGCCGCACTCGGGCTGGTTCGGGTTGACGATCACGCGCGCCTGCGGCAGCGTCTCGGCCGGCAGGTGGTGGTCGGTCACGACCACTTCGATGCCGCGCCGCTTCGCTTCGAGCACGCCGTCGATGCTGGCGATGCCGTTATCGACCGTGATGATGATGTCGGGCGACTTCAGGCGCGCGGTCAGCTCGACGATTTCAGGGGTCAGGCCGTAGCCGTATTCGAAACGGTTCGGCACGATGAAGTCGACCGTGGCGCCCATCGCGCGCAGGCCGCGCAGCGCGGTGGCGCAGGCGGTCGCGCCGTCGCAGTCGTAGTCGGCCACGATGACCATCTTCTTGCCGGCGGCGATGGCGTCGGCCAGGAACGCCGCCGCCACGTCGATGTGCAGCAGGCCGCTAGGCGCGATCAGGGCATTCAATTCACTCGACAGTTCGCGCGGATCGGAGAGACCGCGCGAGGCGTACAGGCGGGCCAGCACCGGATGGATGCCTCCCTGGCGCAGCATTTCAGAAGTGCGAAACGAGCAGGGGCGGGTGGTAATGCGGGTCATGGAAGAAGTCTGTTCAATGTGTGGCTGCACCAGAATTTGCGCTGCGCCATCCTGGTTGTCGTGAATTCGGCCTGCGCGTCGCGCCGGCTCAGTACCAGCCGCACTTGTCCGGCATGGCCCTGCGCGAGCGCCGCCAGCAAGGGTGCGAACAGCTCGGCCTCGAGGCGCTGCATCTGCATCAGCCAGCCCGACCAGTCGGATGCGATCGCCGTTTCGCTCACGCTGCCGCAGTAGAGCAGGGGCGCTTCCCTGGCCGTTTCGATGAACTCAGTAAAGCTGGTTGCCGAGCGTCGCGCCAGCGCCGACAGCCATGCCGGTGCGTCGATGGTGGCCAGCGCAGGTGGTTGCCGCGGGATATCGCGCGCCGATGCCGCGCCCCACGGCCAGAAGGAATTGATCGCGCCCAGGCCGCTCGCTTCGCGCTCGACATTGGCGGGGTGCTCATACCAGGCCATCTGCACGTCGTTCTGGAGCTTGCGGTAGGCAAACGCCGCGTCCCCGGCCGGCATCCAGTCGGTCAGGTTCAGACCGGTCGCGCAGTCCGGCGAGGCGGTGTCCAGGCTGGCCCAGTCGTCGGCCCGCATGAACCAGGTGTGGGCGTCGGCGTACAGCAGCGTCTTGCCGACCTCGTCGAAATAGGGCTTGGCCGTGTCGAACAGGATGCGTGAATGGGAGTCCGACAACTGCAGATGGCGCATATCGTTCATCAGCAAGTGGCTGCGCGCGATTTCGATGTGGGCAGGGTTGACGATAAACCAGGTGCCGTCATGCTGGTCGAGCCCGTAGCCGCGCATGGCCGCCGTGGCAAAAGGAAGCATGCCGTCGGTGGACAGACCGAGCGCGCGCGCCAGCCAAAGTTCATGCGGCAAGGCGCGCGAACTGGGGTTCAAGGCAAGGATGGATCGGGAGGAAGTGCGCGAGATCAGGGCGGACAGGGCGGGAGCTTGCAGGGCGCGCACCAGGTCGCGGGCAATTTCCGGAGGGGGCAGGGCAAACGGCAGGACAAGCGTAATCTGAGTCATGCCGCATTGTAAGACAAACGCCACCCGAGCCGGTGCGTTAAATGGGGTCAGAGTTTTTTTTCGCGGGTTTATGCGAAAATTACTCTGACCCCTTTTTTGACGAACCGAAGTC
>JBAQKU010000605.1:0-11622 GCA_049301315.1 Telluria sp.
CCCCGATTTTGCGGTTTGGAGGCGGAGCTCGCGCTGGGGGTGTGTCAATCTGGGACAGCTGTCCTGGTACACAATTTATCGTATCAGTACACCCCACGGCAATTCGCCAACCGCGACGTCGCCGCGCTTGGTGGCGCTGGCCGTGTCGATCACCGACACGCTGTTCGATCGCCCGTTGGCGACGTACAGCTTGGATCCGTCCGGCGTGAGCGCCATGTTCCATGGCCGCTTGCCCACGGGAATCGTCGCGCTCACGGTATTGCTGGCGGTATCGATGAACATGACCGTGCCGTCCGTGCCGTTCGACACATAGACCTGCTTGCCGCTCGGGTGCACGGCGATGCCGTTGGCGTTCTTGCCGGCCGCAATGGTCGCCACCGCGGTGCGCGTGGCCAGGTCCATCACGTACACCGCGTTGACGCGCTCGCAGGCGACATAGGCGCGCGATGAGTCGGGCAGGAAGCCGATGCCGCGCGGGCGCAAACCCACCGCGATCGAGCCGACCTGCTGGCGCAGCGCCACGTCGATCACGTCGACCTGCTCGGCCTCTTCGGCACTGACCAGAAGATAGCGCCCGTCCGGACTGAACACCGCGTGCTCGGGGTTGTGGCCCTGGACCTTGATTTCCGCGATCGATTGCCTGGTCGCAGCATCGATCAGGTTCACGCTGTTGGTCTCTTCCACGGCGACCGCCAGGTACTTGCCGTCGGCCGAGATCTGCACGCCTTCCGGCGATTGTCCGAGCGCCAGCGAGGGGCCGGCCTGGCCGGTCGCGGTATCGAGCACCAGCAGGCTGTTGCTTGCGGCATCGGTCACAAACAGCGTGCTTCCGCTCAGATCGGCGCTGATCCCGCGCGGGCGCTTGCCGGCGTTGATCTGGCGTACCACCATGTCGCTCTGGGTGTCGATCACGCTCACGGTCCCCGATTTTTCGTTGGGTACGTAGGCAAATGGCGCTGCCGCCGCCAGCGTGCACGCGAAGGATGTGCAGGCCAGGACGATGGAGCGAAGGCGGTAGATATGCGGGTGTCTCATGGGAGCCTCTCTTGGGTTTTCGCGGCAGCTCGCGCGCGTGCGTACATCTTACGCAAGCGCCGTGCCAGCGTTTCCCGCAATACTTTTTCACGTGGCAGGCAATTTGCTTATTTTCAATCAGAGTTTGGCGGAACATTCGACCGCGGAACATACTCGCTACACAATATGGAGATCACATGAAGCAGAATTCTTTTCGATTAAACGCTATCGCCAGCCTGTTTGCGATAGCACCTTGCGCCATGGCCGCCGACGCTCCCGCGCTCATGGATGTCGTGGTGGTCACCGGCAGCCGGGTCGAACACAGCAGCTTCGATTTCCCTGCTGCCATCGACGTGGTCGATGCCGCCCGTATCGGCGACGCCCAAATGCGGGTCAACGCCTCCGAGTCGCTGGCCGCGGTGCCAGGGCTGGTGGCGCAAAACCGCCAGAACTACGCGCAGGACCTGCAAATATCGTCGCGCGGATTCGGCGCCCGCTCGGCCTTCGGCGTGCGCGGCGTGCGCCTGATCGCCGATGGCATTCCTGCCAGCATGCCGGACGGACAGGGCCAGGCGGCCACCTTCAACCTCGACATGGCCGAGCGCATCGAAGTGCTGCGCGGCCCCTTCTCCGCCATCTACGGCAACCATTCGGGCGGCGTGATCCAGTTGTTCACGCGCGATGGCCAGGGCCGGCCCACGCTGGAAGTGAACGCCGCGGGCGGCAGCGACGGCGCGCGCAAGCTCGATGTCAACGCGCAGGGCAAGAGCGCGGGCATCGGCTACGTTCTCGATGCCTCGCGCTTCGACACCGATGGTTACCGCGACCACAGTGCCGCCAGGCGCGACCAGGCGTTTGCCAAGCTTACGCTCGAGCCGTCCGACACCAGCCGCCTGACGCTGGTGGCCAACAGCTTGCGCCAGGACGATACCCAGGACCCGCTCGGGGTGCAGTGGGCCAGCTTCCGGAAAAACCCGCGCGCCGGCGAGATCGACAGTACCGATACCCAGACGCCGAAACGCACCTTCGCCGAACGCTACAACACGCGCAAGAGCATCGACCACACCCAGCTCGCTCTCGCCTATGAGCAGCGCTTCGGCGCACAGCGCCTGCGCCTGGCGACCTACGGCGGCAAGCGCCAGGTGATCCAGTACCAGTCGTTCTCGAAGGGGTTCCAGAGCCCGGCCAGCCACTCCGGCGGCGTGGTCGACTTCGACCGCGACTTTTACGGCGCCGACATCAACTGGTTCTGGGTGCAAGCGCTCGCAGGCGGCAAGCTGAGCACCACGGTCGGCATCGACTACGCACGCTCGAGCGACGCACGGCAGGGCTTCGAGAATTTCATCGGCACCCAGTTCGGCGTCAAGGGCAAGCTGCGGCGCGACGAACAGGACAAGGTGTCGAGCCTGGACCCGTACGTCCAGGCAGAATGGCAGGGCGGGTCCTGGGTGTTGAGCGCGGGCTTGCGGCACAGCCGCATGAAGGTCGACGTGGAGGACCGCTTCCTCTCCAACGGCAACGACAGCGGCGCCGTCAGCTACCGCCACACCACCCCGCTGCTCGGCGTGCTCTACAAGGTGTCGCCGTTGCTCAACGTGTATGCCAGCGCGGCGCGCGGCTTCGAGGCGCCCACCTTGAACGAGCTGTTCTATTCGAGCACGGGGGGATTTAACTTCAGGCTCGACCCTGCCAAGAGCACGCACGTGGAAGCCGGCGCCAAGGCCATGCTGGGCAACAATGCCCGGGTCAACGCGGCCCTCTTCCAGGTGCGCACCAGCGACGAGCTGGTGGTCGATACCTCGGCCGGCGGACGCACCAGTTACCGCAATGCCAGCAAGACCTTGCGCCAGGGCGCCGAATTGTCGCTCGACGCATCCTGGCGCGGCGGCTTTCGCACGCGCCTTGCCCTGACAGCCTTGCGGGCGGTGTATGACCAGGGCTTCGGCAACGTGCTGGCGGGCAGCCGCCTGCCTGGCGTGCCAAGGGCCAACCTGTATGGCGAGCTGGCGTGGAACGCCACCGGCGAGCGCTTCGGCGCCGCGCTCGAAACCATCGCAAGCAGCAAGATCTACGCTGAAGACGCGAATGCCGAGATTCCGGCGCCCGGCTATGGACTGCTCAATGCACGGGTGCAAGCCAAACAGGAAGTGGGTAACTGGCGTCTGAAGCAGTTTGCGCGGGTAAACAACCTGCTCGACCGTGATTACGTGGGCTCGGTGATCGTGGGAGACGCCAGCAAGCGCTTCTATGAAGCGGCGCCGGGACGCAACTGGCTGGTCGGCGCCAGCGCGCAATACGCATTCTAGAAGTGGTAACGCAGCCCGGCGCTCACCGAACGTGGCGCGCCAGGCGCGACGAAACGCGCATGCGCCGCGTCCACCGGGCCGGCGTGCGGCTGCAGCAGTTGCCCGTTCGGGAACAGGTCGGTTGCGATCGCGCCAAACGTCTCGTAGCGGCGGTCGAACACATTGTTGATGCGCGCGTAAAACTCCCAGCGCTTGCCGGGGCGCACACTGGCACGCAGGTTCAGCAGCGCGTAGCCGTGCACGCGCCAGTCGGCGTACTGCGGCAGGCGCCCTTCTTCCGGATCTTCGCGCAGCCCGTCCTCATTACCTTGGGTAATCAGGTGGGAGACCAGTTGCGCGTCGGCGCCCAGCGTTACCGCGGGCGACACCTTCCAGTCCAGGCCAGCCTTGAAGGTGTGTTTCGGCAAGCCGGCAATGCGGGTGCCGCGCCTGACCTGGACCGTGCGCGGGCCGGTGAACAGAACGCCGTCGGTGTCGTAGGTGGCATCGAGGTAGTTGTAGCTGAGCCGGGCCGTGAGGGCGCCGCGGCGCAAGGTGGCGCTCAGGTCCGCCCCCTGGTGACGGGTCTGCCCGAAGTTGGAAAAATACCCCTGGCGCGACGGGCCTGAACTGAGGAACAGGATATCGTCGCGGTTGACGGCGCGATACAGCGAGGCGGACAGGGTTGCGCCGTGCTGTTGCCAGCGCGCGCCCGTCTCGACGGTGCGCGCGACCACCTGCGTGAGGTAGGGATCCGATTGCAGGCCGACCGGCAGGCGGCACGGCTGCTCCGGATCGGCGCAGCCGAGCTCGATGACGGTCGGTACCCGGTTGCTCTGCGCGAGATTGGCAAACACGGTCACCCCTGCGCCGGCTTCGTGGGCGACCCCGAGTGCCGGGTTCAGCTTGGTGTAGCTAAAGCTTTCGTGCGGCTGTGGACCGCGTTCGGTGCTCAGCGTGTTGCTCACCACCGCACGATTCAGGCGGGCCGACGCGGTCAGGTGGGTGCCGGGCGCGAGCGGCCAGGTGTCGGTCGCATACACGCCGATGGCGCGTGCATCGCCCGTGACGGAAGAAGATGCTTCGCGCGCTTGTTCGGGGTCGGCCAGCACCCCGCGTTGCGGCGTGAAGCGCGCCAGTTGCTCGAACTGCGCGAAGCTCACGTCGCTGCGGTCGAAGCTGACGCCGGCGTTGACCCGATGGGCGCGCAGCCGGATCCCCAGGTTGGCGCTGGCGCCCTGGCTGGACTGGCGGGTACCGGTCGAATTGAGCAGCGCCGTGTGCAGCGCAGCGCCCTGCGCGCGGTTGAGCGTGCACGCTTGCGGGTCGGCTGCGGAGCCGTCGGCCAGGAACCCGTCCTCGCAATCCTCGGCGTAGTCGTCCAGGGCGTCGCTGATGTCGCCATTGACGGTGCTGCGCCGGCTGCCGCGCGCGTAGGCGCTCACGCCCAGCCTGGCGCGCTCGCTGAACCGGTGCTCGAGCTGAAAACCCGCCTGCAGCAGGCGGTTCCTGGTTATATCGGGAAAGGTGTAGGCGGCGCGCCGGTTGGTTTCGTACAGGCCAGGTTCGAGTGCGCCGTCGAGCCAGCGGTAACTGGGCAGCAGGCCGTTGCCGAGCAGCCGGCTGCGCCCGCCGAGCAGGGTCACGCTCCAGTCGGTCGCCCCCTGCGCCCGGCCCAGCTTGACGAACATGTTGCCGACCCGTCCGGCCGAATGCTCGCGCCAGCCGGCGTCGTCGAACAGGGTCGCGGCAACCAGGCCATGCCAGCCGCCGGCGCCATGCACGCCATAGGCCAGGTCCAGGCGCCGCCTCCCGGCGTTGCCGGTCGACAAGTCGAACTCGAGGCCCGGGTGGCTCAGCCCCGATTTGCTGGTCAGCGCGAGCGCCCCGCCCAGGGTGTTCAAGCCGTACATCGGATTCGATCCGGGCACCAGCAACAGCGTGCCGATCGCCGCCTCCGGCAGCATGTCCCAGTTGACCACGTCGCCGAACGGTTCATTGACCCGCACGCCGTCGAAATAGACCGAGATGCCCTGCGCCGCGCCCAGCACGGGCGAGGCGCGAAAGCCGCGGAACGTGATGTCGTTCTGGAACGGGCTGCCGGAAATCTCGTTCACGTTGATGCCGTTCAGGTTGCGCGCCATGAAGTCGGCCAGGTTGTCGCCGTGCGCTTGCGCGATCGCCACGCTGGTGGCCGCCTGTACCGGATACGGCAGCAGCTTGCGCTCGATGGCAAGTCCGGCCAGCGGCAAGGCGCCGACGATGTCGACCGTCAGCAGGGCGCCGCCCTGATGCTCCTGGGCCTGGGCCTGGGCCTGCTGCTGCGCCAGCATTGCCAGCGCGAGCGCACCAGCGACCCGGCGTCGCATCTTCATGGTTTGACGACCTGCACTCCGTGTTTCGCGAAGATGGCCTTGAGCTCGCCGCTTGCGCTCAGCTCGTTCATGGCCGCCTGCAGCCGCCTGGCCATCTCGAGCTCGTCCTTGCGCACCGCCATGCCGACCGCCCAGCCTGCGCGCGGCAGGCGCTGGAACGCCACTTCATGCACGGGAAAGTCCGGATCGCCCTTGAACACGGACTCGATCTCCGAGCGCGTGGCCAGCACGGCGTCGAGCTGGCCTGCCTTGAGCTGCTCGAGCGCTTCGCCGGCGGTCGGGAAGATGCGTACCTTGTCGCGGAACTTGCCGTCGCGTTCGCCAAGCATGACCATTGCCGCGATCGACACCTTTTCGACCCCGATCTGCTTGCCGGCCAGCGCATCGAGGCTCCCGAAACTGGGCACGCTGCGCGCGCTGCGCACCAGGCGCACGGTTTCGACGTGATACGGCGCGAAGATCTGCACCTGCCCGTTTTTCGCCATCAGGTCAGGGGCGACCGGCACGTGCAGCATCAGGTCGGCCGGTCCATAGCCCAGGTAGTGCCCCTTCCAGACCATGTTGCGCAAGTCGTCGCCGAGCTCTTCGCCGGCGGGAAAAGGCAACAGGCTCAGCCGCAGTCCGAGCTTGCCGGCCAGCGCTTGCGCCAGGTCGACGTCGATCCCGGCGCCCTTGTCGGAATACGGCGCGAACGTCTCATAGACCGCAACCTTGAGGATGCCGGAGTGTGCGATCTTTTGCCAGTCCGCGTGCGCCGGCAAGATGGCGGACAGGCTCAGGCAGGCTGCGGCGAGGATGGCGCGCGCGCCCCGCGAACGAGTGAACGTCATGGTGAACCTCCACTATCAGTTGGTTTCGCGGCGCGTTTCAAGGTAGGTCTTGATGGCCCACATCGCTTCCTGGTTGAACACGCCCTCGAACGGCGGCATGTAGACGGCTCCGTTGCGCACCTTGCCGTTCCGGATGCTGGTAAGGAAATAATTGTCCATTTCCTTGAAGCAGGCCGCCTTCTTGGTCTCGTTCTTCAGGCCGACGCAGTCACGGTCGAGCTGGCGCAGGTCGGGGGCGATGCCGCCCGAGATCGCTTCGATGCCATGGCAGCGCGCGCAGTTCTGGTTGTAGGCCGAGGCGCCGATCTTGAGCGCAAGCTTGTCGGTGCGGTAGGGATTCTGGTCGCGCCAGGCCTGACCCAACAGCGGCAAGCCGGTGGTGTCGACGCCTTGAGGAACCACGTTGCCGTGCGCGGACGCTGGCAGCGAGGTCAGGGTGGCAGCCGTGAGGACCAGGGCACTGATATTACGGATTGCATTTTTCATGACGTCTCCTACTGATTTTGGTTAAATAATGATCAGGTAAGAGCAAATGCCATGCCATGCCAGGTCAAGACTCAGACGTGGAGCACCGGTGTTCGAATTTGGAGCAGGTGTTGCACAACTGTTGCACCGCTCGGTCAGAGCGGGCCGATCACTGTTCCGGGATAGAGCTGCGTCAGGGTACGGCTGACGACCTTGGCGAGGAGCTCGCTGACGCGCCCGGCCGCCTTGGCCAGGTCCTCGGAGCGCACTTCCTGCCACAGCCGCGCCAGTTCCCCGGCGTGCGGGGCGAGCGCCTGTTCCACCTCGGCCTGCCAGAAGCCGGGCGCTTCGCCTTCCACGAAGTTGCCGCGCCCGCGCCCGAAATGGGCCACCGCCAGGTAACGCAGCACGCTGCCGACCAGCAGTGTCTGCAGGAATTCGTCGGCGAAGCGCATCGTGCTCTGGTTGCGCTCGGTGCTGGTGTTAAAACCCCAGGCGGCGCCGGCCAGCGTGAGCGCGCCCACCACCCCGCCCAGCAGGGCTCCGGTGCCGAAGGTCAGGCCGCCGGCCATCAGGTCGGCCGACAGTCCCGTTGCCGCACCCGAGACGACGGCCCCCAGCAGCCCGGCCTGCGCCTTGTCGACCGGAGCGCGGATTGCAAAGTTGTCGCGCACGCGGGCGTTGATGCGGGCCGCCTGGCTGGCGTCGAGCTTGTGCAGCGCGAGCAGTTGCGCGGTGCTCTTCGCGATGGCGAGCTCGAGACGCTCGATCAGCCTGCCCATCGCCCTTTCCTGGCGCTGCTGCTCAGCCCCCTTGGCCAGCCCGACCGCCTTCATGGCCGACCTGAGGATGCCGCCACGCTCGGCTTCGAGCGGTTCGCTGTCCTGCGCGGCCGCCGCCAGTTGTTCCGCACACAGGCGCAAGGCCAGGCGAAAACGCTCCAGGTTGTTCGCTTCCCAGGTGGCGAACAGGCGCGCATAGCCGGCCCGCTTCGGCTCCTCTACCAGCTTGCCGACGGCCTCGTAGAACACGCGCTCGTGCACCCAGCAGCGCGCGAAGGCGTCCAGCGCGAGCACGTCGCGCACGACCGGGTACGAGTCCAGGTAATGCTTCCAGCGCGCCTGCTCGGCCTGCTCGTCATGCGCCGGACGTGGCGGCCCCAGCTGGTTGAGCAGGACCACCACCGGTTTGCCCAGCCACTCGAGGATCTTCATTTCGGGCGCGAGGTAGCCCGCGTCCTTCGGATTTTCCGAGGAATTGACCAGGTACAGCACCACGTCGGCGCTCTCCCTGGCCGTGCGCAACGCCTGCTGGCTGAGCCAGAACGCACGGTCGCGGTAACGGTCGAACACTTCACGCAGGAACCAGCCGATCGGGTTGCCCGACATCGCAAGGCGGCGCAGCAGACGCACCGAGTCGCCGAAGCCGGGCGTATCCCACAGCTGCAGCGAGTCGCCCGCAGCGCTGGTCAGGAGCGGATGCGACTCGGCCAGGGTGGTCACGTGCGCCGCATCGCGCACTTCGCCCACGTCGGCCCCGATCAGGGTGCGCGCAAGCGTGGTCTTGCCGTTGTTGGTATGCGATATCAGCGCGAACTGGATCTGGACCGGGGTATCGTTCATGGCGCCTTCGACAGCGTGAGCCCGGCGCCCTCGCCAAGCGGGTGGGCTTGCGGATCGAGCAGGTTGACGACGCTGGCCGGCGCGTGGTGGAAGCTGCAGAACTGCTGCCACAGCACGATGCGTTCGGCCACGCGGGCAGCGCCCCCGGCCTGGCCGCCGATCCGTTCGAGCAGGCCCGACTCGTCGAGCAGCACTGCAATGCCGCGTTCGGAGGAACCGACCAGGTAGTCGAGGAAGGCGCCGTGGTTTTCCTGTTCCGGCGTGGCCGCAAGGTTGAACAGCACCGCCGTCAGCGTCACGTTCGGGTCATTCAGGTTCGCGTCCTGCAGCGCCTCGCGCGGCTCCTCGCCGTAGGCGGCGGGCGGGCGCAGTATCAGGCGCGCCTGCTCGCCGAGCAGCATGGCGGCCAGCGCGCATAGGCCTTTGTCGCGCGCCTCGTCGAGCGTGAAACTGTAGGGCAGCACACGCAGCACGCCCGGCGCGCGCGTGCCGAAGCTGTCGCCCAGCTTGCGAAAGTATGGCTCTTGCAGGTCGAGCGGGAAGTTGCGCGCAAGGCGCTTGGCGCGCCAGTGGGCGAAGGCGCCCAGCAGCAGGCGCGGCGCCACCACCAGCAGCAACAGGGTGGCCGCGTACAGGTGCACCCAGCGCGCGCCGGCGAGCGCGCCCTGCTGCTGCGTGAAGCGCAGCGCCTCGATGTCGGCCACCGAAAAGCCGGGCAACTGCAACAGATGCACGGCCGGGGCGAACAGCACCGATAAAATCGCGTGCACCTGGGAGGCGTCGAGGAAGGTGCTTTCCCACCCGGCCGAATACTGCCTCAGCAGGCCGCGCGCGTACAGCGACAGCACCGCCCCGAGCGCGAACATGGCCGCGCTCAGGTGCATGGTGCGGCTCAGGCGCGCCTGGGTCAATCGGGCCGACAGGTCGGCCCATTGCGCCATGAATCCCAGCAGCGCCCCGGCCAGCGCATGCGGCAGCTTGCGCGGCAGTGCCGCCTTGCCCGCACTGAGGCGGCGCAGCAGGCCAGGACTTGCCCAGCCTGTCCGGGCGGGGACCAGCATCCAGGCCAGCAGCACGACATACACCAGCAGGTTCCAGCCGAGGATGCCGAGCAGCGGGGCCGACAGCAAGTCGACGCGGTGCGGGTCGGCAATCCGGTCCAGGCCAGCGCCCAGCACCAGCGCCAGCACGGGAAGCGCGCGCGCAAGCGTCTTGAAACCGCTGCCGCGCCGCGCGAAGGAGGCGAAGGCCGGCGTGCGCTCGGCGATGCGCTTGAGGATTTGTTCCGAGCGCTGCTGCAGGAAGTGGTCGGCGCTGACCTCCGACTTGCTGTCCGATGCCTGCCACTGCGCCAGCTCCCGGGCGCTGCGGCTGGCGTACATGCGGTCGTCGTCACTGAGGATCTCGCGCTTGTGATCGGCCGTTTCGATCGCGCGTACCAGTACCACGTTTCTTGCGACCTCTTCGTTCATGCTGGCCTTGTCTTGTATGGAACGACAACAAAAGCCAATTGTGCCAGAAAAACCAGAGTGGGCCGCAGATGGGCCGGTTCAATCTTGTGGCAGCGTATGGCGGACAAACACGGCGGTTCCCGGAACCTGAATATATTCAAGTACGGTGTCGGACAGCCTGCGTATGCGGCGTTGCGGCGGCACCTCCTTGAAAGCCGTCCTTCCCAGCAATTCGCTCAAGTTCAGCGACACTCCGGCATAGACGCGGCGCGCCGGTCTGCCCGCGACCGGACGCTTGTCTTCATAGTTACGCGTGGCATAGCCAAGCCCGAATTCGAGATAACGCAAAAAGCCACGCTCGCGCAGCGCATCCACGCCGCTGGCCTTGAGGGCCAGTACATAGGTCTGGCCTGAAAAATCGCCGAATGGATCGAAGCTGTCGCCGCCCGCGGCCGAGCGGCGGTAATGGAAGCGCAGGTCGACCAGGCGGTCGAGCGCCGGATATTTTTCGAACAGGATCGCGGTCCCCGCGCCCAGCGCGTTCACGACTGCATCTTCCTTGCTGAAGCGCCAGCGTTTGGAATATGCATCGACAAGCTCGACCGCGCTCATCGTTCCCAGAATCAAGGTGGCCGCCAGCACCAACGCCTGTTCAGGGGTGTTGCCGGCCGAGGCAAATGCGCGCGCAAACAGGCGCGTGCCCGCATAGTTCATGTAGAAGTGGCCCAGCTTGTCGGCCCCGCCGGCATAGGTATGCTGCCCGAACCAGCCTTCGTCGACGCTGCGGAAATCGCCCGTGAAGCCGTCATTCCACCAATGGGTCTTGCCATACCAGCCGACCGCCACGCTGTGGCCGAGGATCAGCGCCATGTTGCGGTAGCGCACCGTGCTCGCGTGCGCGGCCTGCGCGAATGCGTCCGCGTGGATGCCTTGCGCGGATGGCCCGGGCACGTCCTGCGCATGGGACATGCGCAGCGCGGCCGCATGCACCACGAGGGCGATGCTCAGCGTTCGGAAGATACGGTAAGCCCTGTCATGTGTCATGGTCGCCGTTCAATCGGCGTCCCGGTTGCGCCGAATGGTCTACGTCAACATACGGGGATGACGCGCCAGCATATTGATCTGGGCTTATGCTGCGCCATCGCGCAGCGCGGCCGATCAGTGGGAATGGGTATCGTGCGGATGGCGGTGATGCGCATCCGGAAAGTGCGGGTGCAGATGGGTCGCGGTCTGGTGCCGGTGGCTGTGGCTGTGCTCGGTTCCGGGCTCGACCGGATGGCCGTGTTCATGCTGATGGTGTTCGTCATGAACATGGTCATGCTGGTGCTCCACGCTCAGGTGGGTATGCTCATGCGCATGGCGTTCGCCCAAGTGCAGCCAGATGCCGACCGCCATCAGCGCGCCGGCCACCAGCAACGGCAGCGTGAGCGGCTCGCCCGTGGCCAGCGCCAGCAGCGCGCCGAAAAACGGCGCGACCGAAAAATAAGCGCCTGTACGGGCGGTGCCCAGGTGGCGCAGGGCTACCACGAACAGGGACAGGCTCAGGCCGTAAGCGAGGAATCCCACCACCATCGCGGCGC
>JBAQKU010000606.1:0-7833 GCA_049301315.1 Telluria sp.
GCAGGAACCATTGCGGCAGCAGCGCCAGCGCTTCGCGCACCGGCCGCAGGTCGGCGCCGCCGGAGTACGGCTCGGCATGGTGCAGGCCGCTCAGCACGCGCGCATGCTGCTCGCGGTGGCTCGGCAGGCCGGGATAGCCGATCTGCTCCATCATGTCTTCTTCCTCGCGAAAGTCGCGCTCGACCGTGGCCACCAGCGCCAGGAAGGCCTCGCCCAGCTGTTCGTCGGGCATGGCCTCGAGGCGCGCGAACTGGTCCAGCAGCGCGTGGTGGGCCGCATCCATCGCCGGCACTCCCAATGCCATGTCCTCGTTCCACTTGATTTCTTGCATGTTTGCTCCTGGCAAGATGCGGCCGCCGATGACAGCTGCGCGATCCCATCCAGTGTGGGGATGGGGGCGCAAACGATCATTGATCCAGGTCAAAGACGCGCCAGCGCGACGCAAACACAGGCATTTTGAATATTATGAGGCAGAAATTGCCGCCAATTTCGCATTGATGTTGGGCAATTTGACCCACATCAAGGATTTTTAAGGGCCGGAAAACTACTCTGCCTGTCATCGAGCAATTTCAGGAGAGCATCTGTGGAATCAGGGTTGAACTATAATTATAAGATCGTCAAGCAGTTTGCCGTCGCGACCGTGGTGTGGGGCGTGATCGGCATGCTGGTGGGCGTCTTCATCGCCGCCCAGCTGGCCTGGCCGGCGCTCAACTTCGACATACCCTGGCTGAGCTACGGGCGCCTGCGCCCCCTGCACACGAACGGCGTCATCTTCGCGTTCGGCATCTGCGGCCTGTTCGCCACCTCGTATTACGTGGTGCAGCGCACCTGCCAGGTGCGGCTGTTCTCGGACAAGCTGGCCGCCTTCACCTTCTGGGGCTGGCAGGCGGTGCTGGTGCTGGCCGTGATCACGCTGCCGATGGGGCTCACGCGCGGCAAGGAGTACGCCGAGCTGGAGTGGCCGATCTCGATCCTGATCGCGGTGGTGTGGGTGGTGTACGCGATCGTCTTCTTCGGCACCATCGTCAAGCGCAAGGTCGCGCATATCTACGTCGCCAACTGGTTCTTCGGCGCCTACATACTGGCCGTCGCCCTGCTGCATATCGTCAATGGCGCGAGCATGCCGGCCAGCCTGACCAAATCGTATTCCGCCTACTCCGGGGTGCAGGACGCCATGATCCAGTGGTGGTACGGCCACAACGCGGTCGGCTTCATCCTCACCGCCGGCTACCTGGGCATGGTCTACTACTTCATTCCCAAGCAGGCCGAGCGCCCGGTGTATTCGTACCGGCTCTCGATCGTGCACTTCTGGGCCCTGATCTTCACCTACATGTGGGCCGGCCCGCACCACCTGCACTACACCGCGCTGCCGGACTGGACCCAGTCGATCGGCATGGCGTTCTCGCTGATCCTGCTGGCGCCTTCCTGGGGCGGCATGATCAACGGCATCATGACCTTGTCCGGCGCCTGGCACAAGCTGCGCTCGGACCCGATCCTGAAGTTCCTGATCGTCTCGCTCTCGTTCTACGGCATGGCCACCTTCGAAGGTCCCATGATGTCGATCAAGACCATCAATTCGCTGTCGCACTACACCGACTGGGGCATCGCCCACGTGCATGCCGGCGCGCTCGGCTGGGTCGGCTTCATCACGATGGGGTCGATCTATTACCTGATCCCGCGCCTGGCCGGCAAGAAGGAAATGTGGAGCGTGCGCCTGATCGACACCCACTTCTGGGTCGCCACCATCGGCATCGTGCTGTACATCGCCGCGATGTGGATTGCCGGCGTGATGCAGGGGCTGATGTGGCGCGCGGTCAATCCGGACGGCACCCTGACCTATACCTTCGTGGAAAGCGTCAAGGCCACCTATCCGTACTACGTGATCCGCTTCGGCGGCGGGCTGCTGTACCTGTCCGGCATGCTGCTGATGGCCTACAACACATTCATGACGATGCGTAACACGGTCTCGGTCGATGCGCGCATTCCGTCCCTTTTCCCTACCCATGCCTAGTCCAGGAGTTTTTTGATGAAATTTTCCCACGAGTGGATCGAAAAGAACCCGTGGCTGCTGATCACACTGGTGCTGCTGGTCGTTTCGGTCGGGCCGCTGGTCGAAATCGTCCCGCTGTTTTTCCAGACCTCGACCACCACGCCGATCGCCGGCCTCAAGCCGTACTCCCCGCTGCGCCTGGTCGGGCGCGACATTTACGTGCGCGAAGGCTGCTACAACTGCCATTCGCAGATGATCCGTCCGTTCCGCGCCGAGACCGAGCGCTACGGCCATTATTCGGTGGCCGGCGAGTTCGTCTACGACCGTCCGTTCCAATGGGGCTCCAAGCGCACCGGGCCCGACCTGGCGCGCGTGGGCGGGCGCTACAGCGACGAGTGGCACCGCACCCACCTGGACAACCCGCGCGACGTGGTGCCCGAATCGAACATGCCGAACTATCCGTGGCTGGCCAAGACGCGCCTGGTCCCGGCCGAGGTCATCCCCAAGATGCGCGCCCTGAAGCGCCTCAATGTGCCGTATTCGGAGCAGGAGATCGCCGAGGCGCCGGCGCAACTGGCCGACAAGACCGAGCAGGACGCGCTGATCGCCTACCTGCAGGGACTCGGCACCCTGATCAAGACAAGGAACTAGCATGGCAATCGAACATATTTTTGACAGCGCGAGCAGCGTCATGACGGTCGTCAGCTTCGTGACCTTCCTCGGCATCCTGGGCTGGACCTTCCTCTACAAGCGCGGCGCCGATTTCGACCTGGCCGCGGCGCTGCCGTTCGCCGACGAGGAGCGCGACGAGCCGGCTCCCGCCGCCGCCGAGGAGCCGCGCCATGGCTGATTTCACAAGCGGATTCTGGGACCTGTACATCGGCATCATCACCTTGCTGTCGATCGCCGGCTGCGGCCTGCTGCTGTGGTCGCAATCGGTGCACAAGGTCAAGCTGGCAGACGACGGCAGCAGCTTGCCCGAGGCCGAAACCACCGGCCACGTGTGGGACGACGACCTGACCGAGCTGAACACGCCGATGCCGCGCTGGTGGATGTGGCTGTTCTTCATCACGATCGTGTTCGCGCTGGCCTACCTGCTGCTGTATCCGGGGCTGGGCAGCTACGCCGGCAAGCTTGGCTGGAACTCGAGCGGGGCCTACCAGCAGGAGCTGAAAAAGGCCGAGGCCGACTACGGCCCGCTGTTTGCCGGTTATGCCGGCCAGGACCTGAAAACGGTGGCGGCCGACCCGCAGGCGCACGCGATCGGGGAACGCCTGTTCCTGACCTACTGCGCGCAGTGCCACGGCTCCGATGCGCGCGGCAACAAGGGCTTCCCCAACCTGGCCGACGGCGACTGGCTGCACGGGGGCGACCCGTCCGTCATCAAGACCACCATCCTGAAGGGCCGCACCGGCATGATGCCGCCGATGGGCGCTGCGCTCGGTTCGGACGCCGAGGTGGAAAACGTCGCGCACTACGTCAAGAGCCTGTCGGGCCTGACCGCGGATCCGCTCAAGGTCGCTTTCGGCAAGGCCAAGTTCGGCGCCTGCGCCGCCTGCCACGGGGCCGGCGGGCAAGGCAACCAGATGCTCGGCGCGCCCAACCTGGCCGACAAGGTGTGGCTGTACGGCGGCAGCACCGAGACCATCATGGAGACGATCCGCAAGGGCCGCACCAACACCATGCCGGCCTTTGAAGACTTCCTGGGCGAAGCGAAGGTGCACGTGCTGGCCGCGTACGTCTGGAGCCTGTCGAACGAAGCGAAGGAGCTGGCGCAAAAATGAAAGAAGCGGCGCCCAAGGTAGCGGTGATCAAGATGTACGCCGCGCGCGAGGAAATCTATCCGCGCGAGGCCAAGGGCCGCTACGCCAGCTTGCGCTGGGCCTGCGTATGGCTGACGCAACTGGTCTTTTACGGCCTGCCCTGGCTGAGCTGGAATGGCCGCCAGGCGGTCCTGTTCGACCTCGGCGCGCGCAAGTTCCATATTTTCGGAATCGTGCTGTGGCCCCAGGACTTCATTTACCTGGCCGCGCTGCTGATCATCTGCGCCTATGCGCTGTTCCTGGTCACCGCGGTGGCCGGGCGCGTCTGGTGCGGCTTCGCCTGTCCCCAGACCGTGTACACGGAAGTGTTCATGTGGATCGAGCGCCGCATCGAGGGCGCGCGCAGTGCCCGCATCCGGCTCGACCGCCAGCCCTGGTCGCTCGACAAGCTGGCCAAGAAGAGCCTCAAGCACCTGGCCTGGGGCCTGGTGGCGCTGTGGACCGGGATCACCTTCGTCGGCTACTTCAGCCCGATCGGCACGCTGATGGCCGACCTGGCTGCGTTCTCGCTCGGCCCGTGGGAGTGGTTCTGGATCGGGTTTTACGCGCTCGCCACCTATGGCAATGCCGGCTGGCTGCGCGAGCAGGTCTGCAAATACATGTGTCCGTATGCGCGCTTCCAGAGCTCGATGTTCGACCACGACACCCTGGTCGTGACGTACGACGAGAAGCGCGGCGAGCCGCGCGGTGCGCGCACCGGCAAGGGCGACCCGGCCGGCAAGGGCGATTGCATCGACTGCAACATGTGCGTCCAGGTGTGCCCGACCGGGATCGATATCCGCCAGGGCCTGCAGTACGAGTGCATCGGCTGCGCCGCCTGCGTGGACGCCTGCAACTCGGTGATGGAAAAGGTCGGCCTGCCGGCAGGGCTGATCCGCTACTCGACCGAACATGCGATGAGCAAGGGCTGGTCGGTCCGGCAGATCGGCGAGCGCGTGCTGCGTCTGCGCGTGCTGCTTTATACTGGCTTGCTCGGACTGATCGTGGTCGGGTTCTTCACCGCGCTGACGCTGCGCACGCCGCTCAAGCTTGACGTGATCCGCGACCGCGGCGCGATGGGGCGCGAAGTCGAGGACGGCCTGATCGAGAATGTGTACCGGCTGCAGGTCATGAACACGGCCGAGACCGCGCACTGGTTCCGGATCAGGGTGTCGGGCATCGATTCGATCCGCCTGGCAACACCTGAACGGGTCAGGCTGGAAGCGGCCAGCGCGCGCGCGGTGCCGGTGCGGGTAAGGGTGGAGCGCGAGCACGCCAGGAGCGGATCGAACCGGATCGAGTTCGAGCTCGAGGCGCTGGACGACGCTGCGCTGAAGGTTGAAGAGCAAGCCGTATTTTTTGTGCCAAGATGATAAGCAGGAGACAAGAATGCATCCCGTATCCCCCCTGACCGTTCGCGTTTCCACCGGCGGCCCCTGGTATGCCCACCGCTGGCCGTGGCTCCTGATGGTCGGCCCCGTCGTGGTGGTGCTGGGCGGCATCGTCACCGGCTACCTGTCGTATACGCGCCAGGATGCGATGGTGGTGGACGACTACTACAAGCAGGGCAAGGCGATCAACCAGGACCTGCGGCGCGACCGCGCGGCCAGCAAATTGCAGCTCGCGTTCGCGGCGCACTACAACCCGGCCAGCGCGCGCCTGGAAGGGAGCATGCACAGCCTGGGCCGGCCGCTGGAGAGCGGTTTCTGGATCCACCTGGCGCACTCGACCCAGCCGGCCAAGGACCTGCACCTGCAAGTGCGTCCTGACGCGCGCGGCCGGTTCAGCGTGGCGCTGCCGATGCTGGAACGGGCGCGCTGGCAGGTCGTGGTGGAAGGACAGCAGCGCGACTGGCGCCTGGCGGGCAGCTGGAAGTGGCCGCAGCAGCAGGCGCTCGCGATCGCGGCCGACGCGATCGTGGCGCAATGAGGGGGGCGTGCGTGATGCGTCTGGCGATGCGGGTCCTGTGGCCATCGTTTCTTGCAGCGATCCTGGCCGAGGGCTTTTTCTTTTCGCTGTTCGACCCGCTCGAGCTCATTCCCGCCAGTGTCGAGTTCACGCTCTCGCCGCTGGCGGCGTACACCATCGGGTTCTTCTTTTTCTGGGCTTTTTGCGCGCTCGCCAGCATGCTGACCTACTACCTGGCGGCGCCGAGCGACGGCGGCGAGCCGCCGTTCTAGGAGCCTGTCAGGACATCGGGCTGCACAATTCGGTGCCGGCCGCAATCGCCTTGAGCCTGGGCGGGTCGAGCAGGATCAGTTCGCGCTTGTCGACCTTGATCCAGCCCTGTTTCTTGAAGCGCGACAGCAGGCGGCTGATGCTTTCGATGGTCAGGCCGAGGTAGTTGCCGATGTCTTCGCGCGACATGCGCAGCTGGAAGCTGTTGGCCGAATAGCCGCGCGCCGCATAGCGTGCCGACAGGTTGACCAGGAATACGGCGAAACGCTGCTCGGCGCGCATATTGCCGAGCAGGAGCATGACGTTCTGCTCGCGCGTGATTTCCTGGCTCATGATGCGGTGAAAATGGCGCAGCAGCGTCGGCACCTCGCCGAACAGCTCTTCGAGCCGCGCGAACGGGATGTCGCACACTTCGCTGTCCTCGAGCGCGACCGCGTCGCAATGGTGGCGCTCGGCGCTGATCGCGTCCATGCCGAGCAGTTCCCCGGCCATCTGGAAGCCCGTGATCTGCTGCTCGCCGGCCGGGTTGATCTGGTAGGTCTTGAAATGGCCGAAGCGGATCGCGTACAGGTTGCGGAACGGCTGGTCCATCTGGTACAGGGGTTCATCCTTCGCGATGCGGCGGCGCCGTCCGATGATGCGGTCGAGGCGGCCGATCTCGGTGTCGTCCAGGCCCATGGGCAGGCACAGCTGGTGCATGCTGCAGCCCGAGCAGCTCGCCTTGAGGGCGCTCAGGTTCAGCTGTGGCGATGCAACGAAAGGAAGTGGTTGACTCATGATGTTAATTCAGGAAAGTTAATCGAGACCTGCCGGGGTCTGCAATATCGAGGATAATCGATTATTAGCGCCGCCGCGCGACGAACGCGGCATTTTATTACCTGCCGTTGTATGGAGCCCCGCGCCAGGCTCCGTGAAAGATGATCCGAATGCCATTAGTCTATCTAGCGTCGCTGACCTCGGCCCAACGCAGCGCACGCGCCAACCTGCACCTGGGCGCCTCGCTCGCCTTCGTCGCAGGGGCCCTCAACGCAGGCGGCTTTCTCGCCATTGGCCAGTACACCTCGCACATGACCGGCATGCTGTCGGCGGCGGCCGACAACCTGGTGCTGGGCGAACTGGCGCTGGCGATGACGGCCACGCTGTCCATTATAGCGTTTACGCTCGGTGCGGCCTCGACCGCCCTCATGGTCAACTACGCCAAGCGCCGTGGCGACAAGAACATCTATACCCCGCCGCTGCTGCTCGAGGCGCTGCTGCTGCTGGCATTCGGCCTGATCGGCGCCCAGCTGCGGGTGCACGAACTGGCCAGCGTGTCGGCGGTGACGATCTTGCTGTGCTATGTCATGGGCCTGCAGAACGCGCTCATCACGAAGATCTCGAGCGCCGAAATCCGCACCACCCACGCCACCGGGCTCATTACCGACATCGGTATCGAACTGGGCAAGCTGATGTACTGGAACGCGCAGCGCGCCACCACGAATCGCGCTCTGGTGCTGGCCAACCGCAAGAAGCTGCGGGTGCACCTGCTGATCGTGCTGGCGTTCTTCGTCGGCGGCGTGGCCGGCGCGGCCGGCTTCAAGTATGTCGGTTTTTCCGCCACCATTCCGCTGGCGCTGGCCCTGGTCATCCTGGCGTGGGCGCCGTCGCTGGAGCCGGCCCAGGGGCACGATTGATTCACGCGCGGCCGCGCCGGCGCGCCAGCTTGAGCGCTTCGGACAGCACGATCGCGGATGCGCCGATGCCAAGCGCGGCGGCAAGCTGGGATGGGCCCAGCGGCGCGAAGCGGAACATGGCCGCCAGCGTGCCCTGGTACAGCACCAGCAGCAGCAGCGCCAGCGCGGCCGCGGCCACGCTCCACAGCAC
>JBAQKU010000607.1:0-5120 GCA_049301315.1 Telluria sp.
CTCGTCGGCCGCAAACGCTCAATGCATCGGATTCAAGGACGATATGAGCAAGTGCCGAACCGGTCCCTGTTACATCGTTCAAGCCATATCAAGGAGCATAAGATGCACGTCCCACATTCAACCCACATCGCTCAGGATAAAACGCAGGCCGACGCTGGTCATGCTCGCAAGGCTTCGATCATGGCAAGGCCTGCGCGTGTCCCGCGCCGCGTCATCGCCGCCACTGTCGCGGGCAATGCACTCGAATTTTACGATTTCGTCACCTATGCCTTTTTCGCCGTCTATATCGGCAAGACCTTTTTTCCGGCAACGACCCCCTTGACCAGTCTGTTGTTGTCCGTGGCCGTCTTTGGCGTGGGGTTCGTCTCGCGCCCCCTCGGTGGCCTCCTGATCGGCGCCTATGCCGACCGCGCGGGCCGCAAGCCGGCCATGCTGTTGACGATCGGACTGATTACCGTCGGCACGCTGGGACTGGCGCTGACCCCCTCCTACGACAGCATAGGCATGGCGGCGCCGGTGATCGTCGTACTATGCCGTTTGGTGCAAGGTCTGGCATTGGGCGGCGAGATTGGTCCGTCGAGCGCTTTCCTGATTGAAATTTCGCCGCCAGGCCAGCGCGGCCTGTACGGAAGCTGGCAATTGGCTAGCCAAGGCATCGCCTCCTTGCTCGCAGGAGGACTGGGCATGGCCTTGACCAGCGCCTTGACCCCGACCGAACTGCAGGCTTGGGGCTGGCGCGTGCCGTTCGCGCTTGGCCTGCTGCTCATTCCAATTGCACTCTACCTGCGCCGCTCCATGCCTGAAACATCCGAGCGCGGCGCCCTTGCCACGGGCCAGCCATCGGCGCTGCGCCAGCACAGCGGCCTGATCATGCTCGCGGCGCTGGTCGTGCTCGGCGGCACCGTGTCGACGTATGTCGGCATGTACATGACGACTTATGCCATCACGACCCTGAAATTCGCGCCGACCGTTGCCATGGCTGCCACCGTGGTGGTTGGCTTGACCACCCTGATTTTTGCGCTGCTGGGCGGCTGGCTCTGCGACCGCTTCGGTCGTAAGCCGGTCATGCTGATCCCGCGCGTGTTGGCCGCATTGCTCACTTACCCGGCCTTCATGTTGCTGGTCGAGCAAAAGAGCACCACCGCCCTGCTCGCGGTGACTGCCTTGCTGGCGGCGCTGACAGCAGTCAGTGGCGCAGCGTCGCTGGTGGCGATCCCGGAACTGCTGCCGCGCAGCATACGCGCCACCGGCATGTCGCTTGCCTACGCCATCGGGGTGGCGCTGTTCGGTGGCACGACCCAGTTCGTCATCACATGGCTGATCGGCGCGACCGGCAACCCGGCATCGCCGGCATGGTATGTGGCGCTCACCAGCGCCATCACGGCCCTGGCAATGATCGCGCTGCCCGAGGGGCGCGACAAGACTGTGTAGGATTTACCTGGGCAGGAACGCATGGGCGGTCCGGCTCCTGCGCGCCTGGCTTTTCATTTTTTACGGCATACCGTCATGGCACAAAATCCAAAGCACTATCTCGACTACATGCGGCAGCACTCTGCCGAGTTCGCCGCCTTGCGCCAGTCCATTCACCGTAATCCCGAGCTCGGCTTCGAGGAATATTGCACCAGCGCCTTGGTGGCCGAACGCCTGACGGCCTGGGGCTACGAGGTCGAACGCGGGCTGGGCGGCACAGGCCTGGTGGGCCGCATGCGGCGCGGCGATGGCCGGCGCAGCATCGGCATCCGGGCCGAGATGGATGCGCTGCCGATCGAGGAAAATACCGGCCTCGCGTATGCCAGTTGCCGCCCCGGAATCATGCACGCCTGCGGCCATGACGGCCACACGGCGATGCTCCTGGGGGCAGCAAAATACCTGGCTGCGCATGGAACCTTCCGCGGCACCGTGAACCTCATTTTTCAGCCAGCGGAAGAAGGCATGGGCGGCGCGGTGCGCATGATCGAGCAGGGCCTGTTCGAGAAATATCCCTGCGATGCAGTGTATGCCATGCACAACATGCCCGGCATTGCGCAGGGGCGGCTGGTATTCCGGGAAGGTGCCTCCATGGCGTCCTCCGATTACGCCACCGTCACACTGACTGGCATAGGCGGGCATGGCGCCATGCCCCACCTCGGGGCGGACCCGGTGGTGGCTGCGGCCAGTATCGTGATGGCGCTCCAGACCATCGTGTCGCGCAATGCGGATCCGCAAGAAATGGCGATCGTGACGGTGGGGGCGATTCACGCCGGCAAGGCGAACAATGTGATTCCCCAAACCGCCAGGATGGAAATAAGCGTGCGTGCATTGAACCGTGACATGCGCCTCATGCTGGAACAACGCCTCAAGGCCATCGTCCATGCCCAGGCAGAAAGTTTCGGGGTAAAGGCTCAGGTGGAATATCGAACCGGTTACGCGGTGTTGGTCAACACCGCGCAAGAAACCGAGTTCGCACGCCGTATAGGTCGCGAGCTGGTCGGGGAGGAGAACATCGTGGCGCAAGGACCGGCTCTGACCGGCAGCGAGGACTTCTCCTTCATGCTGGAACAGCGGCCGGGCAGCTATTTACTCATTGGAAATGGAACGAAACATGGCAACCATGGCTCATGCATGGTGCACAACCCGGGTTACGATTTTAACGATGATAACTTGCCCATCGGTGCAGCCTACTGGGCGTGTCTGGCCGAGAACTATCTTGCTTGACGCGCAGCGCCATGGCGGACAGTCGCTGCCGGCGGCGGACGGAAGCGGGGCCGTCGCCTCAGTCACGCAGCGTTAAACCGGGGTGGTCCGGTCCGGGCGCCGCCGGCAGGCGCCACGGCTTGTGCAGCAGCAGGTAGGCGAGCGCGCCGATCGTCACGCCCCAGAAGGCCGAACCTAGCCCGAGCAGGGTCATTCCGGAAGCGGTCGCAAGAAAGGTGATGATCGACGCATCGAGGTGACCGGGCTGGCTCGCCATCGCAAGCAGATTGCTGCCGATCGCTCCGAGCAGCGCCAGTCCGGCCAGCACGGCGACGAAGGCGGTCGGCAAGGCCGTAAACAGCAGCACGATGGTGCCGGCAAAGCATCCGCCGACCAGGAAAAAGACCCCGCTCGCCATTCCGGCGATGTAGCGCCTGGCAGGGTTTTCGTGCGCGTTGCGATCCGTGCATAGCGCCGCGGTAATGGCTGCGATCACGATGGTGATGCCGCCGAAGAATGCCACGGCGACCGACACCGCGCTTGTGGCGGCGATCAGCGGCCGGGCCGGCGTGTCGTATCCGGCGCCGCGCAGAATCGCCATGCCAGGCAACAATTGCCCGGTCAGGCTGACCAGTACCAAGGGAATCGCCAGGCTCAGCGTTGCGCGCCACGTCCACTCCGGCTCGATGAACACGGGTGTCGCCAGCGTCAAGGTCACGCCGTCCAGGCTGGCCCCTTCCAGCACGACCGCCAGGGCCACCCCTATGGCCAGCAGCAACACCAGGCAATAGCGAGGGAGCAGGCGCTTGAGCACCAGGTACGCTGCAATCATCCCGAAGGCCAGTTCAGGTGCCGACCTCAGGGACGTAAACACGCCGGTGCCGAACTGAAACAGGATGCCGGCCATCATGGCGCTGGCGACCCCCTTGGGGATCAGCCTGATCATTTTGTCGAAATAGCCCGAAACGCCGATGACGAACAGGATGGCGGCAGCGCTGATGTAGGCGCCAACCGCCAGCTCGAGGCTCATCGCGGGAAACAGGCTCACCAGCAGGGCGGTGCCGGGCGCCGACCACGCGGTCACCACCGGCACCTTGAACCACCAGCTCAGCGCGATGCCGGAGACCGCAGCGCCGACCGAAATCGCCCACACCCACGAGGCGATCATTTCCGTCGAGGCGTGCGCGCTTTGCGCGGCGGTGAAGAAGATCATCAACGGGCCGGCATACGACACCAGCACGGCGAGGAACCCCGCCGCCACGGCCGAGATCGAAACGTCTTTCAGCATGATGGCCGATGCCGTCGGAATGCGTGGCCGATGCTGACCTGCTGCGCCACGGCGGCAGCTGAACCCAAGAGCACCGCCGCGCTCGCGATTGCTGCTTTTTCCATCTGTCTCTCTCCGGTGGAGTAGTCCCGTTGTAGTTTTTCAGACGCCGAGGTAGCGCGCCAGCGAGGCCTGGTCGGCGGCCAGTCCGGCCGAACCGCCGGCCGCCACCATGCGGCCTTTTTCAAGCACCACCGCCATGTCGGTGGCAGCGAGCACCGCGTGGTAGTTGCGGTCGACGATCAGGGTGCTGATGCCGGTCGTGCCGACGTGGCGGATCACGCGCCAGATCTCCTGCATGATCAAGGGCGCCAGGCCTTCGGTGGCCTCGTCGAGGATCAGCAGGTCGGGATTGGTCATCAGCGCGCGCCCGATCGACAGCATCTGCTGTTCGCCGCCGGACAATTGCTGGCCGCCGTGATCGAGCCGTTCGGCCAGGCGCGGGAAGGTTTCCAGCACGCGCCCGATATCCCAGTCGCGCCGCCCGCCGGCGCCGGCGCGTGCGCTCATCACCAGGTTCTCGCGCACCGACAGGTTGGGGAAGATACCGCGCCCCTCGGGCACATAGCCGATGCCGAGGCGCGCCATGCGTTCCGGCGCGCTGCCGCTGACATCCCTGCCTTTCCACGCGACCTGGCCGCGTGCCCCCGGCACCAGGCCCATCAGGCTGCGTATCAGCGTGGTCTTGCCCATGCCGTTGCGCCCCAGCAGGCCGACTGCCTCGCCCTGTTCGATGTCGAGGTCGATCCCGTGCAGGATATGGCTGTGCCCGTAATAGGCGTCGAGCGATCTAATGCGCAGCATCGTGATCTCCAAGGTAGGCGGTCTTGACGGCAGCGTTGCCGCGGATGTCCTCGGGATGGCCGGTGGCGATCACCTGGCCGTTCACCATCACGGTTACGCGGTCGGCGACCCGGAAAACCGCTTCCATGTCATGCTCGACCAGTACCATCGCGCGGCCGGGGCGCAGGCGTTCGAGCAGCGACAGCATGCGGTCGGTTTCTTCGGCGCCCATCCCGGCCAGCGGTTCGTCGAGCAGCAGCACGGTCGGATCGGTGGCCAGGCACATCGCGATTTCAAGCTGGCGCTGCTGGCCGTGGCTGACCGCGCCGGCCAGCAG
>JBAQKU010000608.1:0-2455 GCA_049301315.1 Telluria sp.
CCCCAATTTGTTCTTGATCAAATTGGGGTCTGTCCCCGATTTTTCGAACAAATTGGGGTCTGTCCCCGATTTTGCGATTTTGCGGTTCTTGCGATTTGGCGGTGTTACTTTTCGAACTTCTTCATCCAGGCCGCCAGCTGGTGCGGGCGCAGCGCGTCGTAGTCTTCGAACGGCTGGTGGATCCAGGGGTTGTGCGGCAGGTCTTCGAGGTAGTAGTCGGGTCGGATCGCGGAGCTGCCCTTGACCCAGATGACCGCCGATTTCACTTCGGTCACGCCGGAGAAATTCTCGCTCAGGTGACGTGTCACCTTGTTGAGCGTGACCCCGGAATCGGCCAGGTCGTCCACCAGCAGGATCTTGCCGGCCAGCGGACCCTTGGTCATCGTCATGTACTTGGCGATGTCGAGGTCGCCGCGCACGGTCCCTGCTTCTTCACGGTAGGAACTGGTCGACAGGATCGCCAGCGGCACGTCGAAAATGCGCGAGAATACGTCGCCAGGACGCACTCCGCCGCGCGCCAGGCACAGCACCTGGTCGAACTTCCAGCCCGATTCGTACACCTTCAGCGCCAGACGCTCGACCAGGCGGTGGTATTCGTCCCAGGATACCCAGAGGTCTTTGTCGGTCGATGGTGGGGGATTCATATGGCTCCTCTGCTTGTGCAATTATTCGAACGGGTGACGCAGCACGATCGTCTCTTCGCGATCCGGGCCGGTCGATACCATGTCAACCGGTACGCCAACCAGTTCTTCGATGCGCTTGATGTACGCGCGCGCGCTCGCGGGCAGCTCGGCCAGCGACTTGGCGCCCACCGTGCTCTCTTTCCAGCCTGGCATCTCTTCATACACTGGCTGGCAGCGCGCCGCGTCTTCCGCCCCGACCGGGAAGATGTCGAGATCGCGTCCATCGAGCTTGTAGCCGGTGCACAGCTTGAGCGTGTGCAGGCCGTCGAGCACGTCGAGCTTGGTCAGGCACATGCCCGATACGCCGTTGATCTGGACCGAGCGGCGCAGCAGCGCGGCGTCGAACCAGCCGCAGCGGCGCGCACGGCCGGTGACGGTGCCGAACTCGTGGCCCACCGACGACAGGTGCTGGCCAACGCCGGCATCGGTCGGCAGCTCCGACGGGAACGGGCCGGAACCGACGCGCGTGGTGTATGCCTTGGTGATGCCGAGGATGTAGTGCAGCATGTTCGGGCCCACGCCGGCACCGGCGGCGGCATTGCCGGCCACGCAGTTCGACGAGGTCACGTAGGGATAGGTGCCGTGGTCGACGTCGAGCAGGCTGCCCTGCGCGCCTTCGAACAGCAGGCGCCCGCCGGCCTTGTAGGCTGCGTACAGCGCCGACGAGACGTCGGCCACCATCGGCTTGAGGCGCGGCACCAGCGCCAGCGTATCGTCCAGCGTTTTCTGGAACGGTACCGCGGGCGCCTTGAGGTAATTGGTCAGCACGAAGTTGTGGTAGTCGAGGTTCTCTTTGAGCTTTTCGGCAAAGCGATTCTCGTTGAGCAGGTCGGCGATGCGGATCGCGCGGCGCGCCACCTTGTCTTCGTAGGTCGGACCGATGCCCTTGCCGGTGGTGCCGATCTTGGCGTCGCCACGGGCCGCCTCGCGCGCGCAGTCGAGCGCAACGTGGTAAGGCAGAATCACCGGCGACGCTTCCGAGATCTTCAGGCGCGACACGACTTCAACGCCGATCGCCTGCAGCTTGTCGATTTCGCGCATGACGTCCGGCACCGACACCACCACACCGTTACCGATGTAGCAGGCCACGCCTTCGCGCATGATGCCCGACGGGATCAGCTGCAGGGCGGTCTTCTGGCCTTTGATGACCAGCGTATGGCCTGCATTATGGCCACCCTGGAAGCGCACCACGCCTTGCGCGTGATCGGTCAGCCAGTCGACGATTTTTCCCTTGCCTTCATCGCCCCATTGGGTACCGATGACAACGACGTTCTTTGCCACGTTTTTCTTTGACATCACACTTAGCCTAAGGTTTTGAGAATCCAGTTACTGTCTTCGAGTACGAGCACGCGATCGCACTCGAACTCGTCCTGCTCATTGTCGTGACCCGGCAAACTCTGGATCACGACCTCGCCGGCCTTGCGCAGCCCGGCGATCTTCTCGCGCAGCTCGGGAGCATTGCCCCACGGCGCGCGGATCGAATGTTTGCGCTCGGCGCTCGGCAGCAGCCGCGCCAGTTCGCGCAGGTCGAGCGAGAAGCCGGTGGCGGGTCGGGCCCGGCCGAACGCTTCGCCCACATGGTCGTAACGGCCGCCGCGCGCGACCGCGTTGGGCAGGCCGGGCACGTACAGCGCGAACATGGCGCCACTTTCGTATTGGTAGCCGCGCAGGTCGGCCAGGTCGATCGCCACTTCGGCGCGCCCCAGCGCGGAGCCGGCCAGCGCGGCCAGTTCGGCCAGCGCCTTGGCCACGCCGGCAAAGGCGGGCAGCAC
>JBAQKU010000609.1:0-2200 GCA_049301315.1 Telluria sp.
TGGGTAAGTGGCGCGGGAATGACGTGAAAATGTGCCGCATACCACGAGCTGCACACCCTTATTCCCTCTTTTCAACGCTTCTGGCTGCTCAGTCATTCGCGATAATGACATAATGGCGTCATCAATCAATCACAGCAGTATTGAGGTATCTTGAAAGCGAACCCAAAAATGAAGGCTGAGCCGAAAGCCGAGACAGCACCAAGGTCTTCCAAGAAGAAACTGATCCTCATGGTGATGCTGGCAATCGTGGTGCTCGGCGCCGGCGGCGCCGCGAGCTGGTACTTCACGCGCAGCGCGCCGGAAGGCCCGGGCAGCCGCAAGCCGGCCAAGGCCGAGCCGCCGGTGTTCGTCGGGATCGAGCCGTTCACGGTCAACCTGCAGCCCGAAAACGGCGAGCAATACCTGCAGATCCAGTTCACCTTGCAGGTCCAGAACCTGCAGCAGGTCGAACTGATCAAGTCGAACATGCCCAAGGTGCGCAACCGCGTGCTGCTTTTGTTGTCTGGCAAGAAGGCCTCGGAGATCTCGAGCCCGGATGGCAAGCGCCAGTTGTCCGCTGAAATCATTGCAGCGCTCAAGCAGCCATTCGTCGCCAAGGGCGAGCCGCAGCAGGTGAGCGAAGTGCTGTACACCTCGTTTATCATCCAGTAATTCGCCATGGCCGATAATTTTCTCTCCCAGGAAGAAGTCGACGCCCTGCTCAAGGGCGTCAACGGCGATCAGGACGATGCGGTAGCGCCTGAAGAAACCACGGGAGTGCGCACCTACAACCTGGCCACCCAGGAACGGATCGTGCGCGGGCGCATGCCGACGCTCGAGATCATCAACGAGCGCTTTGCGCGCCTGTTGCGGGTCGGCCTGTTCAACTTCCTGCGCCGCAGTGCGGAAGTCTCGGTCGGTTCGGTGCGGGTGGCCAAGTACAGCGAATTCATCCGCAACCTGGTGGTGCCGACCAACCTCAACCTGGTCCACATGAAGCCGCTGCGCGGCACTGCCCTCATGGTGTTCGATCCGGGCCTGGTGTTCCTGCTGGTCGACAACCTGTTCGGCGGCGACGGGCGCTTTCACACCCGTGTCGAGGGCCGCGACTTCACCCAGACCGAGCAGCGCATCATCCTGCGCATCCTCGATATCGTGTTCGAGGCCTACACCAAATCGTGGGAGCCGGTGTTCCCGGTCGAGTTCGAGTACATCCGTTCGGAAATGAACACCCAGTTCGCCAACATCGCCACCCCCAACGAGGTCGTGGTGTCGTCCACCTTCACGGTCGAACTGGGCTCGGTGAGCGGCCAGATCCACTTCTGCATGCCCTATTCGATGATCGAGCCGATCCGCGATGCGCTCACCTCCAGCCTGCAGGGCGAGGCGCTCGAGATCGACAAGCGCTGGATCCGCCTGATGACGCAGCAGATCCAGATCGCCGAAGTCGAGCTGGTGGCCACGCTGGGCCAGGCGCGCTCCTCCTTCGACGAGATCCTGAACATGAAAGTGGGCGACATCATCCCCTTGAGCGTGCCGGAAATGATCCAGGCCACGGTCGACGGCGTGCCCGTGATGGACTGCAGCTACGGCGTGCTGAACGGCCAATACGCGCTCAAGGTGGAGAAATTGCTCGCCAATGCCGATACTAAATAAAGTACCGCCGGCGCGACCCGTTGCCGGCCCCAGAAATACAGGAGAGCAAGATGGCTGACAATCAAGACGACCAGAGCATGGATGACGACTGGGGCGCCGCCATTGCCGAACAGGCAAAGGCGGAAGCCGAAGCGCTGCAGACCCAGGGCGCCAGCGCGGCCGTGTTCAAGGACTTTTCGAACAAGGGCACCAAGACCGAGACCCCGAACGACATCGACTTCATCCTCGACATCCCGGTCCAGCTCACCGTTGAGCTGGGCCGTACCAAGATCGCCATCAAGAACCTGCTCCAGCTGGCGCAAGGCTCGGTGGTCGAACTCGACGGCCTGGCCGGCGAGCCGATGGACGTGCTGGTCAACGGCTGCCTGATCGCCCAGGGCGAGGTGGTGGTGGTCAACGACAAGTTCGGCATTCGCCTGACGGACATCATCACGCCGTCCGAACGGATCCGAAAACTGAATCGATGATCGCGCGTTTCCTGCTTGCCCTGGCCATCGCCGCCTGCCTGGCCCCGCCCGCCGTACTGGCAGGACAGAACGCAGCGCCGGGCCGCATTGCGCAGCCC
>JBAQKU010000610.1:0-2204 GCA_049301315.1 Telluria sp.
ACCCGGCGCTGCTGGCCGCCGCGGCCGCCCTGATCGGCCCGGACCTGCCGATGGCCACCTGCGCCCATCCGCTTGCCGATGCGGCCGAGGCCTTCAACCCCAACGTGGTCAAGGTGGTGCTCGACAAGGCCGGACGCGCGATGTACTTCTCGCGCGCCGCCATTCCCTGGCACCGCGACGGGTTCGCCGTGTCGACCGCCACGCTGCCGCCCGGCTACCTGGCGCTGCGCCATATCGGCCTGTACGCCTACAGCAACGCCTTCCTGCAAGCCTACCCAAGCCTGGAGCCGGCCCCGCTCGAAGCGATCGAAGCGCTCGAACAGCTGCGCGTGCTGTGGCACGGCTACCCGATTGCGGTGCACGTGACCGACAGCGCGCCGGCGGCCGGGGTCGACACTGCCGAAGACCTGGCCCGCGTGCGCCTGCACTACCGGCCCTGAGCGGGTGCGTCGCACTTTCCCGGATGGAAGCTGCGCCGCACCTGAGTAAAATCAATCAAAAAATGGCAAATTGATCCTGAATTGACGCTTTGAATGACTTTTGTGGTAAGTTTCGTTTTAAGGTAGTCAGATATGCATCGGTCTCGATTCATCGCCAAAATCATCTTCACATTTAAAATCTGTTTTAGGAATTCTTCATGCGTCTTATTCTGTTAGGAGCACCGGGGGCCGGCAAGGGCACCCAAGCTAATTTCATCAAGGAAAAATACAATATCCCGCAGATTTCGACCGGCGACATGCTGCGCGCCGCGATCAAGGCCGGCACCGAACTTGGCATGGCCGCCAAGAAGGTGATGGACGCGGGTGGCCTGGTGTCGGACGACATCATGATCGGGCTGGTCAAGGACCGCCTCAAGGAACCGGACTGCGCCAACGGCTATCTGTTCGACGGTTTTCCGCGCACCATCGCGCAGGCCGACGCCATGAAAGACGCCGCCATCAATGTCGACTACGTGCTTGAAATCGACGTGCCCGACGAATCGATCGTCGAGCGCATGAGCGGACGCCGCTCGCACCCGGGTTCGGGCCGCGTGTACCACCTCAAGTTCAATCCGCCCAAGGTCGACAATCTCGACGACGTGACCGGCGAAGCGCTGATCCAGCGCGACGACGACAAGGCCGAAACGGTCATGAAGCGCCTCGCCGTCTACCACGCCCAGACCGAAGTACTGCTTGGTTATTACAACAAGTGGGCGCAATCGGGCCTGCCCGGTGCGCCGAAGTACCGCCGTATTTCCGGTGTCGGACCGGTAGAACACATCCGCGACGCGGCATTCGCGGCGCTATCCCAATAAGGCGCTGAAGGAGCGGACCAGGAGTCCGCTTTTTTACGCCCGGATGCCGCTTCGCGGCCATCCCTCGTACCGGTTCTGGATCCAAGTTCGTGCAGTGCGCAGCAAGGCTGGCCGTCTCCTTCAAACCCTGTCGGAGCAGCCTTTCGGATGTGTTTGTGTTTTTACTTGATTAAAAAGAAACTAAGGGGATGATATGGCAGCAAGTTTTCTCGGATTTGCGGTAGCGTGTGGCGTCATAGCAGTGATATATGGTCTCTGGTCGCGTGCCTGGATTCTCAGGCAGGACCCCGGGAACGCCCGGATGCAGGAGATCGCGCAGGCGATCCAGGAAGGCGCTGCGGCCTACCTGGCGCGCCAGTACCGCACCATCGGCATCGTCGGCGTGGTGCTGCTCATTGCGATTTTCTTTTTACTCGGAACGAACACCGCGCTCGGCTTCCTGATCGGCGCCGTGCTCTCGGGCGCTTGCGGTTTCATCGGCATGAACGTCTCGGTGCGCGCCAATGTGCGCACCGCGCAGGCGGCCACGCGCGGCATGAACGACGCGCTCGACGTCGCCTTCAAGGGCGGCGCCATCACCGGCATGCTGGTGGTCGGCCTGGGCCTGCTGGGCGTGACCCTGTTCTACTGGATGCTGTCGGCGCAGGGCGCGGGCGGCACGCTGTCGCAGCATGACATCATCAAGCCCCTGATCGGCCTCGCGTTCGGCGCCTCGCTGATTTCGATTTTCGCGCGTCTGGGCGGCGGCATCTTCACCAAGGGCGCCGACGTCGGCGCCGACCTGGTGGGCAAGGTCGAAGCCGGCATTCCCGAGGATGATCCGCGCAACCCGGCGGTGATCGCCGACAACGTGGGCGACAACGTCGGCGACTGCGCCGGCATGGCGGCCGACCTGTTCGAGACCTACGCT
>JBAQKU010000611.1:0-8241 GCA_049301315.1 Telluria sp.
CACCACCGCCAGGCCAAGCGGCTGGCGCAGTTCGGCGCCGGCGCCCAGCCCGAGCGCGATCGGCAGCGCGCCCATCAGCGCGGCCAGGGTGGTCATCAGGATCGGACGAAAGCGCAGCACGCACGCCTCCCGGATCGCCGCGGCCGGCGTCATGCCCTCGTTGCGCTGGGCGTTGAGGGCGAAGTCGATCATCATGATCGCGTTCTTCTTGACGATACCGATCAGCATCAGGATGCCGATGATCGCGATCAGCGTCAGGTCCAGATCGAACAGGCGCAAGGTCAGCAGCGCGCCCACCGCCGCCGACGGCAGGCCGGCCAGGATCGTGAGCGGGTGGATGAAGCTTTCGTACAGCACGCCGAGCAGCACGTAGATCACGGTCAGCGCGGCCACGATCAGGATGATCTGGCTCGACTGGGAACTCTGGAACACCGCCGCGTCGCCGCCGTATTTGGTGATGATCGAGGCCGGCAGCTTCATGTCGGCCCCCATCTGGTCGATGCGCGCGGTGGCCACGCCCAGCGGCACGCCGGGCGCGAGGTTGAACGAGAGCGTGATCGCTTCCAGCTGGCCCTGGTGATTGACCGAGGTCGGGCCGACCGTGCGCTCGACGCTGGCGAAGGCGGACAGCTGCACCAGTTGCCCGGCCTTGCTGCGCACCGAGACGCGGGTGAGCGCATCGTCGAACTGGCGGTCGGCGACGGCCGCCTCCAGGATCACCGAGTAGCTCGCGGCCGAGGCATAGATGGTCGACACCTGGCGCTCGCCGAAGGCGGCGTACAGCGCGGTGCGCACGTCGGCCATCTGGACCCCGAGCACGCTGGCCTTTTCGCGGTCGATCCTGAGCGTGGCCTGCAGGCCGCGCTCCTGCGAATCGCTGGTCACGTCCTGAAACGCCGGGTCGGCGCGCATGCGCTGCTGGTATTTGCCGGCCCAGTCGCCGAGCGCGCCCGCGCTCACGCTTTGCAGCGTGTACTGGTAGCGGCTCTTGCTGGGGCGTCCGCCCAGCTGCAGGTTCTGGATCGGGCTCAGATACACGGAAACGCCGGCGATGGCGCGCGTGGCGCGCCGCAGACCGTTCAGCACTTCGGGCATCTTGGCGCGCTCGGCGCGCGGCTTGAGCACCAGGAACATGCGCCCGGTATTGCCGCCGCCGGTAAACGAGGTCACGTCCTGCACGTTGGGATCGGCCCGGATCACGTCCGCGACTTTTTCCTGCAGGACCAGCAGGCCGGCCGACGAGATGTCTTCCGCGGTCTCGACGGTGACGCGGATCTGGCCCAGGTCTTCCTCGGGGAAGAAGCCTTTCGGGATCGTCACGTACAGCACCACCGTGAGCGCGAAGGTGGCAGCGGCCACCAGCAGCACGACAGTGCGGTGCGCCAGCGCGACGTCGAGCGTTGTGACGTAGCCATTTTTCAGGCGCAGGAAGGCGGCTTCGACATGGCGCGCGATGAAGCTTTTTTCGGCGCCCCCATGCTGCTCGTGGGGCGGCAGCAGGCGGCTCGCGAGCATCGGCACCAGCGTCAGCGAGACCACCGCCGAGACCAGGATCGAGAGAGCGACCACCACCGCGAATTCGTGGAACAGCAGCCCGATCACGCCCGGCATGAAAAAGATCGGAATGAACACGGCCACCAGCGACACCGAGATCGAGACGATGGTGAAGCCCATTTCGCGCGCGCCCACCAGGGCCGCCCTGACCGGCTTTTTCCCCATCTCGATATGGCGCACGATATTTTCGAGCACCACGATGGCATCGTCCACCACCAGCCCGACGGCCAGCGTGATGCCGAGCAGGGATACGTTGTCGAGACTGTATCCCAGCCAGTACAGCATCGCCAGCGCACCGAGCAGCGAGATCGGCATCGTCACCGCGGGAATGAAGGTGGCGGCGGCGCGGTGCAGGAACAGGAAGATCACCAGCACCACCAGCGCGACCGTGAGCGCGAGCGTGAGGTTGACGTCGTGGATCGCCTCGCGGATCGAGACCGAGCGGTCGTTGACCAGGTTGATCTTGACCGAGGCCGGCAACTGGGCCTTGAACAGCGGCAGCAGCTGGCGCACCGCGTCGACCACCTCCACCGTGTTCGCGTTCGGCTGGCGCTGCACCAGCAGCACGATCGAGCGTTCGCCGTTGTAGCTGCCGGCCGAGGTGACCGACAGGTAGCTGTCTTCGACGCTGGCCACGTCCTTCAGGCGCACCGGCTGCCCGTTGCGGTTGGCGACGATCAGTTCGGCAAATTCGGCCGCGTTCATCAGCTGCGCATTGCCCTGGATGGTCAGGGTCTGGCTGGGGCCGTCGAGGATGCCGAGCGGCGCGTTCGAGTTGGCCGAGCGCACAGCGCCCGCCAGTTCGTCGAGCGAGAGGTTACGCGCGTTCATCAGGTCGGACTTGGCGCGGATCCGCACCGCATAGCGCTTCTGGCCGTTCACGCTGACCTGGGCCACGCCGGGCAGGGTCGACAGGCTGGGCGCGACCAGGTTCTCGGCGTAGTCGTTCAATTCCGACAGGTTCATCGAGGGCGAGGTCATGGTCATGAACAGCACCGGCGCGTCGGCCGGATTGACCTTGCGGTAGGACGGCAAGTCCTGCATTTCCTGCGGCAGCCCGCGCTGGGCCGCGAGCAGGGCTGCCTGCACGTCGACCGCGGCCTCGTTGACGTCGATGCTCGGATCGAATTCGAGCGTGAGCGAAGTGGCGCCCAGGGTGCTGGTGGAGGTGATCAGGCTGATGCCGGCGATGGTCGAGAACTGCTTTTCGAGCGGCAGCGCGACCGAGGACGCCATCGTTTGCGGGCTCGCGCCCGGCAGGTTGGCGCGCACGTTGATGACCGGCGTGTTATAGCTCGGCAGCGCCGCGACCGGGATGCGCGCATACGCCAGGATCCCCACCAGTATCAGGCTGATCGACAGCAGCACCACCATGACGGGGCGCCGGATGCATAATTCCGAAATGTTCATGACGGGTCGTCCAGCTTGGCGGCGCGCTTGCGCTTGCGCTCGCCGGCGGCTTCGGCCAGCCGCACCTTGGCGCCCGGACGCAGGTTCTGTTTGCCTTCGGTGATCACCTTCTCATCGCCCGCCAGGCCCGACACGGCCGCGTTGGGGCCGAACGAATACAGGCGCACCACCGGCACCTGGAGCGCGCTCTGGTCGGGCCCGACCACGTAGACGAAGGTGCCGCGCGCGTTGTCCACGATGGCCGCCTGCGGCACCACCAGCGCGCCTTTCAGGGTGCGCACCGTGACGCGGGTGCTGACGTACTGGCCCGGCCACAACTGGGTGGAGCGGTTGTCGAAACGCGCCTTGACGCGGATCGTGCCGGCCGCCGGGTCGACCGCGTTGTCGATGAAGCTGAGCGCGCCGGCCAGCTCCTTGCCGGCGCCGCCCAGGGAGGCGGCCACCGGCACCGGGCCGTCCTTTTGCGCGGCCAGCAGATCGGACAGGGACGACTCGGGCAGCGTGAACGCCACATTGATCGGGTCCAGTTGCGTGATCGTGGTCAGCGAGGTGTTCAGCTGGACCAGGCTGCCGGGAAAGACATTGATGGCGCCGACCCGGCCGGACATGGGCGAGCGGATCGCGCTGTGGCTGGCCTCGACCCTGGTCGATTGCAGCGCCGCCTGGTCGGCCGCGAGCACGGCGCGCGCCGCCTCGAGCTGGCTGCGCAGCGTCTCGAGCGCGCTTGGGGCGATGAATTTCTGGGCGAACAGCTCCTCGCCGCGGCGGACCTGGCGCTCGACGTCGCCCAGCGCGGCGCGGCTGCGCGCGAGCTGGGCCAAGGTCTTGTCGACACTGGCGCGCCCGCTGCGCTCGTCCAGCGAAAACATCAACTCGCCCGCTTTGACGAACTGGCCTTCCTTGATGTGCACGCGGCTCACGGTGCTGGTGATCTGCGGATGCAGGTCGACGGTGCTGATCGGCGTGACGGTGCCGTTCGCCTGCAGCACCACGGGCACGTCCCGGCGCTGCGGCGCGACCACGTTGACGACGATGAAAGGCTGCGCGCCGCCCCTGCCCGCGCTTGCGCCCGTCTTGCCGGAAGCGGCGGAGGCGCCTGCTCCCTGGTTCAGGTACAGCATGGCCGCGCCGATGATCGCGGCGACGCCGACAATGAGTACGAGATTCTGCTTTTTCATTCTGATTCCCGGCCCGCCTGGGCCGGCACCTGTTCGTGTTAGTGAGATGGCGTCAAGACCTGCGGCCTTGCCTTCTATTTCTTCGCGTAATACTCCGGCAGCAGCAGCGTCACTTCGAGCCCCCCGCCCGGATGATTGGCCAGTTCCACGCTGCCGCCATGCTGTTCGGCGATGTTGCGCGCGATGGTCAGCCCAAGGCCGGTGCCGCCCGATTCGCGCGAGCGCGAGCTCTCGATCCGGTAGAACGGCTCGAACACCCGGCCCAGCTGCGCGGTTGCAATGCCAGGCCCGCCGTCGCGGATCCGGATGCGCGCCGCGCCGGCGATGCGTTCGACCGTGACGCTGGCGTGCTGGCCGTACTTGATGGCGTTATCGACCAGGTTCACCAGGCAGCGCCGCAAGGCCAGCGGGCGCCCCATCAGGGCCATGCCAGCGCTGCCTGCCAGCTGCACCTGCTGGCCGGCATCGGTCGCGTCGGCGCACACGCTGTCGAGCAGCGAATCGAGGTCGAGCGCCTGCATCGCTTCCGTGGTGTCCATGCTGCGCGCCAGGTCCAGCCCTTCGCGCACCATCTGCTGCATGGCCGACAGGTCGCCCACCAGGCGCTCGCGCAGTTCGGTATCGCTCACTTTCTCCAGGCGCAGGCGCAGGCGGGTGAGCGGCGTTTGCAGGTCGTGGGTGATGGCCGCGAGCATCTGGGTGCGCTGCAAGATGTACTGGCGGATGCGCGCCTGCATCGCGTTGAAGGCGGCGCTGGCCTGGCGGATTTCGCTGGCGCCGGCCAGTTCAAGGGGCGGATGGTTGATGTCGTTGCCAAGGTCCTTGGCGGCCTGCGCCAGCCGTCCCAGCGGGCGCGTGGTCATTCGCGCCACCAGGTAGGCCAGGAAGCCGATACTGACCAGGAACAGCGCGATGATGGCGCTGTAGTCGGTCTTTTGCGCGATCCGCGACGAGGGCGGCGGCAGCACCGACAGGCGCAGTTGCTCGCCGTCGCGCAGGCGCAGGATGATGCTCTCGCACACGCCGCGCCAGCGCACCTTGGCCGGGCCGAACAGGGTGGACTGGGTGCGCGGCACGTCGCAGGCGGCCGGGCGCAGGGCGATCGATTCGAGCTGGTAACCCTTGCCCAGGCGCGCGGCCAGCAAGCCGGCGAATTCCGAGCGCACCGGCGCGACCGGCAGCGCCCGGGTGATTTCCTCGAGCCGCAGGCCAGGACGGTTGGCCACGCTCAGGTAGGCCATGCGCGCGGAGGCCGGCACGGTTTCGGCCGCCGTGATCAGCTGCTCGATGCGCTCGATCGCATACAGGTCGCGGTATGCCTCGATCACGCGCTGGCGTTCGGCCTCGGCCAGTATCTGCGTGATCGCGGCCGAGCTCACGATGCCGAGCGACAGGGTCAGGAAAACGCGGCCCGTCATGGAGCCGAAAAAAGCCCTCACGCGGATGGCTCCACGGTGACCTGGCCGGCCAGCACGTAGCCGCCGTTGCGCACCGTCTTGATGATCTGCGGCAGGCGCGCGTCTTCGCCGAGCTTCTGGCGCAGGCGGCTGATCTGGATGTCGATCGAGCGGTCGAAGGGATCGGCGTCGCGCCCCTGGGTCAGGTTCAGCAGCTGGTCGCGGTTAAGCACGCGGTTGGGATGCTCGAGGAACACGCGCAGCAGGCGGAATTCGGCCCCCGACAGCATGATGACGATGCCCTCGGGATTGAGCAGGTGGCGCGCGGTCAGGTCCAGGGTCCAGCCCGAAAAACGCATCTGCTGCGCGCTGTCGGACGGCGTGTTGGAGGGCATCGCATGGCTGCGGCGCAGCACGCTGCGGATGCGCGCGAGCAGCTCGCGCGGCTCGAACGGCTTGGGCAGGTAATCGTCGGCGCCCATTTCGAGACCCAGGATGCGGTCGAGCGGCTCGTTGCGCGCGGTGAGCATGATCACCGGCAGGGTCGAATTGGCGCGCAGCTTGCGGCACAGCGTCAGGCCGTCGTCGCCGGGCAGGTTCAGGTCCAGCACGATCAGGTCGGGGCGGGCTTCGTCGAGCGCCTTCCACATCGCGCTGCCGTCGGCCGCGCACAGCGCGCGGTAGCCGTTCGCTTCCAGATAGTCCGCCAGCAGGGTGCGGATATCGCGGTCGTCGTCGACAATGAGAATGGTAGAGGGAGTATCCATAGCCCTGATTATCTACAGTAAAAGCGCCCCTGAACAGGGTATTTGTATCGGCATGTATATTGACCTTCGGTCGAAACATATTGATACAAACTCCTTGGCAGGGGAAACGAGGGAGAAACATCTGCGGCCCAAGATGGATTGCATGTGCAGCGAACCGACCCGGATGCGCATCCACTCTAACCATCAAAGGAAGCCAAATGAACACACTTCGCAAGAACCTCGTAATCGCCCTGACCGTGCTCGGCATGGGCAGCGCCACGTTCGCCGTCCAGGCCCACGAAGGCCATCCTGCCAACATGGAGCAGAAGCAGGCAAAACGGGCCGAACATATGGCCCAGCGCCAGGTCCGCCTGCACGACGCGCTCAAGCTGACGGCGGCGCAGGAGCCGGCATGGAGCGCCTTCCAGGCGGCGTGGAAGCCGGGTGCCGGGATGGCGCACGGCGAGCACGCCAAGTGGGCCGCACTGCCCGCGCCGCAGCGCATGGAGCAGCGCATTGCGCTGGCCAGGCAGCACATCGCGGCCATGGAAACCCGGCTCGAAGCGCTGCGCACCTTCTATGCCGTGCTCACGCCCGAGCAAAAGAAGGTATTCGACGACAACACGATGCGCCGCGGGCACCGCATGCGGCACGGGCACAAGGGCTGAGCAGCTTGACGACGCTTCGCTCTTGCGCCCTACTTCAGACGCTCGAGCGAAGCGGAGAACTTATTGGCGTCCTGGTAGCCGATCACGCGGCTGTCCGCGATTTCGCGCCCGTGACGGTCGAACAGGATGATCCCGGGCGGACCGAACAGGTTGAAGCGCTTGAGCATCGCCTTGTCGTCGGCGTCGTTGGCGGTCACGTCGACCTGCAGCAGCAGCGTGTTGGCCAGTTGCGCGCGCACGCGCGGGTCGACGAAGGTGAGCTTTTCCATCTCTTTGCATGAAACGCACCAATCGGCGTAAAAGTCGAGCATCGCGGTCTTGCCGCCCGTGTTGGCCAGCGCCGCATCGAGTTGCGCCACCGTTTTCACGCGCGTGAATGTCAGTCCATGCTCCGGCGCGGCGCGCAGGTGCGCCAGCGGGGCCAGCGCATCGCGCCCGCCGCTGGCCAGCCCGACCAGTTGCACCAGCCCGAGCACGGCCAAGGCCGCACCGAGCGCCAGCGCACTCCAGTGCCGCACCGAGCGCAGCAGGTAGGCGCCGTAGCCGAGCAACAGCACGCTCCATCCGAGCATGTGCAACTGGGGCGGCAGCACCGGCGACACCAGCCACAAGGCCATGGCCAGCATCAGTACCCCGAAGAAGCGCTTGACCGAAGCCATCCAGGCGCCGGCGCGCGGCAGCAGCGAGCCGGCCGAGACCCCCACCAGCAGCAGCGGAATGCTCATGCCGATGGCCAGCGCAAACAAGGCGCTGCCGCCGATGAGCACGTTGCGCGTCTGGCTGATGTACACCAGCGCGCCGGCCAGCGGCGCGGCCACGCACGGTCCCACGATCAGCGCGGAAATCGCGCCCATCGCGAATACCCCGGCCAGCTTGCCCGACGAGCGGCGCCCGGATGCGTTCACCAGGCGCGTCTGCAGCGCGCTCGGCAGCTGCAATTCGTACAGGCCGAACATGGACAGCGCCATCGTGACGATCAGCAGGCCGAACGCGCCCAGCACCCACGGGTTTTGCAGGGCCGCCGCCAGCCCCTCGCCAGCCAGGCCGGCCGCGACCCCGAGCGCCGTGTACACGATCGCCATGCCGAGCGAATAGGCCAGCGACAGGACGAAGGCGCGCGAACGCTTGGTATGGGCGCCCTCGCCCACGATGATCGAGGACAGGATAGGCACCATCGGCAGCACGCACGGCGTGAACGCGAGTCCGAGCCCGAGCAGGATAAAGGCAGGAATGATGGCAAGCAGCTTGCCGCCGCTGAGCACCGAGCCGATGCCGCCCAGCTCGGACT
>JBAQKU010000612.1:0-2707 GCA_049301315.1 Telluria sp.
GCGCCGCCTGTCCGCCGCCGGGCCGCGCTTCGAGCGCCGAGTCCCAGCCGCTGATGGCGATGTCGACCGGCCGCACCTCGACCCCGTGCCGCTGCGCGTCCTGCACCAGTTGCGAAGGGCTGTAAAAACCCATCGGCTGGCTGTTGAGCAGCGCGCACAGGAAGGCGGCCGGCTCGTGGCATTTGAGCCAGGCGCTGGCATACGCGAGCAGCGCGAAACTGGCGGCATGCGACTCGGGAAAACCATACTCGCCGAAGCCCTGGATCTGGCTGAAGATCGCTTCCGCGAAGGCGAGTTCGTAGCCGCGCTCGAGCATGCCGTTGACGATGCGCTCATAGTACTTCTCCATGCCGCCCTTGCGCTTCCAGGCCGCCATCGCGCGCCGCAGCTGGTCCGCTTCGCCCGGCGTGAAGCCGGCCGCCAGCATCGCCACCTGCATCACCTGCTCCTGGAAAATCGGCACGCCCAGCGTGCGCTCGAGCGCCAGCTTCATTTCCGGCTTCGGATACACGACCGGCTCGAGCCCCTGGCGGCGCCGCAGATACGGATGCACCATGCCGCCCTGGATCGGACCGGGGCGCACCACCGCGACCTCGATCACCAGGTCGTAGAAGGTGCGCGGCAGCATGCGCGGCAGCATGCTCATCTGCGCGCGCGATTCGATCTGGAACACGCCGACGGTGTCGGCCGCGCAGATCATGTCGTAGGTGGCGCGGTCCTCGGCCGGGATGTCCTGCATCGAGAACACCGTGCCGCGCTGCTGCCCGACCAGCTCGAGGGTGCGGCGCAGCGCCGACAGCATGCCCAGCGCCAGCACGTCCACCTTGAGCAGGCCCAGTTCCTCGAGGTCGTCCTTGTCCCACTGGATCACGCTGCGCTCGGCCATGGCCGCGTTTTCGATCGGCACCAGGCGCGACAGCTTGCCTTTGGCGATCACGAAGCCGCCCGGATGCTGCGACAGGTGGCGCGGAAAGCCGAGCAGCTGCTGCGCCAGCGCGGCCCACTGCTGCGACAGCTGCGCTTCCGGATCGAGCCCGCTTTCGGCCAGGCGCGCCAGCAGGTCGCTCTTGCCGTCGAACCAGTGGTGGGCCTTGGCCACCTTCTCCACGATCGCCAGGTCGATGCCGAGCGCGCGCCCGCTGTCGCGCAGCGCGCTCTTGGGGCGGTAGCTGATCACCACCGCGGCCAGCGCCGCACGCGCGCGCCCGTACTTGCGGTAGATGTACTGGATGACTTCCTCGCGCCGCTGGTGCTCGAAATCGACGTCGATGTCGGGCGGCTCGTCGCGCTCCTTCGAGATGAAGCGCTCGAACAGCAGGTTGCCGCGCGCCGGATCGACCTCGGTCACGCCCAGGCAGTAGCACACCGCCGAATTGGCGGCCGATCCCCGGCCCTGGCACAAGATGCCGTTCGAGCGCGCATAGCGCACGATGTCGTGGACGGTCAGGAAGTAAGGTTCATAGCGCAGTTCGCCGATCAGTTGCAGCTCGTGCTCGATCTGGGCCTGCACCCGGGCCGGAATCCCTTGCGGGAAGCGCTGGTGCGCGCCGATATAGGTTTCGCTGCGCAGGTAGCTGGCCGCGCTCTGGCCGGGCGGCACCAGTTCGTCGGGGTATTCGTAGCGCAGCTCGTCGAGCGAAAACGTGCACAGGCGCGCGATGCGCACCGTTTCGGCCAGCACCTCGGGCGCGTAGATGTTAGCCAGGCGCAGGCGCGCGCGCAGGTGCTGCTCGGCGTTTTGCGCGAGCGCGTAACCGCATTCGGACACCGCTTTTCCGAGCCGGACCGCGCACAGCGTGTCGTGCAGCGGCTTGCGCGAGCGCACATGCATGCACACGTGGCCGAGCGCGGTGATCGGCAAGTTATGCTGCCACGCGACTTCCTCGATGGTGGCGCGGTGCGCGTCGTCGAAGGCGCGGTGCAGCAGGTTCAGGCCGATCCAGGCGCGCCCGGGAAAGGTGGCCGCCATCCAGGCGGCCTGGGCGTGCAGGCGGTCGACGTCGGCCGCCTCGTGGCCCGGGTAAGCCGGCAGCAGGATCAGCAGGCAGTCGGGCAGCCCTGTCAGGTGCGCCTGGGCGAGCGCCGGCGCGGCAAAGTCGGCCGGGGTGAGCAGGTAGCTGCCCTTCTCGCTGCGGCTGCGCGCCAGCGTGATGAGCTCGGACAGGTTGCCGTAGCCATTGCGGTTTTGCGCCAGCGCGACCAGCGACAGCGCGCCGCTGCCATCGGCGTTTTGCAGGTGGAAATGGGCGCCCACCAGCAATGGCAGCGCGGCCTTCTTGGCCTGGCCGTGGGCCCGCACCACGCCGGCCAGCGAACATTCGTCCGTGATCGCCAGCGCCGTATAGCCGAGCTGGACGGCGCGCGCGACCAGCTCTTCCGCATGCGAAGCGCCTTGCAGGAAAGAGAAATTGGTCAGGCAGAACAGCTCGGCGTAATCGGGCAGGCTCTGCGCGCTCGGGATGGGGGACGACATGGCGCTTGCACTCTGCAACGGAACGACACGATGGAATTAAGGACTACTGTATATAAACCCAGTATATACCATCGATGCGGCCACCGGAAGAACAAGCCAGGGAAGCGCTAGTGTCCTGAATTACAGATTCGTTGAATAAATATGACGAGAATCGGCCCGATACTGCGTCACAAATGCGCGCAAGGCCTCGGCCTTGCTGTGCTTTGTTCCTTGTCTCAGGCCGATTTCGCCACA
>JBAQKU010000613.1:0-1683 GCA_049301315.1 Telluria sp.
CTCCAGGCACGGCCGCATTGCCGGGCGCCGCGGCGCCGCAAGCGGTGCGCAGCGAGCGCATCGCCATCACGACCGACGTCATGAAGGTCGAGATCGATACCGCAGGCGGTGTGATCAGGCGCCTTGAACTGCTCAAGCACAAGGACGGGCTCGACCCGAGCAAGAACCAGGTCCTGTTCGACGTGACCCCGAAGGGCACCTTCGTCGCGCAGACCGGCCTGATCGGCAACAGCGCCGGCGGCGCGCTGCCGAACCACAATACCGTGTTCGTCGCCAAGCCTGGCGTGCGCAGTATCGACGGCGGCAACCAGGTGCAGCTCGTGCTCGAAGCCGAGCAGGGCGGCGTCAAGCTGACCAAGACCTTCACCTTCAAGCGCGGCGACTACCTGATCGACGTGCGCCACGACGTGACCAACCTGGGCGCGGCTCCGGTCAACCCGTCGCTTTACCTGCAATTGCTCCATCATGGCAACAAGCCGGAGGGCGAGACGTATTTCACCAGCAGCTACACCGGCCCGACGCTGTACACGCCGGACGAGAAATACCACAAGCTCGACTTCGAGACGATCGAGAAGAAGGGCCAAGCCGAGCATCCGACCAAGGCCAATGACGGCTGGATCGCGATCTCGCAGCACTTCTTCGTCTCGGCCTTCGTGCCGCCGGCGAAAACCCCGCGCGATATCTACACCAAGAAGGTCGACACCAACCTGTACGCCATCGGCACCTTGCTGCCGCTGGGGACCGTCGCACCTGGCGCCACCATCTCGACCGACGCCAAGCTGTACTCCGGTCCGCAGGACGAGAACAAGCTCGAGAAGATCGCACCTGGCCTCGAACTGGTGAAGGACTACGGCATGCTCACGATTATCGCCAAGCCGATCTTCTGGGTCATGGGCCACATCCACAGCGTGCTGGGCAACTGGGGCTGGACCATCATCGCGTTCACGGTCCTGATCAAGCTGCTGTTCTTCCCGCTGTCGGCCGCAGGCTACAAGAGCATGGCCAAGGTCAAGCTGGTCACGCCGAAGATGCAGGCGATCCGCGAGCGCTACAAGGGCGATCCGGCCAAGATGAACCAGGCCACGATGGAGCTGTACAAGACCGAGAAGATCAATCCGCTCGGCGGCTGTCTGCCGATCCTGGTCCAGATGCCGGTCTTTATCGCCCTGTACTGGGTGCTGCAGGCATCGGTCGAGATGCGCGGCGCGCCGTGGATTGGCTGGATCCAGGACCTGACCGCACCGGACCCATGGTATATCCTGCCGGTGCTGTATGCGATCTCGATGTACATCACGACCAAGCTCAACCCGGCGCCGGCCGATCCGATGCAGGCGAAGATGATGCTGTACATGCCGCTCGCGTTCTCGGTCATGTTCTTCTTCTTCCCGTCCGGCCTGGTGCTGTACTGGGTCGTCAACAACATCTTGTCGATCGGCCAGCAGTGGGTCATCACCAAGAAGTTCGCGGAGGCAGCCGCCAAGTAGCGCCTGGCGCAAGAAACAGAAAGCCCGTGCACCGCACGGGCTTTTTTTACGAGCGCCGGAACCGGACAACGCGTCGATCCCATAGACTTCGTCGCTGCATGAACTGCGTCGATCCCGCCGACTCCGTCGGCCCGGTAGACTCCGTCGTTCCCGCGCAGGCGGGAACCCAATTTAGCTGCTGTAACGCGCCGAAATTAGG
>JBAQKU010000614.1:0-4099 GCA_049301315.1 Telluria sp.
TTCCTGACCAACCCGAAATTACCGTCCGCTCCTGGAAGAAACGCATGTTCACAAAAATCCTCATCGCCAACCGTGGCGAAATCGCCTGCCGGGTCGCCGCCACCGCGCGCGCCATGGGCATCAAGACCGTCGCCGTGTACTCGGAGGCGGACGCCGCCTCGAAACACGTGGCGGTGTGCGATGAGGCAGTGCTGATCGGACCTGCCGCGGCCCAGGAAAGCTACCTGTGCGGCGACAAGATCATCGCGGTGGCGCTGGCGACCGGAGCCCAGGCGGTGCATCCGGGCTACGGCTTCCTGTCCGAAAACGCGGACTTCGCGGAAGCGTGCGAGCAGGCCGGCCTGGTGTTCATCGGGCCGCCGGCGTCGGGCATGCGCGCGATGGGTTCCAAGTCGGCCGCGAAAACGCTGATGGAAACGGCCAATGTGCCGCTGGTGCCGGGCTACCACGGCGAGCAGCAGGACCCCGACTTCCTGCAGCGCGAGGCCGACCGCATCGGCTATCCGGTGCTGCTCAAGGCCAGCGCGGGCGGCGGCGGCAAGGGCATGCGCGTCATCGAGAAGGCGGACGACTTCAAGGCCGCGCTGGCCTCGTGCAAGCGCGAAGCGATCAGCTCCTTCGGCGACGACAAGGTGCTGGCCGAAAAATACCTGACGCGCCCGCGCCACATCGAGATCCAGGTATTCGCCGACACCCACGGCAATTGCGTCTACCTGCACGAGCGCGACTGTTCGGTGCAGCGGCGCCACCAGAAGGTGCTGGAAGAGGCGCCGGCGCCGGGCATGTCGCCGCAGCGCCGCGCCGCCATGGGCGAAGCCGCGGTGGCAGCTGCGAAAGCGGTCGGTTACGTGGGCGCGGGCACGGTCGAATTCATCGCCAACCAGGACGGCTCGTTCTACTTCATGGAGATGAACACGCGCCTTCAGGTCGAACACCCGGTCACCGAAATGATCACCGGTACCGACCTGGTGGAGTGGCAGTTGCGCGTGGCCGCCGGCCAGCCGCTGCCGAAAACACAGGCCGAACTGGCCATCCACGGGCACGCCATCGAGGCGCGCATCTACGCGGAGAATCCCGAAAAAGGCTTCCTGCCGTCGATCGGCACGCTGCGCCACATGGATACCCCGCAGGCGGTGGCATTCGAATTGGGCGGCACTCCGGGCGGCGCTCCGGCACCGGTCCGGATCGACTCCGGCGTGCGCGAAGGCGACGCCATTTCGCCGTTCTACGACCCGATGATCGCCAAGCTGATCGTGTGGGGCGCAGACCGCACCCAGGCGCTGGCGCGCATGTCGCAGGCGCTGGCCGAATTTCGCATCGTCGGGCTGGCCACCAACATCGCCTTCCTCAAGCGCCTGGTCGAAGGCAGCGCGTTCGCGAGCGCCGACCTGGACACGGGCCTGATCGAGCGCAACGCCGACACCCTGTTCCCGCCACCGAAGGCCGCACCACTGGGCGCGCTTGCGCTGGCGGCGGTGGCCCTGATGGAATCGGAAAAAGAGCTGTCCGCGTCAAAGTCCGCCAATCCGGCCGACCCGTGGGGTAATGCGCTCGGCTGGCGCCTGAACAGCGACTACCAGCGCCAGCTCGCGTTCGCCGACGACTATTGCGCCACGCGCGGCATGAGCGCCTATGAACTGGGCGTAACCTATCGCGCGCATGGCTGGGAAATCGCGGCAGGCGGCATCGAGGCCGAACTGTCGCTGACCGCAAGGAAGGGCGCCGACTTCTCGATCAAGCTTGGCGCCACCTCGATGCACGGCACCGTACGGCGCGACGCCGACATGTTTCACGTGTTTACCGGCGGGCGCCATTTTGCGCTGACCTACAACGATCCGATGGCCCATGCGGGCGAAGCGGAAGCGGCCGGCGGGCGCCTGACCGCGCCGATGCCGGGCAAGGTGGTGGCGGTGATCACGGCCAAGGGCCGCACCGTGAAGAAGGGCGATCCGCTCGTCATCATGGAAGCGATGAAGATGGAACACACGATTTCCGCACCGGCCGACGGCCTGGTCGAGGACATCCTGTACCAGGTGGGCGACCAAGTGGCCGACGGCGCGCCGCTGCTCGAATTCAAGGCGGCGTAAGGAAAACGGGCATGCGGATTCTTCTTCATCGCGCCGACGGCCTTACCGATCCCTGGGTGCGCGACTTTGCCCAGGTGCTGCCGCAGGCGCAAGTGGTGGTGTGGCGCGAAGGCGAGCAGATTGCGCCCTGCGATTACGCCGTGCTGTGGTGCCCGCCGGAGGAACTGCTCGGCCAGCTGGCGCAGGTGAAGGCGATCTTCCTCACCGGCGCGGGCGCCGATGCGATCCTCAAGTATGGCCACGCATTGCCGCAGGTGCCCATCATTCGGCTGGGCGACGCCGGCATGGCAGTGCAGATGGCGGAATACGTGACCCATGCCGTGCTGCGTTACTTCCGCCGTTTCGGCGAATACGAACAGCAGGCCCGGCACGGCGTCTGGGCGCCGCTGCCGCAGTACGACAAGAGCGACTTCACGATCGGCGTGCTGGGCATGGGAGTGCTGGGCACCCCGGTGCTGGACGCGCTTGCACAGTTCGGCTTTCCGCTGCGCGGCTGGAGCCGCACGCCGAAGCAGCATGCGCGCGCGAGCTGCTACACGGGGCGCGAACAGTTCGACGACTTCCTGGCCGGCACCCGCGTGCTGGTGTGCATGCTGCCGCTCACGGCCGAGACCGACAACCTGCTGGGCCGCGCCGCGCTGTCGAAGCTTCCCCGCGGCGCCTACCTGATCAACGTGGCGCGCGGCGCGCACGTGGCAGAACCTGACCTGCTGGAGCTGATCGGTTCGGGCCACATCGCCGGCGCCGCGCTCGACGTGTTCCGCACCGAGCCTTTGCCGGCGCACCACCCGTTCTGGACCGAGCCGCGCATCACGCTGACGCCGCACATATCGGCGCTTACCTTGCGCCTGGAAAGCATCCGCCAGATCGGCGCAAAAATTCGTGCACTGGAAAACGGCGAGTCGGTGTCCGACGTCGTCGACCGCAACCGGGGATATTGAAAATGAACAGCCAAGCCAATTTGCCGAACAAGGTCAAGATCATCGAGGTCGGTCCGCGCGACGGCCTGCAAAACGAACAGCAGGCGGTCAGCGCCGCAGTCAAGATCGAGCTGGTCGACCGGCTCTCGAAGGCCGGCTTCCAGAACATCGAGGCGGCTTCCTTCGTGTCGCCCAAGTGGGTGCCGCAGATGGCCACCAGCACCGAGGTGATGGCCGGTATTACCCGGCGCGAGGGCGCCATCTACTCGGCGCTGACGCCCAACATGCAAGGGTTCGACGCGGCACTGGCCAGCCACGCCGACGAAGTGGTGATCTTCGCCTCCGCGTCGGAGGCTTTTTCGCAGCGTAATATCAACTGCTCGATCGAGGAATCGATCGCGCGCTTTGCCGGCGTCGCCAAGGCAGCCAAGGAGCACGGCCTGCGCCTGCGCGGCAGCATCAGCTGCGCATTCGGCTGCCCGTACCAGGGCGAGGTGCCGCACGACGCGGTGGCCGGCGTGGTGGCGCGCATGCGCGAGCTCGGTTGCGACGAAATCGATATCGCCGACACCATCGGGGTCGCGACCGCGCGCAAGACGCAGGCGGTGATGCTGCGCGCGGCGCAGGAGTTCCCCATGGCCGCCCTGTCAGGCCACTTCCACGACACCTACGGCCAGGCGCTCGCCAACATCTACGCCAGCCTTGAAGTGGGCGTATCGATTTTCCATTCGTCCGTGGCCGGCCTGGGCGGCTGCCCGTATGCCAAGGGCGCAACCGGCAACGTCGCCACCGAAGACGTGCTGTACCTGATGAACGGGCTCGGTATCGAGACCGGCATCGACCTCGACCTGGTGGTGGACGCCGGCCAGTTCATCTCGCGCCAGCTGGGCCGCGCCGCTTCCAGCCGCGCCGGCAACGCCCTCGCCGCCAAGCGCGCCTAAGACACAGCCGGGCGCAGCGCGCTCGCGCTTTACCGTTGACATTTGCACGTCGTTCCCGCGCACCCACCGTCGTTCCCGCGCACCCACCGTCGTTCCCGCGCCCCCACCGTCGTTCCCGCGCCCCCACCGTCGTTCCCGCGCAGGCGGGAAC
>JBAQKU010000615.1:0-42354 GCA_049301315.1 Telluria sp.
ACGGGCAGCATCAGCGGGCACCACTACCGTCAAGCCAAAAACGAAGGAAAAGAAGGATTAACAACACTTCGCTTCACCGGCCAAGATAATTGACGCCGACCGGCCAAGATAGTTGACGCCAACCAGATGATGATCACCTTACTATATCAATCCGAAAAGCAAAGCCTTTCGTGGCACGCGTCGTTCAGATGCGCAATGTGGTTGATCATCCCGACACCGCGCCTGGAGCACCCATGCGTTATGTCAACTTCGACATCGAAGTCGATGGGACAGAGGCAAAATTAGTGGATCCGCGTTGGGGTTTGACAGATGAGCCCTTGGAAACAATCCTTGTTGGCTTCGATATGATCATCGAACTGAGCATCTGCCTCGGGGAGAGGATCCTCGTGGACCTGTTCTACAAGTTCAGGAAAGCGGAGTTTCTCGTGATCTATGAAATTCCCCTCGAAAAACGGGACCCGAGCAACCCGAAACGGCTGATTGTATCGGTAGCAGCCGGTTTCGATGCGCCTAAGCAGTAGAGGCTCGGCTTTTGCTATCCCTGCATGCAAATACAGCGGGATCTCAACAAAATGCCCTGTGGCAGAGGGTTGCTGGCTATCAAAGCATGGGATGTTATGTCGCAGCCGCTCATGTTCATTTTGTATTTTGCGATCGATAATTAGTTAAAGCTAATCACTATGGTCGAAATGCAAAGCTTCCTCGATGTGTTAAGAAAGAGCGGCAAGCTGTCGCTGAGCTTGCCATTCCTTCGGTACGAGATGGATCTCGGGCAGGTTCTAGACTCCAAGACTGTTGATGAGCGCCTGGCAAAACTTGATCAGATTCGCAACGATCTGAGTGCGGCTGTTGATGCAGTAGCCGAACTCCAACGCGAGGCTCAGGACAACAAAACGGAGGCGGAAGCGCTTCGAGATGCCGTCGTCCGCCTTGAACAAGACAAGGTCACTGCGGAAACCTTGCTCAAGGTTCCGGAAGACTCTTTCGCCCGCATGTTGGCGCGCGCAAATTCGAAGGCACGGTTTCGGGGCATCGTAGAAGGGACTGTCATCGGTTTAGTTACTGGCGCCTTGTCAAGTTTCCTGATTTGGTATATGACGAGGTGAGCAGCTAGCCTAACTCAACCGGACGCGCCGATGCGCGTCGGTTATTCTGTAAGCGCGTATTCCGGGGAACGTGACGCTGCGCATGAGATGGCGTTACGCGGTCAAATTCTAATCCCTGCGGTCACGATGGGTCGATGTTTTTCTCCTTTTTTGCTGTTTTTGGTCGTTGGGCGCGCAGCGAATTACGGTCAGCGTGATGCGGTGGTTGCGCTGCATTACGCGATCCAGAATGGCGTCGGCGATGGTGGCGTCGCCGATCCACGCATGCCAGTGCTCGACCGGCAATGGGCTGGTGATGATGGTGGCTTTGTTACCAGCGCGGTCATCGATGATCCTCAGCATCCGAGCGCATCATGCCGTCAATGGAGCCCATGCCCCAGTCGTCCAAGACCAGCATGTCAGTCTTGGCCGGTTGCAGCAGCCATTTGCCGAAGGCGCCACTGCCGTGCCGGATGCGCAGTTCTTCCTGCAAGCGGGGTACACGCTGATGGGAAACCTAGGGCCCAATGTCGTTTTGAGTGGAAGTTGACTTCGGCTACCATGTCGCCTACCGCTGTGAATGCATGATTTCGTCGTGGCCTGCGTAGTCCTGTGTGACGATGTGGCCAAGTCCGAAACGAAACAGGGTCAAGGGCGGGTTGCGCGCAGCGCAGCCCGGCGAAGCAAACCCTTGATGCTGTGTAGGGCCAATACGCTGGGACATGGCCATCGACATGGCATGCCGTGGCGACGGCCGATGGATTAGACAAGTTGGACGAGCTTACGAAAAACCGAGTGCGCAGGTTGCAATTTTCATTGCGCGCTCAAATCCTGGCAAGTGCCCGGATTCCGGCGAGCCTGGAAGGTTGGCAAGCTCGTTCACGAACGACTGAAGTTGGGAATTGTTATTTAGAATGCCAAACTTAACGAGTTCTTTCGCGCCAAAGCAGTCCGCATTAGTTTCATTGTTCCATGCGCCTAATGCGTGATGCGCGCACTCGTGCGCGAACCACCATTGCTTCACGATTGGCGAATATCTGCCTATGACATTGGGGTTCAAAACGATGATTGGCGCTCCGTTAGGCGCTGTCCTCGCAACACCGATGTTGTCCAATGAATAGTCGGCATAGATGGCTACCTGCACTTCAGAACTTGTCTTACAGCTCATCGGCAATCCACCGACGTGGACCAGATACTCCGGCCCCACCATCTGAGCCTCGGAAATTCGCGGGAGTACTAGCGCGAGCAAAGCTAAAACCAATGCGAGCAGTTTCACTATGTCTCCAAGGTTTTGGCCGAAGGCCAGCAAATCATTTTACTGCATTAATTGCCATGAATTCTCTCCATTTTCCACACGCGGCAATTCATGGCTTAATGCCTTTTCGAGTGGAACTTTACGCGGCGGCGGAAACGTGATGCTGCCACACCGCGTGGATTCCCCCACCACTCGCCCCGCCCCGCCCTCGTGGGCGGGGAAGTCCGTGCCGCCGGACGGGCTCGCGGGCCGGATGCCAACCCCGCATCCAACCCTACGCCCTTGAGCGTTAAGGCTTTTTCGATGTCGTCAAGGGTTGAAAACAAGGGTGGAAACTAGGTGGAAACTAGGGGACACCCACTTATCGACGAAGTCCAAAGCACGCTCGAGCCTGCCTAAAAGTTAAGCATCGATAAGTGGGTGTCCCCTAGTTTCCAACCGAAATCGTATTGATAGGCGAATTTTCAAACTAGCAAACTAGGGGACACCCACTTATCGACGAAGTCCGAAGCGCGCTCGAAACTAGCAAACTAGCGAGCAAACTAGGGGACACCCACTTATCGACGAAGTCCAAAGCGCGCTCGAGTCTGCCTAAAAGTTAAGCATCGATAAGTGGGTGAGGTGCCCGGCGTGCGGACGCGCTGGCGCATTATTTGCCGCAGCGCATCGTTGGGAAAGCGCCGTCGGTTACACTTGTGAAGCCGTGTTACCTACTGTCCGTACACTTCACATTTATGGGACAAATATGCATCCTGACCATAAGCAATATGCAAAATTTACGTCACGAGCCCGGCTGGAGAAATCGATAAACTCGCTTCTCGGAATAATTGAAGGAATATCGATCGACAACCAGATCAACTCGTCCGAGCTGAATTTCCTTCGGGCGTGGTTGGCGGAACATGCCGAACTTCGGACGCGCCATCCTTTTGATGAACTGATCCAAGTGGTGGAAACGGCCATCGAGGACGACGTCCTTACTCAGGAAGAGCACGCAGACATCGTCTGGCTCTGCGAGCGCTTGCGGTCGACAGAATACTTCGACAAGACGACATCGGACCTTCAGCGGCTTCATGCCATCGTCGGCAGCATTGTCGCCGACGGCATCGTCTCCGAGACTGAGTTACGAGGCCTCTCGGCCTGGCTTGAGGAACACGACCACTTGAAAACCTGCTGGCCGTATGATGAGCTCGCTAGCCTCATCACTGCCGTTCTTGCGGACCAGAAAATTGATGAGCGCGAGCACGCGATGCTCAAGGAGTTTTTCTCCGAATTCGTCCCTGGCCTCGACGAGCGCACGATTGTCAGTCCGTTAGTTTCAACTGGCACATCCCTGGTTGGCCTGTGCGCTGTCTGCCCTGAGATCGAATTTTCCGGCGCACTGTTTTGCTTTACGGGCGCGTCCTCGCGTTACCCGCGCTCCCAACTTATCGAAACCGTCAATCGACTGGGTGGCGAGGTTGTGTCGTCGCTTTCGGCAAAGGTCACCTACCTCGTGATCGGTGCCGATGGGAATCCCTGCTGGGCGTACGCGTGCTATGGGCGCAAGGTTGAAAAGGCGGTCGAACTGCGAAAGGCCGGCGCACGTGTGCTTATAGTCCACGAAAACGATTTTCATGATGCCGTGCTCGACTATGCCTGACAGCCCGGCTTTGTGCTTTCTGCTCGGAGAAACTAGGAGTCTGCGCGGCAGAGCCGACCGTGTCATCCGTTTTTAGTTTGTAAACGTTAAGGGAAGATGGCTACCAGTTATCTTCCTTACGATCCCCGAAAACTAGGAAAACTAGGGGACACCCACTTATGGAAAACTAGGGAAAACTAGGGGACACCCACTTATCGACGAAGCTCAAAGCACGCTCGAGCCTGCCTAAAAATTGAGCATCGATAAGTGGTTTCCCTTAGTTTTCGAATCAGGCCATCGACCATGCGTTCGTCGGCGCCGCGTTCGACTACCACGAGTACCCATCAGGACGGCACGCCGCCGGCGCGCTTCATCCATCACCAACCGGAGTTTTTCCAATGACGAGAGAAGTTGTAGTCCTCAGTGCAGTACGGTCCGCCATTGGCGGTTTTGGCGGTTCGCTATCCACGATGGAGCCGGCCGAGCTGGCCGGCATCGTGATGAAGGAAGCCATCGCCCGTTCCGGTGTCGAGGCGACGCTGATCGGCAACGCCGTCGTCGGCAACTGTATTCCGACCGATTCGCGCTACGCCTACGTGTCGCGGGTGGCGTCGATTCAGGCCGGACTGCCAATGGATTCGGTCGCGATGCAGGTCAGTCGCCTGTGCTCGTCGGGCTTGCAAGGGATCGTGACGGCCGCACAAAACATCATGCTTGGCGATTTCGACTACGGCATCGGCGGCGGCGTGGAAGTCATGTCGCGCGGCGGCTACATGATGCCGGCCCTGCGCAGCGGTGCGCGCATGGGCGACACCAAGGCGATCGACATGATGGTGGCGGTGCTGACCGACCCATTCGGCGTCGGCCACATGGGCATCACCGCTGAGAACCTGGCCATCAAGTGGCAGATTTCGCGCGAGGAGCAGGATGCGTTTGCGGTGGAATCGCAGCGGCGCGCCGCCGTCGCCATCGCCGAGGGCCGCTTCAAGTCGCAGATCGTGCCGATAGTGCAGCAGACGCGCAAGGGCGAGGTCGTGTTCGACACCGACGAACATGGCAAGGCCGACACCACGATGGCGACGCTGGCCAAGATGAAGCCGGCGTTCAAGAAGGACGGCACCGTCACGGCCGGCAATGCGTCCGGCATCAATGATGGCGCCGCCTTCTTCGTGCTGGCCGCGGCCGACGTGGCGGCCAAGGCGGGCCGCACCCCGATGGCGCGCATCGTCTCCTACGCCATTGCCGGGGTACCGAACGAGATCATGGGCGAAGGCCCGATTCCGGCGTCGAAACTGGCACTGAAGAAGGCCGGGCTCACGCTTGGGCAAATGGACGTGATCGAAGCGAACGAAGCGTTCGCCGCCCAGGCCATCGCCGTCAGCCGGGCGCTGGAACTGGACCCGGCGAAGACCAACCCGAACGGCGGCGCGATCGCGCTCGGTCATCCGGTGGGCTGTTCGGGCGCGTTCATCGCCACCAAGGCAGTCTACGAACTGCACCGCACAGGTGGTCGCTATGCACTGGTCACCATGTGCATCGGTGGCGGCCAGGGCATTGCGGTGGTTTTCGAGCGCCTTTGACGTCCACGATGTCAATCACTCAGTCCGGTTTGCGCTGGACCGGGTGATCGATTTTCCCTGGAATCAGCGTCCGGTTTGGCGTGGAATGCACAATCTGAATCAACCGCGCCGCGAATGTGCGAAGCAGGCGATGACCGTCGCGTCCACTTGGACGCAGCTCAAAGGCTTTGCCACCGTCCCTTGGAAATCCATGGACGGAAGAACGCAAATATCTTGAATCCTTCCGCGAACGCTCGATCGAGATCCGAGTGCCGGCGAGTCGGCACAGGATATCCATGGTTTGGTCAGTACGCCAGATAGCCCCAACTCGGGGGCACCCACTTATCGATGCTTAACTTTTAGGCAGGCTCGAGCGTGCTTTGGGCTTCGTCGATAGGTGGGTGTCCCCTAGTTTTAGTTTTTAACAATAGGCTTTGCTGCTCCTCGGACTTCAAGCGACGTAACACCAGCATCGCCTGACAGAGCAGTTGAGGGATATCAAACAGACATAGAGTCAGCGGACGATAATCCCTTCTTTGTACGGTTAAATAATGACTCTTTCCCAAGGATGGCGTCTTGGAGGAACTTATAAAAGCGTTCTATCGCGCCCTGTTCAACTGGCTTGAACGGCGTAACCGCCACGCCTTCAAGGTGCTGCGCTTTCTGGAGCGAACCTTCACAGCTTGTACCCCGGCATTTGCCGCTCCCTATCAGATCGCAGAAAGCGGCAAACTACTTACGCCACTATCGGGCGCAATTTTCGGTGCAGCCTTCGTCCATTGTTTTCTTTTGACGGCAGCAATGTCCCTTCTCAGCGGGACCTTCTGGAAAGTGCCGGGGTCCTCGGTCGAATTCACTGAGGATATATGGAATTTCGCGCTGTACCTGGTCATATGCCCGGCTTATGTGACTCTCTGTATACGCTTGGTGCTGCTCTCGATGGAGCGCGACCCCCAGAATCTGCGTCCCCTCACCAACACGACTTCAGGCCAGACGAGACGAGTATTTGTTTGCTTGTTCTTTGTCTACGTATTTTCTTCTGTTCTGATTACCAGCTACGTCAATGACGCCTTGACCCCTGAGGTGGTAAAGCCAGCGTACTGGTTCGTTGACAGCACAGCCGGGGTCCGTCGGCTCAACGCCGCTGGCCTTTACTACATCGTGCTGAACTTTGCTCTTCTGTTCATTACCTTCCTGGGCGGGGCTGCTTTCATTGGCATATCGATCGACGGAATTCGTCTCTCTCGGGAACTGCTTGATAGTGAGGCGCCCATCGACTTCGATATTTACAAGCTGCGCGTGGAGCGGCTATTGGTCGCATATTTCTTCGGCACCTTGCTGGTGGCCTGCTATGCGATAAATATTTTCGTTTGGCAACGATCCCCGCTAGGGTCAACCGGGAATATCCACATTGCCGCAGGCGTGCTGACTGTACTGGGTGTTTTTTTCGTTGCCGTTCCCAAACAATACATCGATCACCTGTGGGCACGATATGTGGCGAGGAGAGACGCAGAGCACAGCCGGCGCGGCGTGGAGCCAAGCTCCGTTGATCTTCCGTACCAATGGTGGACACGGGGCATCTTGACGGCCAATGCAGCCTGGATCATTGCCTGGGCCTTGAGCTACTACGATGTCGGGGATTACTTTGAAGTTTATTTTTGGCTGGACAAAGCGTTCACATAGCAAGCACAACCCCAGCATTCCGAGAAAATCGGCGCGAAAACGAGGGGACGAAAACGAGGGGACACCTCACCCACTTATCGATGCACGATTACCCGGAAAACTAGGGACAAACTAGGGGACACCCACTTATCGTCCCCACTTATCGTCGAAGCCCAAAGCACGCTCGAGCCTGCCAAAAAGTTAAGCATCGATAAGTGGGTGTCTCCTAGTTCCCTCCTGGTTTCCCTCAGAAGATCACGTACTCCGCACAGAGCAACTGCCAGTCACCTAAATCGGCGGCGCAGGCTAGGGAAAGCACGGTTGCGCCGAGAACTAGCCCGAATATTTTGCGCATCTCAAGCTTGCAGTTTGGACGTGCAAATGGTCGTCGAGATGAACCGCCGTCCTAACGAACGGAATCTCTGTATCGTTGAACCGTAAACGAGGGGCGTAAACGAGTGGACACCGACTTATCGACGCGTTGATCGCGTCGCGCTCGGCGCGCAAATGCTGACAACAATTTCGCGGCCAGTACGACAAGAAATGTAACTCTTGTAAGTTATGGCTCCGATGTAACAAAGCTCGCTAATTCGGGGTGTATAAAAGATCAGCTGCGGACGGCACTAGCGCCGGCGGGGCCACAACTGCCCTGAAAAACCAGGCTCGGGATGCGTAACAAATGCGAAGGAAATATAGCATGAACAGATTCGAAACCACACCTCAGACCTTGTTTCTGGCGACGATGCTGAGCGCTGTGCTGGCCGGATGCGGCGGCAGCGGTGACGGCGCGTCAACCGCTGCCAGCGCTGGCCCACGCTATCTGGCGAGCACGACACCAGCAGTTTCTTCAACGGTTCACGCTCCGGTCAAGCTCGGTTCGGCCGGAACCTTTGCGTTGCTGAGCAAAACAGGCATCACCAACGTGTATGCTTCCGTCATCAATGGCGATGTAGGAACAAGTCCGATTACAGGTGCGGCGATCGACCTTACCTGCGGGGAAGTTGCAACCGGAAAAATTTACACAGTCGATGCGGCAGGCCCCCTGCCATGCAGCGTGACCGACGCTACTTTCCTGACCATGGCGGTGGGCGATATGGAAACAGCGTACACGGACGCCGCCGGAAGAGTATTGCCCGATTTTACTGAGTTGGGATCCGGGGAAATTGGTGGAAAAACGCTGGTTCCCGGACTTTACAAATGGGGGACCGATGTCGTGATATCGACCGATGTCACGCTGTCGGGCGGTCCGACCGACGTCTGGATTTTCCAGATTGCGGGAGGTATCAATCAGGCTAGTGCTACCCGGGTGAACCTGGCGGGCGGCGCCTTGGCCAAGAACGTCTTTTGGCAGTCTGCCGGCGCCGTGTCGATTGGAACGACCGCCCATTTTGAAGGGATTGTACTGGCTAAGACAATGGTCGCGGTGAAGACCGGCGCATCGGTCAACGGACGATTGCTGGCTCAAACCGCCGTTACACTCCAGAAAAACACCATCACGCAACCGGCTCTATAGCGGCCCCGAGCACCGAGCATGAGGGGACACCCACTTATCGACGAAACCCAAAGCACGCTCGAGCCTGTCGACACCCACTTATCGACGAAGCCCAAAGCACGCTCGAGCCTGTCTACAAGTTGAGCGTCAGAAACAAGGGGACAACCACTTAGTTTTTACTCGGCCGCGTCCGGCCGAATGTAAATACAGCCCCGGTTCTCATGTCGTTGACTGCGCAGGTGAGCCCGGCGATACTCCTTGCTCGATTGCTGAGCTGCACAATGCATGCCCTTCATCGGTCCTGACGCGAAAATCCTGGAGCCCGCATGCCCCCTGTACCTGTTCCCCTGATCACCAACGATGCCGTCATCCTCGGCATGCTTGTCGCCATACTCGGCGGCGTGCTGTGGACGGCATCCCGCCAGGATGGTTTCTGGAAAAAATTCTATAGCTACGTGCCCGCCCTGCTGCTGTGCTACCTGTTGCCATCGCTACTGAACACGCTTGGCGTGATCGATGGCTCGGCCTCGAAGCTGTACCCGATGGCGCGCGACTACCTCCTGCCCAGTTCTCTCGTGCTGCTGTGCGTGGCGATCGATTTCAAGGCCATCGTCCGGCTCGGCCCGAAAGCGATCATCATGTTCCTGACCGGCACTGTCGGCGTCATGCTTGGCGCCCTGGTCTCGTTCGAGGCGATGCGCGTGATCCATCCTGAAACCGTGGCCGGCGACACCTGGCGCGGCATGACCACCGTGGCCGGCGCGTGGATCGGCGGGGGCGCCAATCAGGCCGCCATGCGCGAAGTATTCAACGTGGACGCAACGATGTTCGGCCAGTTCGTCGCTGTCGATGTCCTGGTGGGTAACCTATGGACGGCAGTGTTGCTGTTTCTCGCCAGCCGCTCCGCTGTGTTCGACCGCTGGACCGGTGCCGATCTTAGTGCAATCAACCGCTTGCGAGATAGCATTGAGCAATACCAGGCGCAACACGCACGCATCCCGACCCTGACCGACCTCATGGTGATACTTGCGATCGGCTTCGGCGCGACCGGCCTGTCCCATTTCCTGGGGCAGCTGCTGGTCGGCTGGATCGCTACCCTTCCTGCCGAGTGGCGCCTGCAGGATTTCAGCCTGACTTCGCTCTTTTTCTGGATCGTCGTGATCGCCACGACCATCGGCCTCCTGCTCAGCGTCACGAAAGCCCGCACGCTCGAAGGCGTCGGCGCTTCGCGCATCGGCGCCGTGATGCTATACGTGCTGGTTGCGACGATCGGCATGCAGATGAACCTCAATGCCCTGCTCGATCGCCCCTGGTTATTCCTGCTGGGCCTGATCTGGATCACTTTCCACGGCGGATTGATGATCCTGATGGCCAAACTGATCCGCGCGCCGCTTTTTCTGATGGCCGTCGGGTCGCAGGCGAACATTGGCGCAGCTGCATCGGCGCCGGTGGTTGCCAGCGCCTTCCACCCTGCCCTGGCGCCGGTCGGTGTGTTGCTCGCTGTGCTGGGCTATGCGCTGGGCACCTATGGCGCATACATCACGGGCATCTCGTTGCGCGCGATTGCTGGCGGGTAGAAACTAGGGGACACCTCACCCACTTATCGACGACGACCAAAGTACGCTCGAGCCTGTCTACAAGTTAAGCATCGATAAGTGGGTGCCCCCTAGTTTGGTGGTCATTGCCTCGGTCACGGAATTCCCCTTTCGGCATTAACTGACAGGCTCGCTTGTCACGCCACGTCACCGGCTCAAGATCTCTGACCGTACTCAATGCGACAGAATATTTTTTCACGGTTCGTTTGCGAAAACTCAAAGATGTGGTGTTGACACTCTTGATATTTTTGTAATTTATTTGTATTCTTGAACGCGGTATAAGATCACCATCTTTCTCTTTCAAGAGCACCGTATCTTGGAAATGGTGTTGCAATTGAAATCGGCAACAAAACTACAAAGAAGAGTCATGACACGTTCAGACATAAAGTATCAGTCAGTGAAGACGCTAAACAATGAGCGCATAACATTAAGACTACTCCAACAATGTACCGGCCTTATTTTTGAACGCGAAACCGTTCAAGCCGACGGTTGGTCGCAGACACAGACATTGCCGCTTTTTTGTCCGACCGGGGCTCTGACTTTTATGCAATCCGATCCGTGTTACCCGGATTTAAAACAGGCCTATGACCAGATTTATGTGAAGGTGCAGCAACACTTTCACGTGCAGGAGGCCTAATGCCGCAGGCCCGACTATCGCTCGATCACGTATCGAATGCTATCAGTCAAATCAATCAGTGCACGGACGAATTTTCCATTCATAATCTGTTACGCACAATATTGCCAAGCCTGGGTGCTGAATCATACTTTTATATAACATTATTGAATAATGAACATTTAAAAGGCTACAAGAATCACAGGTTCTTCATCGGATGCGCCCCTCAATTTTCCCAGCTGTATAGCCATCGCAAATGGTTTATGGTTGATCCATATATCGAATACAGCCGAACAAATAGCGCCGTCGTTTGCGATGATCGCATTCCATTACGTTCGCGCGGCCAGCTAGACATGCGCAAGGCTGCCGCCGATTACGGATTCAAAAGTTTAGTTGTTGTACCGTCTCATTCCGGATCGCTTGACCGGTTTGGCGTGTTGTATCTGGGCTCCGAGATGGCGCCGAAACGCGGAAATCCGTTAATGATGACCAATCGCATTTTGTTCCGCTCCATTGGGATGGAATTATTGGATTGGTGGGCATTAAAGATAAAAGCCGAAATGATGAGCAAGTTCGAACTGACGGAAAATGAAGTTGCCCTTTTGAAATTCCACCGAAACGGTTATCGGGCGCGCGATGTTGCAGACGAGCTCGATATTTCGCTCAAGACCGTGCATAACCGTATGCGCATACTCAAGGAAAAATTCGAAGTCGACAGCATCTCGGCAGCACTGAGATTTGCGGTTTCGCATGGCGTTCTTGAATAAAAAAACTTATGCGCGGTAACGGCGTTGTCGATGAAAGTCTTTCGCTGCGCCCCCCGGTACCGCTTTCAAACGGGCTGCAGTTCTTCCTGGGGATCCCGCGCTTCCTGCTCGACGGGCATGCCCAGTGCGCCGTGCTCAAGTTTAATGATGCGGTCGGCGCAGGCAAAATAACCGTCGTCATGGCTGATTACAATCACCGTCTTGCCACAGGCCTTGAGCTCGGGCAACAGCTCGGTATAAAACACCTTCTTAAAATCCGGATCTTGATCAGCTGCCCATTCATCAAAGAGATAGATTTCACGGTCTTCCAAGTAAGACGCCACGAGGGCCAGCCGTTTGCGCTGGCCGGACGACAAATCGATCGTGGAAAATTTACCGTCGATTACTTTCACTTTATGTCCCATATTGAGCCGGTTGACGTAATGCATGGCCCGTGCGGCTGATCCTGGTTGTTCGATAGCGAGCAAATGTTCGAACACATGGAAATCGGCAAAGACGGCTGAGAAGCGCTGGCGATAGTGTTCGCGGTTCGCGTCGGTCACGGATAGGCCGTTAAACAGGATTACTCCTTTTTCCGGTTCGTACAAGCCAAGCAGCAACAAGGCCAAGGTGGTCTTGCCGCTGCCATTTCCGCCGACGACGAACAGGATTTCGCCTTGACGTATGCTGAAGTTCAATGGGCCGAGGACAAAGGGGCGATCGTCGCTCAGTCCTGGAAAGCGATGGCTGACATCTTGAAATTCGAGGTGCAAGGGGCCGCCGCTGAAAAACGGATCCGCGCCTGGACAGGCTGGCTCGACGTCGGCAAGTGCCAGGTTCAGCTGTTCGATTTTACGCAGTGCGATCGCCGCCTGCCGCAATACAGGAATTGCCGTCATCAGCGAGTTGATGGGCGAAATAAGATAGAGCACGACCATGATCAGCGCGGTAACGACTTCAGCCGGTTGCGGCCACCAGGAGGGAACCACGAACAACAGCACGCCGATTGCCAGATAAAATACAATTCCGCCTGCATTGACGACCCAAACGTAACCGGTCATGCCGCTGACAAATTGGCGTTTGAAGTCGAGCGCTGAAGGCGCGATCACCCGCTCGACATACATGGAACCGCGCTGCGCATTCAACTGGAGTTCCTTGCTGCCTTCAACCAGGCTGCGGAAATGCTGATAAAGGGTATCGATCTGCTCGCGCACGCGTGCCAGCTTCTGCAAGGGGACGCGTTCGGCGAGAAGGTAGCTGCCTATGCCGACTCCGAGCATAAGCATAAATATGACAAACAATTGCCAGGACAACCAGGCCATGTAAGCAAAGCTGGCGACAATGACGACGCAGTTGGCGATCGTCATCGGCAACAAATGAGATATTCCAATGAACGTGTCGATGTCTTTTGTCAAAATGGCGAGCAGGCGGTGCTTGCCCAAGGCCTGCAGCTTTTTTTGCGGTGTCGCTAATAGCTTGCGGCTCAGGGTCACACGTAGCCGAAAGATCATCGATTGCGTTAAGTGGAGCAGTGAAATTTCAGAGCACACCTTCGCGACCAGGAACACCAGGCACAAACCAAAAAACATCGCCGCGAGCGCGCCAGGCTTGCCGTCGGGCGCAATGGCCTGGCTGACCAGCGTAAGCAGTCCTACGCTGCTTAAACCGACAAGGATGCTCGTCAGCGTAGCCACGACCAGCAATTTCTTGGAGTGACGAAAGAAATATCTCAACATAAATTAACCTTTGTTGGCCGACCTGATGCACCATCGTTACAGGGCGTTAGCCCCCGCGAGCGAGCCGCAACGCGACCCGCGCCAGCAGCGAGTCCGTCTGCGCAATGCGCTCTTTGCTCTTGGCTTCTTCGAGTGCGAGTTGGATCGCGCGGTATTGCAAGGGCGAAATATGATCCGTTTCCCACCGTTTCTTTGCAATCAGTAACTGATTTTTCGCCAGCTCGGTTTGTTTTCTTGCGAGCTGTAACTGGTCGCGCATGTCGCGTTCGCGCGCTTGTTTTTCAGCCACGTCATTTTCAATCTGGCGCCGGGTTTGCTCCATCCTCAGTTGCATCTGTTCCGAGGTTGCCACGGCTTGGGTCATGCGATGGTCGGTGCGAAAGCCGTCATACAAATTCCACCTCAACCGTACGCCGATACTCGCATTACCCCTGTGCATATCGGATGCCGATCCCCCGAAATCGTTTTCGCTGCGCCCCGTTTGCTTATAATTCGCATAGAGTTCCACGGATGGCTTGTACTCGGCCCGGACTTGACCGACTCGCGCTTGTGCGCCCGCCAATTCGGCTTCTGCAATTTTCTTTTCAGGCTCGGAAATGAGAGCCGCGTTGCCGATCAGGTAATCGATCTGCATCTCGTCCGGCTCGTCGCCGAGCAAGGCTGGCGCGGCAGTGCCGGCGATATCGAGCCCCAATGCATACGCATAACGACGCTCGGCGTCGGCCAGGGTGCGCGCTGCGCCGCGCAGTTCCATCTCGCGCGTGTCGGCCACCATATTCTTGATATCGAGCTCGATGCGGGCAATCCCGCCCTTATTGTGCTGTTCCACAGCCACATTCAAATCTTCGCGCGCATAGTCAAGTTTGCGCTGCGCAATTTCATGCAAAATCTGTTTCTTCTGCAATCCCCAATATGCGAGGGTAACATCGAGAATGACATTCCTCTTCGTCAGTGCCTGTTGTGCCTGTACCGCCGTGTCGGCCGCGCGCGCATCGGCCAGTCGTGCCTCGTCGCGGCCTCCGGAATAGAGGCTGTACTTGACCTCTATGGCCGAGTTGATCTGATAGGCGGGCGTGACGGCTTTGACATTGATGGGGATGGTTTGTCCGCCGTAATGGGCGGTGAGGGCGATCCCCGGGAACGTGTCGTAAGTCTTTACGTGGTCGAAGGCGGAATACAGCTCCACGGTAGGCAAAAAGGCGCCTTTCGCTTCACCCACACTGGCGCTCGAGCGTCTGACATTGGCTTGTTCAATGGCCAGCTCCGCGCGATTGGCAAGCGCAAGCGCGATTGCATCCCGATAGGTCGATGGAAACGGTGTTTGAGCGGCGCATACAGCCGGAGCGCACGCGAGCGCGCCCAGCGAGACGGCGCGCAACAGATAGCTGAGTAAGCGCTTATTCATAGCGTAAGGCGATGACGGGATGAAGTCGTGCCGCGCGCTGTGCGGGATAGAGGCCGGACGCCAGGCCGACGGCGACCGACACCAGCAGTGCGACGGACACCATCGGCAAGGACGGCGCGAGCGGAAATCCCGTGAGCCACGCCAGGATCAGGCTGGCGACGATGCCGAGCAGCAGTCCGCACACGCCGCCGATGGTACTGATGGCGACTGACTCCATCAGGAACTGGAAGAGGATGTGTTTCCGGCTGGCGCCGACCGCTTTTCTCAGCCCGATTTCGCGGGTGCGTTCGAGCACGGACGTACTGATAATGTTCATGATGCCCATGCCGCCGACCAGTAAGGAAATCGATGCGGCGACGATGCCGACGAGCGATACCCCCTGCAGGATGCGGTTCGATGTCGTAATATATTGGGCCATGGTCTGCGACTTGTAGGTATACCGATGGTTATGCCGGCGTTCGAGCAGATTGATGACCTGGGCGACGGCGGAATCGGCATGGCCGAGATCGATGGCTTCTGCCTGGATCACCTGAATGTCTTTATTGCCCGCCAGCTGATGCAAATTTGTGTAAGGCACCAATATCCGGTTGTTCGCATCTTGCCCGCCCGACGAGCCGATACTGGCCAGGAAATCGCGGCTTTTTCGCTCAAGCAAACCGATGACGGTGTATTTCGTGTCATTCAGGCGCAGCTCTTTCCCCACGACGTCGATCGTGGCGCCAAACAGGTCTTCCGCCACGGTCGGGCCAATGACAACGACTGCCCGGTGCCGGGCAATATCATCGGTCCGGAATGATCGGCCAGCGCTCAGGTTGTCGTTATTGATGGCGACATAATCGGCCCCGATTCCGGAGATGGCGGGGTTGCTGAACGCATTCCCGGCCCGCACCAGCAAACGCGTTTTCGTATAGACGACGGGCGAGAATCGGCGAACGCTTGGACAACACTCGCTGGACAAGGCCGCAATATCGCCCGCGTCGATGCCGGTTCCCGGGCGCACCAGGCGGCCGGGATCCTTGTCGTCGTTGTTGCGGAAGATCCAGACCGATTTCAAGCCGAATGTCTCGAGTTCGTTAAAGATGAGATAGTGGCCGCTCTTGCTGATCGTGCCGACGGCCATCACGGCAGCCACGCCGATGGCAATACCGAGAATACTCAGGACAGTACGCAAGCGGTTATCCCGGAGTGCCCAGACCGCCTGCCCTATCCCATCGAGCCAGAAACGGATGCGCTTGTGAGAAAGGTTCATCGGCGCTCATCTCGTTCGATCACCCCGTCGCGCAAGCGGACCACGCGCTGCGCGCTGGCGGCGATGTCTTCTTCATGCGTGACCATGACGATGGTGATACCGTCCTGATTCAAGCGGGTAAACAACTTCATGATTTCCTGTCCCGCGTGCGAGTCGAGGCTGCCCGTGGGCTCGTCGGCAATCAATACAGCCGGTTCATTGACTAATGCGCGAGCGATGGCGACGCGCTGTTGCTGCCCGCCAGACAACTGGGCAGGAGAATGTCCGGCCCGGTCCGCCATGCCGACCGCTGCCAGCATGCGCAGCGCGCGTTGCTTGCGCTGTTGCGGCGGGATGCCCGCATAAAGCAGCGGGATCTCGACATTACGAAGCGCATTTATCCTGGGGATCAAATTGAACAACTGAAAAACAAAGCCCAGCCGATGATTGCGTATTTCGGCCAGCGCGTCGTCCGATGCGCCCGTGACGGTCGTTTCAGCCAAGGTGTACGTGCCCGCGTCGAGGATATCGAGACAGCCGATAATATTGAGTAAGGTGGATTTGCCGGACCCGGAAGGCCCCATGATCGCAACGAATTCGCCCTGATGGATCGATAGCGAAACACCTTTGAGCACGGGTATCGAAATTTCACCAAGCAGATAGGACTTGTGGACGTCGTGCAGACAAATCATTTTGACCGCCCGTGAGAAGCGATCGTGACTTTCGCGCCTTCGCGCAAGGCTTGACCTTCACTCAGAATGATTTGCTGTCCAGCGACAAGTCCGTGCGTGACTTCGCTGTATTTCAGGTCTTCGACCCCGGTAACGATGGGAAGCAGTTGTATCTTGTCATCGACGAGAATGGCGACGAAGCGCTTACCCTGCTTCGTGATCGTGGCATTTAAAGGGATCTTCACGATACGGCTGCGCGATACCATTGGAATTTTGACGTCGACCTGCTGGCCAAGTACCAAAGGCGGCGCGTGCGGACTCAGGCTGATGCGCACGGCAAGAAAATTGGCCGCGCCGTCTTTGCTCGTGACGGGCGCGATCCATGTGATCGTCTCGGTCCAGTTCTTTCCCGGGTACGCGTCGCTGGCGGCCTCCACCACTTTGCCGACCGCGACGGCGGCGCTGTCGCCAGCGTCGAGCTTGACCTCGATTTCGCGTACGCCTGCCGGCGCCAGCCGAAAGAGCGGGTCGCCCGCGCTAACCCAAGTACCGACGCGGGCGGCACGCGCGGTAATGATGCCGTCGACAGGCGCGCTCAGTGCGAAGCGCTCGCGTTGCGCCAGCGCCTGGTGCAAGTCCTCTTGCGCCACCAATTTCTCCTTGTTCATCGTCTGCAGGCGCAGCTCGGCCTCTTCAAGCGTTTTGCGTGCTTCACCGCCGACGGCAAAAATCTGTTGCACACGCGCATAGGCGCGTTTTGCATCGTCTTCGTTTTGCTGGCTTATTCTGAGCGTCGCACGCGCTTTCCCGATCTGGCTTCGGTTGTCGCGGTCATCGAGCCTGGCCAGAACCAGCCCTTTTTTGACGGCGTCGCCTTCGCCTGCGTTCAGCAGGACCACCTCCCCCTGGCCCGGACTGTTGATCGTCATTTCTTCGCGATTGATGACGGTACCGGTCGCGGACACGGACGTCGTGATCGCGCCGACCTCGGCGCGCGCCACTTGCACGACGATGCGCTCGCCATCCAAATGGCGCTTGGCTGCAATTGCAGCCGCAGAAACAAGCGCCAACACGACGACGCCCAGCACAATTTTTTTCATAACGATGTAGGTATGCTTATGAGGGTGGCAAAAGAGGGCTTCATCGCCAGTTCAGGTCGCGCGCGCCGAACGGCCCCCGCTACGCAGAGATACCGCCATCGATGACGAAAGTCTGGCCAGTCACGTAGGACGCGGGCGCCGACAGCAGGAAATCGACCATCGCCGCCACCTCCTCGACTTTCCCGAGGCGTCGAAGGGGAATATTATTCACCATCGTCTTGAGCCGGTTTTTCGGGATATCGGCGGACATCTCGGTGGCGATCAGACCGGGCGCCACGACGTTGACGCGAATATTAAAGCGCGCCACCTCCACTGCCAGCGACTTGGTAAAGCCGATCAATGCCGCTTTGGTCGCGCCGTAATTGGTCTGCCCACGGTTCCCTCTGAGCGCAGTGACGGAAGACATTTGTATGATGCATCCATCCGCGCGCTCCATCATCGGCGCGAGGAACTTCCTGATGATGAAGAACGCGGAATTGACGTTGGCATTGATCACATCGTGCCAGTGCTCGACGGGCATATGCATGAGCAGCGCGTCGCGCGTAATGCCGACATTATTGACAACGGCATATGGTGCGCCATAGCGCGCGAGCGCCATGTCCGCGAACGCCTCAACGGCTTCGGCCGAACCGGCATCGCATCGATAGCCGGTGACATGCCGCCCGCTGTTCCCCGCGGCTTGTTCCATGGCGCGCGCCGCTTCCTCGGACTTGTTGTACGTAAAAACGACGTCATAGCCAGAGTTGGACAGCCGCGTGACCACTTCCTTACCGATGCCGCGCGTGCCACCGCTCACCAGCACCCATTTCTTGGCGATGGATTGCGTGCCCTCCGGCGCGCCAATTCGATCAAGCATTTGCTGGAACTGCGGCAAGCAGCTGCCCGCCGCCCGTCGCAGCGGCGTTGACCACATGGCGGCACAAATCGCCGACCGTGGATATTTCCCCTGAAGAAAACAACGAGTTGTTCAGCTCGACCTGGAACAGCTTCTTGATTTCGATCTGGGTCTGCACATAATCGAGACTATCCAGGTCGAGCGCCTCCAGGGTCGTCTCGTAGGTGACCTCTTGCTCGAAATCCTTGAGCTCGTCGACCAGTTTCCGTACAAATTTCAATACATCGCTTTCGGTAGTCATCTTGCGCTCCATTCCTTGTGTAGTACGGTTAAAACGTTAGAGAAGTACATCTCTTGAAATCAGACCAATTTCTACCTGCATCACCGCCGCCGACCGCTCGTCCAGAACGTTCAACTCGACCAGGCTCAACCGCTCCCCTTGCCGGGCCCCGGAATCGGTGCGCTTCATCGAATAGCACAGCGGAGAAACCAGGGGATTCGGGGGAAACATCCGGTTTATCTTGGCGGGGTCGAACGCCACGCGGTGGCTCATCTGCATTACAGCCTGCTTGTTCGCCTCTTTGCCTATTGCCGGATCCAGTGCGCGCAGGATTTCGGCGAAGGCGATGGCATCGACCCATATCCACGGATCGGTAACAAAAGGAAAAGTCTTAAAAAAGCAGTCGGCCGTATGCTGCAGTGCCACGCTGTCGATGCGAAAGCATTGCGATGGCGCGCTACCGCATTCATTCGGCGCATCAATTAAGGTATATGCACCGGTAAAATAATCGGTGCCGCCGTCCGCCAGATGAAACCTGACCGCTTCCGGCCTTACCTGCAACCCGATGTCCACCTCACGGTTCTGCGGCAACGGCGCCCGGAACAGCGCCTTGAACTGATGCCAGGCCGGCCGCACCTTATTGCATGCAAATTCTCGCGCTACCGTTTGTTTTACACGGAGCAAGGCAAGCATGCCATGCACCACCACGCCGTCCAGACCGGCACGACGGCAAAAATCCGGATCAAAATGAATTCGATTGAAATCGCCGGAAAAGTCGGCCCAGGCTTGCGCCGAAGTCCGGTCAAATAGCATTCCCATCAACGGCACTTTTCGAAAATAACAGCACAGTTTGCCCCGCCGAATCCGAAGCTCAGATTAAGCGCCACCTTGACATCGACGCCTTCCATGTGCTGGTTCGGAATATAGTTCAAATCGCAGGCGGGATCCGGGTCGTTGAGATGGATCGTCGCCGGAAGAATGCCGGTTTCGATCGCCTTGAGACAGATGACCGACTCGACAGCCCCGGCTGCGCCAATGAGATGGCCGGTATATGATTTGGTGCTGGAGATGGGAATGGCATAGGCGGTTTCTCCGATTGCCATTTTTATGGATTCGCTTTCGTTAACGTCGTTCAACGGCGTCGACGTTCCGTGCGCATTGATGTAGCTTAAACTCGACGGCGCCTTGCCAGCGGTCTGTAGCGCCATCTGGATTGCCCGCACCCGTGCACCCATGTCTTTGGCCGGCGCCGTCATATCATAGGCATCGGAATAGTTTGCGTAGCCGGTAATCTCGGCGAGAATGTTTGCCCCGCGCCGGACGGCATGGTCGTAGTCTTCAAGGCAAAGGATGGCGGCGCCTTCGGAAAGAATAAAACCGTTGCGCCCCTGATTGAAAGGACAGCATGCCCGGGCGGGATCTTCCTGTTCCTTCGACAGCGCCTGTATGATGTCGATCGCCCAGATGCTGCTCTCGCCCCTGAGCGACTCGCTGCCGCCGGCCAACATCATGTTGGCGGCCCCGGAACGAATCGCCGCGAATGCATCCCCGATGGCCATGGTGCCGGCGGCACAGGCGGAAATCGTGGTATTTTGATAGCCGCGCGCACGCCAGTTCATGGAAATCGCCGCGGTGGCCACGTTGTTCATTGAGAGTATCGTGGCAAACGAGCTTTGCGTCCCCGTCATCCGGTAGGTTTCGTGGTTGGCATTCGCTTCGTCCAATCCGCCCCAGCCGGTGCCGACAATGACGCCGCGCTGGAACGGATCGTAAAACTTATCCAGGTCCGCGTCTTTACCAAACGCCATGTCAATGGCTTCGCGCGCGGCGGCGAGCGCGTTCTTGGCAAATACGGGCAACATTTTCGTAATTGATTTTGGCAGCCCCTCGTAGCGTTTTTTGTTGGGCTCCATGAAGCCAAAAAACTTCGCGTTGATCGACTTGTCCTTGAGTTCGTGAATGCGATATCCAAGCCGGTATTGCATTATCGAATCCCAGATCTGCTGGCTGTCTTCACCCAGCGCGCACAATGCGCCATATCCGGTTACGACTACCCTGCGCTCAGTTTCAGATCGTTTCATAGCTTTTTGCCGATTGTTGATGGCCAGGCTGCGCTGGAAATAAGTCCGTGGCCGCCCGAATTACATGGCACCCTCTGCCACCTAATCCCGCGCGCCGTCGAGGGATGCGTCCTAATGTATATTCGCTCCACAATCGACATGGGTAATTTCACCCGTGATGCCGGCTGCCAGATCGGATAACAGGAAAGCGGCGGCATTGCCGACGTCTTCGATCGCCACATTGCGACGCAGGGGCGCCCGCTCCTTGTCCTCTTGCAGCCACTCATCGAATCGGCCCACGCCGGAAGACGCCACTGTCTGAATCGGCCCGGCCGAGATGGCGTTCACCCGGACACCGTGCGGTCCGAGGCCGCTGGCCAGATACCGCACCCCCGTCTCAAGGCTGGCTTTCGCCAATCCCATTGTGTCGTAGCCCGCTTTCACCCGCCTTGAACCGAGGTAGGTGAGCGTCAAGACAGCGGCGCGCCGCCCTTCCATCAGGGGCAGGCCTGCCTTGACCATGGCGGGAAAACTGTAGCTGCTGACCTCGTGGGCGATGCGGAAGGCCTCGCGCGACAAACCGCCCAAAAAATCGCCGGACAGCGCTTCGGCCGGGGCGCCGGCGATCGCATGCACGAATCCGTCCAGCCCATCCCAGTGATGCCGCAGTTCTTCAAACAAGGAGGCTATTTGTTCGTCGCTCGCGACGTCGCAGGGAAAGCACAGGGCGCTGTCGAACTGGGCGGCAAGCCGCCGGACCCGCTTTTCGACGCGTTCATTTTGGAACGTAAATGCAAGCTCGGCACCCTCGCGAAAACATGCTTGGGCAATTCCGTATGCAAGCGAATTACTGCTCAACACGCCGCTGATCAATAAGCGCTTTCCTCTCAAAAATCCCATGATGTATTCCTAAAAACGTATCTGGAACTGCGGCCATGCTGGAACCGTTTTGGTTCAGATAGGCAAGAATAATGACAAGCATTGTATGCCTGTACTTGCGGCTAAATCAGCAAGCCGATTCGGTATTGCAGAGATCGGAAAACTAGTGTACGGAACAGGATTCATCTGGCTTGCGGACGCGCGTTCTACACTATTTCCAGACAGTTGCCAATACCGTTTGGCTCGAATGACTTTCTTTTGCTTCAGAAATAGAATTCGTGATGATGCGATCGGAATTCGATTAATTGCGAACGATCGCGAAAGCGAAAATGACGGATTGCATATATATCCGGTTGCGCCATGCCAGCGATTTTGGTTCGCATAGTTACGGGCCCCTATGCGGATTCTTTTGAGATGCGAATCTTGAAAATATTTGAGGCCCTTATATTAAGGAAAAGTCATGAAAATCACTTCGTTGAAAGTCCGTGTTATCCGCGCCAAACAATCCGTCGCTACCGCTGTTAAAGCGACCTGGAACATGGCGTTTTAATTTCGGTTAACAAAACCGAAATTGGGGGCGATCCTTCGCGGGATTGCCCTTCTGATTGCCCTGCCTCCCTCAAGTTCGCCCGCTTACGGCCGGAGACAGAGCTGAGATCGGGTTGGCGATGAAGCGGGCATCGGAGAAAAGCACCGATTAATTAGCGATTTGTAAACTGGAATTCCAAAATGAATGCCTGCTCACGAAGCGATATATCCTACATTGCTGAAAACCAAGTTTTTCTTGCAATTCATCATGCCACGGGCAAATGGTGCTCGGTCGGCGCTGGTGACATCGAAGGATATGCGATACAAGACGGCTGTGGGCGGCTGGAAACACTGGCCGAACAAGGACATCGAAGCTTTGTGGCGGAAATAGTCGAAGGACTCGCCCTTGATGATGCGCGCAGCGGCACCGACAACAGGTCTTTTGAATATCTTTTGCTGAAATGCACCTCCGCTTGTAACTACAGCTGCACCTATTGCTATGACCATGACGAGGTCAATACCTCAAAGAATTTGAATCTCGAGAAAACCATCGAGCGCGCAAAAGAAGCGATCGATTTGGCGCGCAGCCATCTCACCTTGCTTTTCCACGGCGGCGAACCTTTGATCAAAAAGCGCTTCGTCCAGGAAGTCACGATAGCGGCAAAACGCCATGCCGATGAAACCGGGAAGCGGATCTTTTTTAAGCTTCAGACACACGGCGGCATGTTTTCCGACGACATTATTGCGTTTTTGACCGAGTACAATTTCTTTGTCGGCATTTCTTTGGACGGCCCCGCCGAAATCAACGACAAGTTCCGCATATCGAAAACGGGCAAGGGAACTTACGAAAATTTCGACGCCGCCTATCGGCGCTATGGCGCCTTCATGCGGGAGCGCTGCGGCATCATCACCACTCCTACGGTCGGGTCCGCCCAACATCTCTTACTTGTCGCGCGACATTTCCGCGATCTCGGCTTTCGCGCCTGGCGTACCACGAACTACCTTGCCGTCGGCCGGGTCCAGGACGAATGGTCCTATGAAACCGATACGGACACTTACGTCAACGCAATACTGGCACTGGTCGATGCGATCGAAGCGGGCGAATTCGATGGTTTCTATATCGGTTCCGTCATCAGCATGTTGACCAACCTGTTGTCGGATGAGCGCCCCGATATGTGCACGCCAGGAAACAATTCCTGCGGGGCGGGCCGGCGCTTCCTTTCGGTCGAGGCGGATGGCGCGATCTTGCCGTGCGACACGCTCAATCGTGAGAAATTCACTGTGGGGAACATCTCGGTGGACTCGCTCAAGACGGCGCTGCAACATCCGCACGCGAAAATCATCGCCGAATCTCTGCCCAGAAGCGTCTGCCAAAGCTGCAGCTTGCTCGGGGTATGCGGTGGCACCTGCCTGGGCCTGTCATCGCTGACCGAAACCCGGAAAATGCTCTGCCACGCGTATAAGCGCTTGTATCCAGAACTGATGCGGCGCCTGCACCACTCGGGCAAGCTGCTCGAATACTATGAACAGTGCAGCAGCGTGCAGGATGAGATGCTCGCTCTGGCGGATCTGGAGGCCGCGTGATGAATGACGTCGAAATTCGCCTCGCGGACGTTCAGGACACCGATTCCATCCTGGCGGTCTTCCTCGATCGCTTTCCATTCTTGCAAGATGTCCCCGAGCGGGCACGTAAAGATGTGGCTTACCGGGTAACGCGTGAGGATTCAGTCACGATCGTTGCCGTGGGCAACGGCAGTATTCTTGCGGTCGCGCGCGGCTACGAGCAGCAGGGAATTTACCTGATGAATTCGATCTGCACTGCATCATCCATTTCCGTTATTACCCGCAGCCAGATCATGATGAAGATGATGCCGTTCTTCGTCAATACGTGCATTTCCCACGCCGGCCGGCTCGGCCTGTCCAAGGCGTTTTATTCGACCCAGGTGAAGTCGCTCGCGCGGCTCATTCCTCTGATATGCAACCTGAACGGATACATCTTGAGCGCAGCGCGCCATAACGAGGAAGACGGATATTGGATCAGCAAGACAGGCGCGGACACATGAAGAAGATAGCGCTTCTCGAGATATCGGGAAATCTCTCTTATGAAAACGGTTCAATCGCGCTCCTGGAGTCGTTCATCGCCGGCGAGGACGCCGCCAGTGTCGATGGCATGATCCTGTGGATCAATTCCGGTGGCGGCAGCTTTTCCTGCGTCCAGGACATCTACGCGAGCCTGCAACGCTTGCCTATGATAAAAATCGCCGTTGCCGCGGAACTGTGTGCGTCGGCTGCCTATTATCTGGCACTGGCCGCTCACCACATTGTCGCGCAACCCACTTCACTCGTAGGAGGCTTGTGCGCTTGCCTGGAAGTGGCCAACTACAGTCGCTTGCATGAGAAATTGGGCGTCTCCCGTACAATCCATGCCAATGGAAAGCTGAAGGGAATGCTCACGCCGTATGGCAAAGAAATGGCCGACGGCGAAGAGGCGGCGATTCAAGACCTCCTTTCCGACATGGACGAACACTTTCAAAGTGTCATTCTGGAAAGGAGGCCGACGTTGAAGCGCGACAGTGCGTATGCGGACGGTCGGCTCTTGAGCGGCGCCCGCGCACAGAGAATGGGCCTCGTCGATGATCTGGGCGGTGTATTTGAAGCGAGCCGCATCATGGCAAAGATGCTCGGCATCGGCCCTGATATGCTTGAACTGATTTCCGTCAGCGCGGACGAGCAAGACGGCGCGGCAGAACCGAAATCCGACAATATGGTGGCAGCCCTGCTTGCGGCCTTGCATTTATAAGAGCGCAGCGGCGCAAGCGATCGATGACAGAACCAGACAGGCTCATGACTGCCAGACATCTCGATGGTTTCCAGACGCGCTCCCCCAGGGACAGCCGATTGCGCAGGACATTGGCCGCAACGGTCGCAAACTTATCCATGTGCACTCAGCCACTGCGCCAGTCCATGTCGATCGTCATTTGCCTTCTGGCGCTTAGCGGTTGCGCCGGGCTCCAAGTGACGGCGCCGGAACATCGGGAAAGCGGCCTGCCCGCGCTCACGTTCAATTTGAGCCACGGTGGACAAGCTGTCTACTATGCGTTCGATGTCGGCCAGCCATCGGCCGGCGATCCCTTGATCTTCTTTATCAGCGGCTCCGGATGTGCGAGCGTCAGGCCCCGCTTTCCCGCTTACTTCGCGCCGATGAACAATCTGCCAGCCCATGTACTTGTGCTCCAGAAGCGGGGCATAGGGCCAGACTCGACCGGGAATGATTGTTCTGACACGTTTATCGCGAACGATTACTTCGAGCGCATCGTCGAAGATCAACGCGCGTTTATCGACCAGCAACTCAAAATTCGCCCAAGCGAGGCGCGCGCCATTATTCTCATGGGAGCATCAGAAGGTGCGATGGTCGCAGCGAAGATCGCCAGTGCGGACAGACGCATTTCTCATCTGGCGCTCATTGGCAGCGGCGGTGCGACGATGCGGGAAAACCTGCGTATTCTTGCAAAGAAGTCCTGGCGCTTCAGCGCCATTGAAGACACATTCGGGGCCGTTTCGATGGAACCGCACAGCCTGTCGAAGGCGGTCCACGGCCACAGCTATAAATACTGGAATTCGGTGCTCGACGTCGACCTTGGCCAGCTCTTGCTGCCGCTGGAGATTCCCATCCTGATAGCGATGGGACAGAACGACGAAAGCGTCCCTGCAGAGATGGCGGTGAAACTGAAAGAGCAGTTTGACCGGCGCGGGAAGACAAACTTGACGGTGCGGATCTTCCCCGATGCGGACCATCGCCTGCAAGACCGTGCTCGTTCAAAATCCTATGCCGGCGACTTTCTCCAGGAATTCGCCGCACTCGTACAAGCCACGGCACGCCCCCCGGCTGACGCGGGGCCAGCGAAATGATCATGGGCCTGCGTCGACCATCGGCGCCGCCGGTTTCGGCCGTACGCCGCGCAGCAACCGCCCCGGTAGCGCTGAGCGCCTCGGCCTGAGCGAGCCGCTACCACTGATCCCGGAAAATTCGTTTTCCGGCGCCTGTCGCAACCGGGAAACGTCACCGACAAGCCCGTTTGCGAAAAACACGTTAAAGTGACGAGTGCTATCCTCATCTCCCCATTACCGCTTGCCCACCGTCCATGGCAAGCTTCACCGGTCCATTTCTTCGCACTCAGGAGCTTGCCATGAGGCTGAATATTTTTATCCACGAGCACATGGCCGAGATCCTTGCTGAGTGGGAATCGTTCGCCAAGACGCTTTCTCCCGCCAGCGGCGAGATGACCGCTCTCGCCCTGCGCGATCATGCGCGCGAAATCCTGGTGGCGGTTGCGCTCGACATCAAAACGCGCCAGAGCTCGGAAGAGCAATACCAAAAATCACAGGGCTTGGCCCCGGACGATGAGTGCGAGCCGAGCGCAGCGGCCATCCACGGCGCGCTCAGGCAGGCCAGCAACTTTTCATTACTGCAGCTTAGCGCCGAGTTCCGGGCGCTGCGCGCGACGGTGTTGCGCTTGTGGCTGCCTACGCTGAAGGAGATGTCGGAGGCAACCGCCTATGAGATGGTGCGGTTTAACGAAGCTATCGACCAGGCGCTTGCCGAATCGGTCGTCACCTATTCAGCGCGCGCCGATCAAACGCGCGAGCTGTTCCTCGCCATCCTGGGCCACGACCTGCGCTCGCCGCTCGCAACGATGTCGATGGCGGGCGACATGTTGACCCGTACCGCGGTCTCGCCCGACCAGGCCGGACAAATCGGCGCCCGGGTGCGCCGTAGCGCCCGTCTGATGGGCAGCATGATCGACGATCTGCTCGGTTACACACGGACCCAGCTGGGAAGCGGCATGCCTATCGTCCGTCATCATGCCGACGTGAAGAACGTCTGCGAGGCAACCGTGGAGGACGCCAGCGCAACCTATCCGTCCATGCATTTCGATGTCAATACCAAGGGCGACCTGACTGGCGATTTCGACATTGTCCGCCTGCACCAGTTGTTTGTGAACCTGCTGGTCAACGCGGCGCAGTACGGCGCAAAGGACAAGGCGGTCAAGATGGAGGCTTTCCCGGAGGCGGACTGTGTGGTGGTGCGCGTCACGAACCACGGCCCCGTGATTCCGGAGGCGTTCTTGACGACAATATTTCGCCCGCTGGTGCAACTCGAGCCGGACGACCCTGCGCTCGATTCGCGCCCGCGAACAAGCTTGGGACTTGGCTTGTACGTCGCCAGGGAAATTACCTTGGCGCACGGCGGTACGATCGATGTGACCTCGACCGAGGCCGACGGGACCACGTTCACGGTGCGGCTGCCCAAGCATTCGAACTGACCCGGACAACAACGCCAACCGGTGATGAGGGTTGGCGTTGTTCTTACGTGCGCTGCGATTACTGCTTGGTGTAGTGGTCCAGCCAATCGAGCACGGTGTGATGCCACAGCACCGAATTGGCAGGCTTCAATACCCAGTGGTTTTCATCCGGGAACACCAGCAGCTTGCTTTCGATGCCGCGCCGCTGCAATGCGCTGAACGCGGCCAGGCCCTGGCTGGTGGGAATACGGTAATCCTTTTCGCCCTGCACCACCAGCATCGGCGTCTTCCATTTCGCGACGTGATGCACCGGATTGAATTGCTCGTGCTTGGCCGGGGCGTCGAAATAGGTGCCGCCGTTTTCCCATTCGGTGAACCAGAGCTCTTCGGTCGCGTAGGCCATGCCGCGGTTGTCGAACACGCCGTCGTGATTGACGATGCAGCGGAAGCCGTCGGTCCAGTTGCCTTGGATCCAGTTCATCATGTAGCCGCCATACGAGGCGCCCAGCGCGCAGCTGCGCGACCGGTCCAGCCACGCAAATTTCTCGACCGCGGCATCCATGCCCTTTTTCAGGTCCTCGAGCGGCTTGCCGCCCCAGTCGCCGCTGATGGAGTCGGTGAACGCCTGGCCGTAGCCGGTCGAGCCGTGAAAATCGATGAACACGGTGGCGTAGCCCGCGCCCGCGTACACCTGCGGGTTCCAGCGATAGCTCCACGCATTGCCGAAACTTCCCTGCGGCCCGCCGTGCACCAGGAAGGCAATCGGGTAGCTCTTGCCCGGCACCGCGTTCCACGGCTTCATCACGTAGCCGTGCACGGTGTCGCCGTTCGCGCCGCTGAAGGAGAACTGCTCGTACTGGCCGAAGCGCACATCGGCCAGGCGCTCGGCGTTCAGCCAGGTGAGCTGGGACGGCTTGGTTGGCGCGCCGAGCTTCAACTTGAACAGTTGCGCGCTTGACGCCAGGTTGGCCTGGCTGTACACGACAGTGTCGCCCTGCACGTCGAATGCGCTGACCGAGCCTTCGCCGGTCAGCGCGCTGACCTTGCCGCTGCCCGCGTCGATCGAGTACAGGCGATGCTGGCCAAGGTCCTGGGCAAGCGCCAGCAGCGCCTTGCCGTCCGGACGCCAGCGGAACTCGTCGACCGAGCGGTCCCAGTTGTCGGCCAGGGTGCGCTTCTTGCCGCTGGCGACATCCATCAGCACCAGGTGGAAGCGGTCGGCCTCGAAGCCGGGCCGGGTCATGGCCAGGTAGGCCAGGGTGCGCCCGTCCGGCGAGAACGAGGGCTTCGCGTCCCACGCCGGATTCTCCCCGGTCAGGTTGCGCGGGGCGGTGCCGCCGGCGGCCGGCGCTTGGTACACGTCGAAATTGGTCGACCACGATTCCGTTTTGCCGGCCACGCGCACGCCAAACACGAGCGACTTGCCGTCCGGGCTGAAGCGGTATTCTTCGTGGTCGCCGAACGGCTTCGATGGCACGTCGCCGTCGATCGATCCCGACACGCTGACCGGCGCCGCGCTCAGGCGGCCGCTTGTATCGAGCGGTGCGCTGTGGAGCACCGCATTGCGCCCGTCGGCCCAGGTATCCCAGTGGCGCACGAACAGGCGGTCGTAGATGCGCCCGCTCGCCTTGTTCTTCTTGCGTTCATCCAGGCGCGCCTTGGTGCAGGCCAGGTCCGCACAATCGCGGAACACGGCAAGGCTCATCGCCAGCCGGTCGCCGGTGGGCGAGAGGCGGAAATTGTCCACGTCCAGCGGCAGGTCGGTCACCTGCGACGATTCGCCGCCACTGAGCGGCAGGCGCCACACCTGCGAGGAACCGGAGCGGCCCGACAGGAAGTAGATCGCGTCGCCGGATGGCGACCATGCCGGATCGCTGTTGCTGGCGTCGCTGTGCGTGAGGCGCTGCGGCACCGGCTTGGCGGCGCGCAGGTCGAGCATCCACACTTCGGTGTGGCCGCGGTTCTTGTCCATATTGGTCGAGCGCACGGTGTAGATCACCCGGCTTGCGTCGGGCGAGAGCAGCGGCGCGCCGACGCGTTCCAGGTTGACCAGATCCTCGACGGTAAGACCGCGCGGCGCGGCCAGCGCTCCGGTGGCGACCATCGCGGTCCCTAACAGCAGCAGACGTAATTTCATTCGCATTCCAATAATAGTGTCATTAGTTTGGCGGGCCGGGAGCCGCTGGCGGATAGCCGTCAGCCCCGGTGGACAGCTCATTTGCGCTGGTCGGCGCTCTTGTCGCGGATGGCGCGGAACTCGGAGTCCTGCGCCCAGTTCGGCCATGCCGTCGAATCGGCCAGGTCGCGGCCCACCGCGTACAGGATTTCCAGGTCGCGCGCCATGCCGGCGAAACTCCATTGCGCGCTCCATTGGTCCGAAGGCTGATGGTAGTTATTGGTGGTGTAGTCTTTTGCCGATGCCTCGCCTGCCGGCACCCCGCCCTGCTCCCAATCGTCGCCGGAACCGAAGGAAATGGCGGGCACGCCGACCTTGGCCATCGGGAAGTGGTCGGAGCGGAAGAAGTAGCCGGCTTCCGGTTTCGGATCCTGCGCATAGGCCAGGTTCCATTTCTTGGCTTTGCCGATGAGCTGATCGAGCAAGTCAAGCTTGGCGCTGCCGGAGATGGTGAAATTGCGCGCCGGGCCGTTCGGGCTCAGGGCATCCATATTGATCATGCCTGCGGTCTTGGCCAGCGGGTACAGCGGATTGGCGGAATAATACGATGAGCCGAGCAGTCCTTTTTCTTCCGCGGTCACCGCCAAAAACAGCACGCTGCGTTGTGGCGCCGGCTGCTTGCCGTAGGCGCGCGCCAGTTCCAGCAGTGCGGCAATGCCGGTCGCGTTGTCGACTGCGCCGTTGTAAATGGTGTCGCCCTTGGCATCCGGCTGGCCTACGCCGAGGTGATCCCAATGTGCGCTGTAAATCACGTGCTGGTCCGCGTGTTCGCGTCCGGCCTTGCGCGCCGCCACATTCTTCGATGTGATGACCTTGGCGTCGACCGCGTAGCGTGCCGATAACGTGATCCCTTTGAGCTCGACCGGGCGGAACTCGCGCGATTGCGCCTGTTTTTTTGCGGCGTCGAAATCGAGGCCGGCACGCTTGAACAGGTTTGCTGCCACGTCGCGCTGGATCCACGCTTCCATCGGTGCGTGCGCCTTGCCCGGTTGCTTGCGCACGATGTCGTACATCACGTTGGTGTTGGAGTTCTTCACCGTGGGCCAGCCGTACGAGGCGGGCGCGGTTTCGTGCACGATGATGGTGCCGAGGGCGCCGCGGCGCGCCATTTCTTCGAACTTGTAGGTCCAGCGGCCGTAATAGGTCATGGCCTTGCCGCCGAACTCGCCGGCGCCGGTCTCGAAATCGGGGTCGTTGATCAGCACCACGGCCAGCTTGCCCTTCAGGTCCACGCCCTTGAAGTCGTCCCACTTGCGTTCCGGCGCGGTGACGCCGTAACCGACAAACACCAGCGGTGCGTTCTTGAATTCGATCTTTTTCTTGCCGGTCATCGAGGCGCGCACCGCCATTTCGCTGCCTTGCGTGAAGCTCTGGCGGTTCTTGCCGTCGGTCAGGCTCAAATGTACCGGGCCCTTGATCTCGAAGCGGCCCAGCGGCACGTCCTGGGTCCAGCGGCGTTTGCCGCCGACCAGGTCGCCGCCCGGCTCCAGCCCGGCGGCCTTGAATTGCGCGATCAGGTAGTCGACCGTCTTGATTTCGCCGGCGGTGTGCGGCCCGCGCCCTTCGAATTCATCGGAGGCCAGCACCTTGACGTCCTGGGACAGCCGCTGGGCGTCGAATTTGGGTGCATCGGCCGCTTGCGCGGCGGCTGCGGCAAAGATCAAAAGTACGAGTGGAGTGTTCTTCACGGCTGACCTCGGTGAGTTGTATTGACAGGGCCGGATTGACGAGACAAGGCGGTCCCAACGGAAAGAGGCAAAGTATCCTCGGCAATATTGCCGCTGTCAAACGCGCGGAACGCGTGGTGCCGGCGCACCCGCTTTCTCTAATATTGTTAGGCGCACTCGGGCGCGACGGTCAATACAGGTGGAGTGCGGAGAAGGTTAACAGGCGGGGGCCGGTCACGCCTGGCTGCCGTTTAGTGTATTCTGCACACAGATTAATATTTCCAACATTCAACAAATATGGCAACGCCCAACGCGGACAACACTCACCTGCCGCCGGGGCTCGTTCCTCCACCGAGGAAGACGATGTGAAAATAGCAGTCTCGGCCTTTCATCGTTCCGTCGCCGTCATCATCCTTGGTATCTTGTTAGCAACCCTGGACGGCACCATCCTTAACCTGGCACTTCCCGGCATCGCGCGCGACCTGCACGCCAGCGCAGCCGAATCGGTGTGGGTCGTCAATGCCTATCAACTGGCCATCCTGATCTTGCTGCTGCCGGGCGCCGCTTTGGGCGAGCTCATCGGTTACAAGCGCGTCTACCTGGGCGGCGTCGCGATCTTCGCCTTGGCGTCGTTTATCTGCTTCATGGCGACCTCGTTGCCGATGCTCACGATTGCGCGGGCATTCCAGGGACTCGGCGCGGCCGGCATCATGGCGGTCAACGGGGCGCTGGTTCGCCTGGTCTTTCCCGACCACTTGTTCGGGCGCGCCATCGCGGTCAATGGCGCGGTGGTCGCGGTGGGGTCGGTGGCCGGTCCCTCCCTGGCAGCGGTCGTCCTGTCGGTGGCTCCCTGGCCCTGGCTGTTCGTCGTGAATATTCCGCTTGGGATCCTGATCCTGCTGCTCGGCTGGAACGCACTGCCGCGCAACGCAGTCGCGCCCGCCGCGGGAGCGCGCTTGTCGATGCCCGACATCTTCATGAATACCTTGATGTTCGGGTTTGTATTCCTGGGCGTAAACGCCCTGCACACGCGTCCGGGCGGCACGCCGGCGGCCGGCATGCTGGCCCTTGCGCTGGGGCTGGTGGGCGCAGGCGCCGTGGTCGGGTTTTTCTACCTGCGCCGTCAACTGCTGCTGCCGGCGCCGCTGTTCCCGGTCGACCTGCTGCGCATTCCCGTGTTCGCCCTTTCCATTTGCACCTCCGTGGCGTCGTTTTCCGCGCAGACGCTGGCCTATATCGCGCTGCCGTTCCTGCTGCTGGACGGCTGGGGTCACAGCACCGCCGAATCGGGCCTGATACTGACAGCCTGGCCGCTCGCGATCGTGGTCGCCGCCCCGCTCACCGGGCGCCTGATCGGGCGCTACCCGAGCGGCCTGCTCGGCGGCGTGGGCCTGGCCACCGTGGCCATTGGCCTGGGCTTGCTGGTCGCCCTTCCGGCCCATCCGCCAACCTTCGACGTCGCCTGGCGCATGGCGCTGTGCGGCGCCGGGTTCGGCATCTTCCAGTCCCCGAACAACCACACCATTCTCCGCAGTGCGCCTGCGCACCGCTCCGGCGCCGCCAGCGGCATGCTGGGCACCGCGCGCCTGACGGGGCAAAATATCGGCGCGGTACTGCTGGCCATCATTTTCAGCCAGTCCGAGGCGCACAGCACCGACGGCCCGCTGTTCGCCCTGGGGCTGGCATCGTGCTTCGCCGCAGCCGGGAGCCTGTTCAGTCTTTTGCGCTTGCGCCACGGTGCGCAGCGCATCTGACCGAGGCCAGGTCGAAGCGATGCTGCTGTTAAAATAGGCTGGCAAGCGGTCATGCCACCAACACACCGTAAGAGACAGATTCACGAGGGAGACAACGTGTCGCAATCATCGCCAGTTTTCAAATGGAACGACAGCTTCAAGCTCGGCTATACGCCCATGGACGAAACGCATCAGGAATTCGTCGAAATCGTACAGGCCCTGCTGGTGTGTCCCGAACCCGACATCCTCAGCCACCTTGACCAGTTCATCGTCCACGGCGAATCCCATTTTTCGCAAGAGCTGGCGTGGATGAAAGAGACCGATTTTCCGAGCACGGACTGTCATGCCGGCGAGCATGATGCGGTGATGAAGTCGGTTCATGAAGTGCGCGACATGATTGCGGCAGGCAGCGAGCCTTCCATCGCACGACCGCTCGCGGCCGAACTGGCGCGCTGGTTTCCCGGTCATGCCGACTACCTCGATTCGGCGCTCGCACAGTGGCTGGTCAAGAAGAAAATGGGCGGCGTGCCGATCGTCGTGCGCCGCAATCTGGAATTTGCGCCTTAAGCATCCGCCCGCATTTCCCCACATGGCCAAAGGCGACGAGAAGCTGCTGGCGGGAGCGCGCAACTGGCGCGAGACGGTACCCAATGACCGGCTTGCCCACCTGATCAAGGATGCCGGCCGGCTGATGGCGCGCGGCCTGCAGATCCGCCTGATGGACCACTCGGTATCGATCGGACACTGGCCGTTCCTGCGTATCCTGTGGGAGCGCGACGGCATCACGCAGCGCGACTTGAGCGAACTGGCCGGCCTGAGCGAGCCGACCGCCTACAATGCCCTGCAGGCGATGGAAAAGCTCGGCTATATCGAACGGCGCAAGCTTCCCGGCAACCAGAGAAACATCTGCATTTTCCTCACGCCCGAAGGCCGGGCCTTGAAGGACGTGCTCATTCCGCTGGCCGAGGAACTGAACCAGGCCGCCATCGGCGGCATGTCGGCCAAGGATGTGGCCCAGGCGCGCCGGATGCTGTTGACCATCATCGCGAACCTCGAACAGGATGAACTGAAGTCGAACCGGCGGGTTCCGCCTTCGCGCAAGATGGTGTGATCAGCGCGCAGGCGGCGCGGCCCGGTATCCGACCACTTCCAGGTCGAAGCCGGCCATCGACGGCATTTTCCTCGGGCGCGCCAGCAGCGTCATCTTGCCGACATCGAGGTCTTTCAGGATTTGCGCGCCGATGCCATAGGTGCGCAAGTCCATGCGCGCCGGGGGCTGCGCCTCTTGCGAGGACAGGGCCGCGAACTGTCCGAACATCTGCTCGGCCGATTCCTCGCAGTTGAGCAGCACGATCACCCCGCATTCGGCCGCCTTGATCGCGTCCATCGCGGCGGCGAAGTTCCAGGAGTGCGTGCTGGCCTGGGTTTCGAGCAGGTCGAGCAGCGACACCGGCTGATGCACACGCACCAGCGCTTCGCGCTCCGGGCTGATGTCGCCGTGCACCAGCGCCAGGTGGGCGCTGCCGCTCGGCTTGTCGCGGTAGGCAATCGCCTTGAAGCTGCCGTGGGTGGTGCGCATGGTGCGCTCGCCAACCCGCTCGACGATGCTTTCGTGCTGGCTGCGGTAGTGGATCAGGTCGGCGATGGTGCCGATCTTGAGCTTGTGCTCCTTGGCGAAGTCGATCAGGTCCGGCAGGCGCGCCATGGTGCCGTCGTCCTTCATGATTTCGCAGATGACGGCCGCTGGCGTGAGCCCCGCCAGTTCGGCCAGGTCGCAGCCGGCCTCGGTGTGGCCGGCGCGCATCAGCACGCCGCCTTTTTGCGCCTTGAGCGGAAACACATGTCCCGGCTGGACCAGGTCGGACGCCTTGGCATTCTTGGCCACCGCCACCTGGATGGTCTTGGCGCGGTCGGCTGCGGAAATTCCGGTGGTCACGCCTTCGGCCGCTTCGATCGAGACCGTGAAGTTGGTGCCGTATGAGGTGCCGTTACGCGCTGTCATCATCGGCAGGTCCAACAGATCGCAGCGCTCTTCGGTCAGGGTCAGGCAGATCAGGCCGCGTCCGAACCTGGCCATGAAGTTAACCGCTTCCGGCGTGACGAATTCGGCGGCCAGCACCAGGTCGCCTTCGTTCTCGCGGTCTTCCTCATCGACCAGGATCACCATGCGCCCGGCGCGCAATTCAGCGACGATTTCTTGGGTGTTTGACATTAACATGAGCTGTCTCCTGGATGGGGTTAAGAGGCGGCGCCGGACAAGGACAGCATCCGCTCGACATAACGCGCGATCAAATCGATCTCGAGGTTGACCCGGCTGCCCTCTTTCAGGTGCTTGAGGGTGGTCACTTCGATCGTGTGCGGTATCAGGTTGATCGACACTTCGCATCCGCCGGCCGTGTCGGTAACGCGGTTGATGGTGAGCGATACGCCGTTGACCACGATCGAGCCCTTGTAGGCGAGGTATTTTGCAAGGTCGCGCGGCGCCTCGAGCACCAGTTCCCACGATTCGGCCACCGGAGCGAAGCGCCGCACGCTCCCGACCCCGTCGACATGCCCCGACACCAGGTGCCCGCCCAGCCGGTCGGCCAGCGTCAGCGCCTTTTCCAGGTTGACTTCGCCCAGGGCATCGAGGCCGGCGGTGCGGTTCAGGCTCTCGCGCGAGACGTCCACGGTGAAACTGTCCTCGGTCCTGGCGGCCACCGTCATGCAGGCGCCGTTGAGGGCGATCGAATCGCCAATGGCCACATCGGACAGCGGCAGGCCGCCCGCATGAATGTTCAGGCGAACGCCGGCCGCGGCCTGCTCGCCCGCGTGGGTAAGGGAAGTGATGGTGCCAATAGCGGCGACGATTCCAGTAAACATGGTGTGCAGTCCGTTCGGTTGACGACTATTCCACAGTGTGGAAGAAAAATAAAACTCCGTATCTTGTTGATGCCAGGATTGTGCGATAAATTTACCACTAGTAAATTGATTATATTATTTAATTTAACCGCAGGAACAGTCCATTTGGAAAACCATGATATCTATTAAGTCCATAATATGGCTACGGTGTTATTGCTGATCTGGAAGGGACAAACCAAAAAAGGTAAGGAAGAAATGACGCTCGACAGCAATCGCATGAAGCAGGACGGGGACTGGGGGGCTTTGCCCGCCGATATCGGATCGGTTGTTCGCATGGCCTTGCAGGAAGATATCGGGGACGGCGATTTCACCGCCATGCTGGTCCCGGCCGATTGCATCGCGCGCGCCACCGTGATCAGCCGCGAAGCGGCGGTGTTGTGCGGCGGGCCGTGGTTCGAGCAGTGTTTCCACGAACTGGACGCACATGCCGAGGTGCGCTGGCTGGTGCCGGAGGGGACGCTGGTCGCTCCCGGGCAGGCGCTGTGCGAAATCCGCGGCAACGCGCGTGCCCTGGTCACGGCCGAACGCACCGCGCTCAACTTCCTGCAGGCCTTGTCGGGGACGGCCAGCGCGACGCGCCAGTACGTGCACACCATTGCCGGCACGTCTGCGCGCATCTACGACACGCGCAAGACCTTGCCCTGCATGCGCACGGCGCAGAAGTACGCGGTCAGGGTGGGCGGCGGATCGAACCATCGCATGGGCTTGTTCGCCGGGATCCTGATCAAGGAAAACCATATCGCGGTGGCTGGCGGAATCGGGCCGGCCCTGCGTGCGGCCGAAGCGGTCGCTCCGGCCGGCATCTGGGTGCAGATCGAGGTGGAAGACGGTCCCGAGCTCGAAGCGGCGCTGGTCGCCGGCGCGAAGCTGATCCTGCTCGACAATTTCAGCGTGGCGCAAATGCGCATGGCGGTGGCGCTCAGCGCCGGGCGCGCGGAGCTGGAGGCTTCCGGAGGAATCACCCTGGCCAACCTGCGCGAAGTCGCGGAAACCGGGGTTGACCGCATCTCGATCGGCAGCATCACGAAGGACGTCAAGGCGGCCGACCTGTCGATGCGCGTCGTCCTGGAAAACCCGGCAGTCAACTAGAGTGGAGAACAGCATGTTGTTCGAGCCCGTAATGAAAGACCAGGAACCAGCCGCCTCGCTGGCGGGGCATCCCGCGGCGAAAGCGGAGCTCCGGTTCGTGGCGTCATGCGAGTTGCCCACGACCTGGGGCAGCTTTCGCCTGCACGCATTCGAGGACGCCGCCGGCAAGGAGCATTTGCTGCTGGTGATGGGGGACGTGGCGGACGGCGAGCCGGTATTGGCCCGCATCCATTCCGAGTGCCTGACCGGCGACGCATTGTTCAGCCAGCGCTGCGACTGCGGCAGTCAGTTGAGCGGCGCCTTGGCGCGCATCGGCGCCGAAGGCAGGGGCGTGCTGCTCTACCTGCGCCAGGAAGGCCGTGGCATTGGCCTGCACAACAAGGTCAGGGCCTACGGCTTGCAGGACCAGGGAGCCGATACGGTGGACGCCAACCTGTGGCTGGGATTCGCTGCCGACGAACGCGATTACGCGATGTGCCGGACCATGCTCGACCACATCGGCGTGCGCCGCTTACGGCTGATGAGCAACAACCCGGCCAAGCTCGAGGCCATGTCCGAGCTCGGTATCGACGTCGTCGAGCGCGTGAGCCTGGAGACCGGCCGCAACCCGCACAATGCGGTGTACCTCGACACCAAGGCAAAACGCATGGGGCATCTGCTCGACCCTACTTCGCGCTGAGGTCCAGCTGCGCCCTGTGGCCCAGCCCGAGCGAGTTGTCGATGAAGTAGACGGCGGCCGGCTCCAGCTTGTACCAGGAGATCTTGGCCAGCGCCGCGGCGATCGCGGCGCCTGCCCGGGCCGGATCGGCAAAGGCGAACTTGCGCGCATACAGGCTGGCCGCATGCGCGCTGTCGATCCCGCCCAGCCGCGTCACGCGCCCTTCCATCTGCACGCCCTTGATGTTCTTCCACGCGCTGTAATCCTCCTGCACGGTGGCCGCGGCACGCGGGTCGGCCTCGAGGTTGCGGCAGTGGCGCGTGGTGGGCGCCGACAGGAAGTAGAGGTTCACATCGTCGCTGACGAAGAAAACCGCGGACGCCCAAGGCCCCTCGGGACCTTGGGTCGCAAGCGTGACGACATTATGGCTGGCCAGGTAGGCCATGATCGTGGTGCGCAAGTCGGTGTCGGACATCGTGTTCCGGTCTGTCTGGCTGGAGTGCCTCTATGTTACTCGCTACAGACGGACTCCTGGCCATAAGAAGCGCTGTGGACCCGGACCTTGTCCAGGCATGCCGCAAGCCAGTAGCTGTAGGCGTCCGGGCGTTTTTTAATATCGGCCCCGAGCGAGCTCATTGTCATCCATTTCCAGTCATCCGCCTCGTCGGGATTGATAACGGGTTCGCCGTCATAACGCCCGAAAAAGACGTGATCGTATTCGTGTTCGATGAGGCCATTGGGCAGGTTGGCACGGTACACGAAGCTGAACATTTCGGACAGCTCGCAATCGATGCCCATTTCCTCGTGCAGGCGGCGGCGCGCGGCGGTCGCGATGCTTTCCCCTGGCCGCGAATGGCTGCAGCAGGTGTTGCTCCAAAGCCCGCCGGAGTGGTACTTGCTCATGGCGCGCTGCTGCATCATGACCCGTCCCGCCCGATCGAACAGGAAAATGGACAGCGCCCGGTGCCTCCAGCCGTATCGGTGGGCGGCGGTTTTCCCCGCCATGCCAGTCTCGCGGTCATGCTCGTCGACTAAAATCACCTGGTCTTCCATGAAGATCTCCTCCAGCGCAGTGCTTGCGTCATTATTCCATCATGTGAACGCTAAAGATGGGCTGTTTTCCATCAACTCCTCTTGATTTAATGGACTTTAGCAAGCAAAATGTAGATTGACAACAATCGCATCACATATTTTATTCCAATATGTGAACATCGAGGGGCCCCGAATGAATACAGTCAACGAGAAGACTGGCGGCGGCACGCAAAGTATCGAGCGTGCTGCGCAAGTCATGCGCATGATCGCGTCGCGCAACAGCACCGGTTTGCGACTGGTCGACATTTCCCGGCTCGCCGAGCTGGAACGTCCGACCGCGCATCGGATCCTGAAATGCCTGATCACCGAAGGTATGGTGAAGCGCGATCCCGAGACGCGCCGCTATTTCCTCGGCCATCTGATTTTCGAACTGGGTCTGGCCGCTTCCTCGAGTTTCAATGTGCGCGACCTGTGTCATCCATCGCTGGTGCGGCTGTCGGAAATCACGGGCGATACGGTGTTTCTCACGGTACGCAGCGGCTTCGACACGGTGTGCATCGACCGTACCGAAGGCTCGTTCCCGATCCGGACGCTGACACTGGACGTGGGAACGCGCAGGCCATTGGGGGTGGGCGCCGGTGGACTTGCGCTGTTGATGTCGCTGCCCGATGACGCCACCCAGAAGATCCTTTCCGCCAATGCGCTGCGCCTGTCGGCCTATAACAACCTGACGGTTCCCACCTTGATGCGCATGCTCAAACGCTGCAAGGAGCGCGGCTATGCGATCAACGACGCGCAAGTGACGCCGGGCGCGACCTCGGTGGGCATGGCGATCCAGAGCCGCTCCGAAGAGCCCTTCCTTGCGATCAGCGTCGGTGCGATCACGAGCCGCATGACCGAAGAGCGCCAAAGGGAAATCGGCGCGATACTCAGGACCGAGATCGAGCAGCTCGAGAAAAAACTGGGCGACCACGCGCGTCCCTGAACTACGCCGCCGCACTCACATGGGCTCCGGTGCGTGCGCCGCGAACTCGCTTAACGATTTCTCGAACACCGCCAGCACCTGCGCTTCGATATCGTGCAGCTCGCCGCTGCCGTAGATGCGCGGACGCGGCAGGTCGATTTCGATGATCGAGGCGATGCGGGTCGGCTTCGGGGTGTAGATGAAAATGCGGTCGGCCAGGTAGCAGGCCTCGACAATGTCGTGGGTCACGAACACCACCGTGCGCCGCTCGCGCAGCCAGGCCGAGACCAGCTCCGCACGCAGCTTGCGCGCGGTCATTTCGTCGAGCGCGGCGAACGGTTCGTCCATCAGCAGCAGGTCGGGATTGCGGATGTAGGCGCGCGCAATGCCGACCCGGTTCTGCATGCCGCCCGAAATCTGGTGCATGTAGAATTTTTCGTAGCCGGTCAGGTTGACCAGGTCCAGCACCTCGGCGATGCGGCGCCGTTCGTCCGGCACCGGGCGCCCTGCTTCGGCGCGCAGCGCAAACAGCAGGTTTTCCTCCACCGTGCGCCAGGGCAGCATGCGGGCCTGCTGGAAGATGTAGCCGTAATTCGGCTGTTTCTCGCGCACCGACACCCCGTCGACCTTGACCTGCCCGCTGCTCGCCTCGAGCAGTCCGGCGATGCAGTTGAGCGTGACGGATTTCCCCGATCCGGAAGGCCCGAGCAGGCACACGAATTCGCCCTCCGCGATCTTGAAGCTGATGTCGTCGACCACCTTCAGCGCACCGCTGCGGGTGTCGAAGGTCTTGGTGAGATTGTTCACTTCGATATGGCTCATGGCGGCGCCTCAGGGTTTCTTCCAGCGGGTTGCCAGCATTTCGGCCGGCACGATGAAGGCCCGGTCCGACAGCATCATCAGGAACACCAGCCACACGGTCCATGCGAACACTTCGTTGGGCCGGCTGAATTCCCATCCGGCGAACAGGCTGTAGCCAACCCCGCCGCCGCTGCTCCCGCCCGAAAACAGCTCGGCCAGCACGCTGATCTTCCAGCACATGCCGAGCATGGTGCGGCTGGCGCTGAGCAGGTAGGGAGTCAGGCTGGGAAAGACGATATGGCGCAGGATCATGATGCGGCTCGCGCGCACCGACTGCGCCATGCCGAGCAGGTTCGGGTCGACGTTCTTCAGGCCTGCCGCGACGTTGTACGAGACGATCGGGAACGAGGCCACCAGGATCGTGAACACGACGGCCGACTTGGTCAGGCCGAACCAGATCAGCGACATCAGTGCCCACACCACATAGGGCACGGTCTGGGTGAAGTTGAGCAGCGGCGCCGTGACGAGCTCGTAGCGCGCCAGCGCAAAGCCGAGCAGCGTGCCGAGCACCAGCGACAGCACGGCGCCCATTGCCACCGACTGCAGGGTGGACAGGGTCGCCGTCAGCAAGACGCCGTCCTGTCCCAGTTCATAAATGGTGCGAAACACCGTTCCCAGCGGGGGAAACACATACGCCGGCTGGGTCAGTGCGATGAGCTGCCACACGATGGCCAGGATCGCGAAGGGAAGCGCGGCCACCCCCCATCGCTTGAGTTTGCGCTGCAGATGCGAAGGCTGCGTGGCAGTGGCCGGCGCCGGCGCCGCCATGGAAAAGTCCGTCATGATACGCTCCGGCGCTTACAGGCTGATCCAGAATTCGGAGGCCTTGACCGGGTCCCTGATCTGCTTCGCCTCGAGCAGGCGGTCGTACAGGTTTTGCGCCTTCTTCACGAATGCGGGATCGTTGCGCGAGGCGATGATGTTAGGCACATAGGGAATCAGCATCTCCTTGATGTCGGCCGGCGTGCTCTTGATCTCCGGGAAGACCTCGACAAAGGTGTGCGAGGCGCGGTCCAGGTTGTCCGGCAAGGATGCCAGGGCATTTTCCATGACTGCGACAAATTTTTTCGCGGCTTCGCGGTTGGCCGCCACAAAATCCTTGCGCGCGGAAATGACCAGCCCGATGAACGGTTCGCCAAAGACTTTCTGATAGGTGTCGCCCGGCCGGAACACGATCTTGACGCGGCCGTTCTTGAGCGTGTTGGTGAGATACGGCTCGTACAGGGTGGCGCCATCGACTTCGCCTTTTTCGAGCGCGGTGACCAGCGCCGACGGCGGCAGGGTGGACACCTTCACGTCGCGCATCAGGTCCACGTTCTCGGTCTTGAAGGCGAGGTAGGTGGTGCCGTAATTGGTGCCCGAGAGCGAGACCACGCCGAAGCGCTTGCCCTTGAAGTCGCCCGGCTTGCTCAGGGTCGATTCCTTCTTGACCACCACGGCCCAGATGTCGGCCGGCGTGACCGCGCGCAGCACGTGCATGGGCACGCCGCTGCTAAAGAGCTGGCCGGCATTGATGGCGCCCATGTTGATGTCGATATCGACCGCGCCGCCCTTGAAGGCGTCGTATTTTTGATTCGACTGGACGAACGATTTCAGCTCCACGTCGAGCCCGGCCTTCTTGAA